>NZ_QTLN01000015.1:2231-106874 GCF_003602735.1 Bacteroides sp. AF39-16AC | reverse complement strand
AAATAGATTAATTATCTGATTTTTAATGTTTTAACTATAGGATTCTCAAGAATCAAAACCACGTCCTTCCAGGCAATCCGATAAACAGTATCTGCCCCGTTCCGCTCCACCTTCATGAACTGATAGCCTGCCACAAACTTCTTTTCGAACAGACTATATGAACGATTATCAAATGAAAACATACGGACTATCCTGCGATTTCGAGACATGACTATAAAGACGTCTCCATCATTGGGCTCACGGTGAAGCCGTTCACGAATGACAGACAACACACGGCTGTGTTTACAACGCATATCGGTAAAATCACGGACATAATAAAAATGATTCAGACCGGTAACACTCAACATAACCCCTCCAACTGCTCTACCATACGAACCAAATCCGGGTAGCTTAAATTCTTTTGGGACAAATGCAAGCCATTGCTGATACGAATCTCAACCCAAATACGAACCGGGTGATCATTTCTGCTTGGTGATACCGGTTGAGGTTGATCACTAGCCCTGGATTTTTCCTCATGACCAATTGCAGGAGCACCATCAACCTGGACTTCAACTACTTTTTTACGGGTATCCTTGTACCATTTCTGAAAGATGTTATAAGGAACTTTGTTCTTAACGCAAAACGATTGGAGAGATTCTCCATGAGGCAAAGCCTCGGTCTGGTATTGAAAGTAAAACCTTTCAAGATCTTCACTGCTATACATAAATTCTAAAATTTTTGTTCGCAGCGAAGATGTTATGCTCCAAATTGTACAAAGATGTAACAATTCCCCTATAGGTTCATTCCCATACACTTTATCTCCAATACCATGACTATACAGTTTTCCTTATTCTTCTTTTCAATCCTACACCTGTCGCAATCAAAACACCTATACTAATTAACAAAGCAAGCGGTTTTATACTTGACTCTTTTATATGCCATTTCTTTTTTTAACCACACTCTCAAACTCTGGAATAAACTTCTCTGGCCCAACACCCAACTTTATGTAAGCATTATACTTCAAAACCAAGGTTTTGAATTCAAGCCACTTCCCGCTTTTGTAAAAATTTTGAGGATGCAATGCATATTCAGACGCCAATACTTGCAATTTCACCTTCTTCACGCGCTCTAATATAACAGAATCACTCGCAGCCTTTTCTGCTCTTTCCATAATAGGATATGCTTTTTTCACGAAATCATCATTATAAAACTCAGACTCATTTTTAAGCCTACATCCAATATGAACATCAGGTTTTACAAGTGAATTATACAGATTGTAATATTGTAGAATTTCTTGAGACGAAGAGCCATAATAGTCTTTTATAAACTGCCGTGCTAAAAACTCTGTATTTTGATACGGATTCCATAGCAACTTTCCAATCAGCCAGCTCTTCAATTCTTCAAAATCACTACCGTAAGAAAGATTCTGCCCTCCTTCAAATACACCCATTACTTTATACTTCATAAATGTTTGAATATTGGATCCTAATGCATTAATGTTCGGGTAAGGTGTCATAAATCCTCGCCAATTCTCGGCATAATCCCAAATAAATATATGTTTTGCTATACGACTCCAATCTTTCAAGTCTTTTATAAAGGAAGTATTTCGGCTTGAATTATCAGCTGAGAGGGAGTGAGCAAAACAGCATTCTATATCACACAGTCTTATAACAACATTATCTGCAGGAGCTATCCCCACAGGAGCGCTTCGGGTTAATTTATACGCAAGAGTTGTTATATATTTATCTGGAAAGCTTTTTTTTACCTCATTCGCTACTTGGTTCACTGCCCACAAAATCAATCCAGATTTTCCTCCATATTTAGCTTCAACAGCTTTACAATTTTCACATTGGCAGAAATAATTGTTATCATTCTGCGAAACATCATAAATATCAAACTCGGGATGATTTTCTATAACTTTTAAGATTTCTTTTGTTAAGATATCAATCACTTTGGGGTTAGACAAACACAATTGTCCATCTTTAATTCTCTTCCCTTTATACAAAGCAAAATATTCTGGGTGTTTATCAAAATTACTTTTAGATGGCAAAAGTATTTTCATTGTATGTTGGCTCCATAAACAACGTTGGATGCCATACTTATTTGTATTAGGTGTAGATTTCCTATACTTATTGTTCATTAGATTATGAGCCAACCATGCATCATCATTTACACAATAAAAATCGGTATATCGGTAAAAAATTTTAGGATGTTCTGAAAATTCTATTTTTTTAAAACTATAAGTAGTGAGTTTGGGAACTTTCGTAAATGTAGGTGTGTACCATTCTACCCCAAAAAGTGTTTCCAAAAATCGATATACACCATACATCGTACCTCTTTCTTTTCCTCCAAATATTACAATATCAGAGCCAATAGTCATTACCATAAAACCGTCATCATCATTCTTGTATGCGGTTAATCTTTTAAATACTTTATTAGCACTATCATAACCAACATAGATATTCCTTTCGCCAGGAGTACCAGTAATTTCGAACGTTGTGCCGCTTATTTGTTTCAGATATGTCGCTAATTCATTTGCAGCTGTCTCCTCTGTTTTAGAAGCATTCGAAGACAGCACAATACGGTAATTAGTCTTGCCTCTGTTAAATAATTCTTCTGCGTTAGCATGGACATGGCTAACTAAAAATAAATAGATTATAGAAAATAATAATATTTTTATCGACCTCTTCATGCTTCGAATAAACAATTAATTCTCAAAATGCTTTTTATCCTTGCTAATGCACTTAGTTCGGGAAGAAAAAACTTATATCATTTGGAATTGTTCTACCCACTATCCAATATCGTTTTAAAGTATCTGTCACTCCACGCTAATGTCAGGCTAACTTGCCTATTGGTATAGGCTTCTCCCCATGATTGTGTCCGAAATTACCTCCTTCAAATATTAGTTCCAATATTCTTTCTGGTTTCGATGTTTTCTCATAGAATGGTAGAACCAACTTCACACATCTTCAACCCTTATCTTTTATTATATTTCTCTAGTGCCTTTTCTAATATAATAAGTGCCTTCTGTAAATCCTCTTTCTTTAGCACGTAGGCCAAACGAACTTGATCTTTTCCCATCTTTTCAGTGGTATAGAATCCTGAAGCTGGCGCCATCATAATGGTAGCATCTTCATACGAGAATTCCTCCAGACACCAAGCAGCAAACTTCTCGGTATCATCCACAGGGAGTTTAGCCACAGTATAGAAGGCACCCATTGGGATTGGGGTATAAACACCGGGGATCCTATTCAGACCATCTATCAAGCATTTTCTGCGCTCCACATATTCATCATAAACAGAACGAAGATATTCTTCAGGTGTATCCAATGAAGCCTCTGCAATGATTTGTCCAATCAATGGAGGACTAAGCCTTGCCTGACAGAACTTCATCACAGCAGCGCGTACTTTCTCGTTCTTAGTCATCAATGTTCCTATACGGATACCACACTCAGAATAACGTTTCGAGAAGGAATCAATCAGAATCACATTCTGTTCTATCCCCTCTAGATGCATGGCACTGATATATGGAGATCCTGTATAGATAAACTCACGATAAACCTCATCCGAGAACAAGTAAAGATTATACTTCTTCACTAAATCCCGTATTTGGTTCATCTCCTTCTGCGTATAGAGATACCCCGTAGGATTATTCGGATTACAAATCAGAATTGCCTTCGTACGCTCATTAATCAGTTTTTCAAATTGATCCACTTTTGGCAGTGAAAATCCTTCTTCTATAGTCGTTGGAATGGTACATATAACTGCACCAGCCGATACAGCCAACGACATATAATTGGCGTATGCAGGCTCTGGAACAATAATCTCATCACCTGGGTTCAAGGTGCTCATAAAAGCAAATAGAACTGCCTCCGAACCACCATTGGTAATGATAATATCATCCGCTGTTATATGGATATTGTATTTAGCATAGTAACCCATCATCTTTTCACGTAGGCTTTTAAAGCCTTGTGAAGGGCTATACGCTAAAATCTTTATATCCACATTCTTCATGGCATCTATTGCACATTGAGGCGTTGGCAGGTCAGGCTGACCGATGTTCAGTCGGTAAACCTTTATCCCTCTATCCTCTGCAGCGAATGCCAGCGGAGAAAGTTTACGTATAGGAGAAAGTGGCATCTCTGTGCCACGTTGTGAAATTTGGAGCACGTTATTTGTCATTTTTCTTTTTCCTTTTCTTCTTCTCTCAGTTGCCTTATGCGCTTCAACAAAGCCTTCATTTCGAAGTCACCATTATTTTTATGCATGAAGTACTCGTCATCAAGCGAAGATGTTAAAACCTCATCTATATATTGATTATTCTTAAAATAACAATCAGGAATTATGCCATCCACATGAGCATACAATAGTTTTGTCATAAAAAGAGTCTGCTTTTGAGTGGCCATACAAGAGCCATAGAATCTATGAAGATGCAACACTTCAAAAACGAAGTATTTCATATACAAGTATGTTTCAATCCAAGCAAAGCCATCTCTATGTTCTTTGTCCCCAATTACTATTGCGTCACTTGTTGCCGACCGATTTACATAATGCACTTTGTTAATGCCAAAATAACCTATCATCTTTTTAGATTCATCATTGAGACAAATAGCAAACCAAAAATTAAAGTTATCTCTTTTGCTACGAGCTGCTACCCAATCTCGACAATCCTGTTTGCTCCAAAATCTCTCCATGCCCACGGCATTCTTCATCATCTCGGCATCGTTGTGCCACTGATATATCAACTCAGCATCCTCAGGTTCTAAGGCTCTAAAGTACACACTTTTTTCCATATCTCTCTAATTATAAGTTTCAATTAATGTTATATTGTACGATACAATGGGAAGAACTTATTATCCTTATCAAAATCAGTTTTTCCATCAATGCAAAACTGAACCAGTTTGTCATACATTTCCTGATTACAAATCTGCTTTCCAATTCCAAAAGTAATATCAGAGTTTCTATTGAATTCGCGTTTGAATTTAAAGAGATTATCCTTTCCACTACCAACACCACCTCCCAAATGAAAAATCTTACAGCCTATGGAGCTACCCCATTTTGCTGCTTCGTACAGCAAAAGATTCGATGGTGCCAGATTGCGATATTCCCAAACAGAACCCGAGAGATGATAATGCATTCTATCATTCTCATGTAACATCATACTCATAGCGATCTTCTTCCCCTCATATACAGCATAGAATATTTCACAGGTATCTTTCATATTATCAAAAATACTACGATAGAAATCTTCCTTGAAGAAGTAATATTCCTCAGCATTGTCTTTGACCATCGTGGCATCATATACCACTTTGAATTCAAGGAAAAGTTCCCACGTCAAACCATGTTCTATAGTTATACCATTCTTTTCAGCCTTGCGAATCATATTACGGTTCTTGCTGGTCATATTCTTCCATATAGTGTCTTCATCAGTAAGATCCATCTCAATAGTATGTCCAAGCATTATCGGATCGCAATACCAATAGGCATTTTCTGCGGTTCTTAACTGAGGATGAAAACGATAGAAGATACTTACTACATTATGTTCCACAACCCACTGTTTGAATGCTTTGCTGAAGACCTTCTTATTGTTTTCGGACATATCACCCTCAAACACAAAACCACCATAACCATATGGCGTTATCAGGTCGAACCAATCGTCCACACCATACGTTTTCAGCGAACGTTTCATCAAGGCACACATAGCCTTTAACCCATTTTCTTTATAATAAATCAGTATCGGATCTCCATCACCTATCATCTGAAATGAAATCAGATACTCTGGCGAATAGTAAATGTCATAATCTTTAAAAGACTTCGCCACCTCGTTCCATCTTTCGCGACTATCTAATCCTAATGTTTCTATCATTGAATTACTGTTTCTTTAGAAGTTTTTCAACAGGATCCTCCTCCTCAGAAGAGTAGATCATATAGTTGGTATGTTCCATATCATTCTGGACCAATTCGTATAAATCATCAGTAATGAAGTTCTTTTCCCAGCACCATTTCTCTTTTTCGCAGGTATCAAAGATCGCCTTAAGATGTGCGGTTTGTTTTACTACATAATACAAACCGGAATAGCGGTGTTTGAAACTCTTCACATCAATCGATTCTAGGTCACCAGTCGCTGCCTGAGCCACAGCACCGATAATATCAAATCCGGTACTCAGTTCTACCATTGGCCACCAAATGTGATCCCCACCTGGTCGAGCATTGAATTCAATAAGATAGACCTCCCCATCTATGATTTTAATTTCTGTATGACAAGGGCCATTGTCCAATCCAATGGCTGTCAGTCCGGAGCTTACGCCCTTGACAACCTTATTCCAAATTTCATCGGAAAGAGGTGCAGGCTGGTGATGACCTAATTCCACACAATGAGGTGCATCACTACTATCCTTTTGGGTAATCTGGATAATAGTATGGCGACCTTTGATAGAAATTGATTCTACACTGCACTCCATTCCTCCTTCAAGGAATTGCTCTGCAATAATCAACGGCTGAACACCTTTGCGAAAGCTATTAGCTGCATATTCAAATGCGCCAATCAGCTCATCATACTTATTCACAACAGTGATACCTCTTTTACCACCTAAGCTTACAGGTTTCAGAATCATAGGATAAGGAACATCAGAGTTCTCTATATCTTTTATACATTTTGCTGCTACGAATTTCGGAGAAAGAAGATCTGTCAGATCCTTTATGCATTCGCGATTGCGATACTTGTTAGTTATTACCTCTGCTACTTTAACTGGATTGCCCAGCAACCCAAGCTTTTCTGCCACATAAGCTGTAATAGGAACTGAAAGTTCGGTTGTGGGCACAACACCATCCACGCCTATTTCTTTGCATATAGTCACAATTCCATCTTTGTTGAAGATATTGATCTCATGAAAGAAATCCACTTTCGAATCATCAACTTTGCCATCGAGCATGGAAAAATAATGACCTTCATATCCAAGACGATGACAAGCCTCTCCAAAGTATGAAGCCATCACGCCCCCACCGATTATTGCTATTTTTTTCATTTATTCTGAATTAATGTATTTATTACTCGCTTCATATCGTCTTCACCATATCGCTGATCTATCGGAATGCATAGAATATGATCATACAAATAATCAGCATCTTCGTCCACTGCAGGACAACTGTCTGCCTTTAGCCAAACAATAGGAGCATAAATAGCGTTCTTTACCAGCAGTTTTTGAATATCAAATCGATGCTCGCTAAGAATCGGACAGTATAGAGGGACTTCATCCTCAGCCAATACTTCAGTTATGACTGTTATGCCTTCTACCTCTTTTAGACCCTCAGCTATAATCTTGTAATTCTCTCTTCTTTTTTGCTTCAGACTCTCAATATCCAGATTACTTTGAATAGCCGCCGACAAATCAGAGATGGTAAAATACAGCTTCTCTTCATCCAAAATATCTTCTGCTTTTCTGTATTTTGTCAAGAACACATTCCTGTATCCAGCCCCCTCAAACAAATATTGATATTTTAAAATTGAAGCCTCCTTTTTAGCTTCTTCCAATTCAGTATCTTTCTTTTCCGGCTTATTTTCAAAACTTCCATCCTTGCAAACCGCAAATCCTCCATCTGGAACACCACACCATTTTCTGATACTGGCAACAACATAATCAGCATTTGCTCTCTTGAAAGTACTGTATAGGCATTGTGTACAATCTTCTATAACAATAATGCCCGCATTCCGAAGTTCATTAACAGCTTCATCAATATCTGCTATTGAATCTACTCCGAAATAGCGATGGAATAGCACAACGCCTGCATTACATTCACGAGCTGCAGAAACAATATCCGCACCTTTTGACCTCAAATCCTTTCCTGTATGGAATGTTTTGACTTCATATCCTTTAGCGAGGAAAGGCTCAATTACCGTATTGCAGGTGAATGGAGGCAATAAAGCTACCTTACTGACATTAAAATTTCGCCTTTCAATTGTATCCAGTATAAAAGAAGTAGCCCCCCTACCTGTAGACATCCAAACATAATCCGAACCCTTGCAATTGAACTTTTCCGGCGTTATCTCTAAAACTTGCAGAGATAACTCGTTAGGACTAATCCAAAAATTGCTTCCTATTTCACTTAACATTGTCCTTTCAGTAATCGTATTGCTGTAATGATTCTTTCTTTCAGTTCATCAAGGTCTTTATCATACCTGCCATCACAATGTATACTCAGCATTCTATTAGCGAAATCCACACTCTCAGAATTTTGCATTTCCGGTATTTTCCAAAGGATGGCGGGAAAAACAGTTTGGCGATTGATCAATATATCCCTCATCTTATCCCTTACCTCTTTACTCTTGAACAAAAGCACCAGTGAGAAAGGATTAAATGTATTTTTTTCAGGTTGCAGTATCTTCACATCTTCGTTAGTAATGTCTTGTAATAAATTCCAATTACGATGTTTGCGATCATACCACTCTTGGATATCTATTTCATTAATTATATTCCAACTATCATTTGAAATTTTCGATATTGGTATTTTATCTAACATCTTTTCGGTGTCTAACATATCTTGCCTAAAACGAGGCTTCTTAATTGAGCCATTCAAATAACCAGCCTTTCTCGTCATCGCTTTATAGCGGATATCTGCAAGTTTATTATTCTCCTCTGTCTCTTTTGGAAACAAGGGCAGTTTTTTTTCTTTTGGAGACCAAAGAATTCCCCCCTCACTAATTGGAAGTGTTTTTCTTAATGAAGCTATACAAAAATCAGCATCACTATTTTGAGGCCACTCTCCAACAAGGTCGTGGGAATGGTCTTCAATAACAGGAACTGGGATGGTCTTGTTAGTTCTCACACCTCTGAATCCAAAGAAATTCATTCTGAAAAGAACATCTCCTTCTTCAAACTGTATTTTACCAATGCTTGTTTCATCGTCATTTCCAGGATAGTCTACATAATAAACAACCTTAATACCCGTTGTCTTGATATAGTTTATTATATCATAGCAGAAATATGAAGGCATCCAAATCCTTTTCCATTGAAATTTTCCAATAAGGTCGTTTATAGCCTGTCGCCCACAAGCATAATAATTAGCATTTGGATATATACTAGATATAGCATTTCCTTTCTTATAGTTATCAATAACAGGATAGTCTGATCCAAATTTCAGCAATCGAATACCAAAATGTAAATCATCAACAGTGTCCATATCCTCTGCACCAGACCCGATATCACTTCTATTAAGCACATTTCGAATGGTCATCCATATTATCTTTAAATCTGTTGCAAAAGTGCAATGATCCACATACCAAACATCGTTTGCAAACTTCTCACTATATTTTGCATGATTTCTACCATTAACCTGCGCCCATCCAGAAATACCAGGGCGAACATCATGCCTACGCACTTGTTCCTTAGTATAAAGAGGAAGAAGTTTCAGAGAAAGTGGACGAGGTCCAATCAGCGCCATATCACCCTTCAACACGTTAAAAAGTTGAGGTAATTCATCGATAGAAGTAGATCGAACAAATTGCCCTATTTTTGTCAATCTGAATTCATCCGGCAACAGTTCTCCACGCTCGTTAACCTCATCTGTCATTGTCTTGAACTTGATAAGATTAAAAACTTTGCCCTTTGTTCCCGGCCTTTTCTGTAAGAAAAAAGCCCCAGCTCCCTTATTGGCAAAATGAAGCCCAACGGTGATGATAAGCAAAGGAATAAAAAGAATTATTAGCACTACTAAAGAGAAGCAAAAGTCTAAAACACGCTTAAAAAAATGTTTATACATAATCAATAACTACAGTAACGCTTGTAACTCCTTATACTGCACCTTTCCCGATGCATTCTTCGGAATCACATCTATATGTCTAACTTCAAAAGCACGGGTATTCAAACCTGTCTTTTCACCAAACATGTTGATGATAACCTTATCATCAACTTCTTCTGCAACAAAGATTGTAATTTTGTCATCCACACCAACGCAAGCGCAGTTGGATGTAATAGTCTTCACCATCTGCTCCACAGAATCAAGATTACAACGATTACCCCAAACCTTTACGAAACGTTTCAAACGACCAGTAATATAGAAATAACCATCCGTATCGAATTTGGCAACATCACCGGTATGGAGTTCACCTTGGTTTTCATCGCCCTTTTTCAGGTCATCCAGACATTCCGCATAACCTAAAGAGACATTAGGACCACGATAAACCAATTCGCCCTCAGTTTCGGGTTCTGTAATCTCATTACCACTAACATCTATCAGTGAAAACCTACCACCAGGTATAGCGATACCTATACTCATATATTTCTCCCGTATATTTTCCTGTGGTGTATAACTCATACGAGCTGTAGCCTCTGTCTGGCCATACATCACAATAAAACGCTTGTCGTGTTCCTTGGCTTGTTCTACAAACTCCTTCACAAACTCTGGATGCAACTTGCCACCTGCCTGAGTCATGGTCTTAAGTTTAGGCAGGTTCATGTGGAAGAATCTCAAGCGACGAAGCATTTCGTAAGTGTATGGAACGCCAGATATGCTTGAAGCACCCTGCTCTGCCGCAAATTTCCAGAATTCACGCTGAAGAATCGTGTTATTGGTCATCAGCAAAGTGGCACCAGAAATCAAATGGCTGTTGATAACAGAAAGTCCATAGCTGTAATACATAGGAAGTGATGTGATAGGTCTTTCACTCTGGTCTATTTCCAAATATTCCACGATACTTCTGGCATTACTCAGGAGATTATTCAATGTCAATCTTACGAGCTTAGGACTACCTGTACTGCCAGAAGTCGTAAGCATCAAAGCCAATTCAGGATGAGTCTCTATATCAGGTACTTCATATTGAAGCAAAGAATAATCTTCCGCTTCATAAATGCACTTTGCTCCGTCTAATCCCTCTGCTTTTTCGCTGGGTATCCATACAAAACGGGGATGATAAATAGCCAAAAGGTCATCCACCAAATCCTTGTTTTTATTGGCATCGAGCAACAATACTGGCACATGAGCATGTAGAAAGGACAGATAACCAGCTACAGATCCCACCTGATTGCCACAAAAGCAAAACGCCATACTGCCAGTTTTCAATTGTTGGGCAATCTTCCCACTCACCTCCAGCAACTGAGCATAACTCATTTCACGCCCCGCATCCGTAACAATACAAGTATTGCCACTGAATTCTTCAAGGAGTTGAAACACGTCGGTCATATCAGAATTCTATTTCATAATTTTTAGAGAGAATATCTATACCACCCTGATAGCTTCTGATAGCCATCAAGTCTTCTGCCTCTAAAAGCACATCAAATGCGTCTTCAAGAGCTGCCACCAAAGTCATGTGGCCTACGGAATCCCATAATGGAGTTTCCTTGAATTTAGCATCTTTCACCTCATCAAGACCCAAATTTAAGGTCTCGGCAAAGATCTGATTATATTTTTCTATATTCGTCATATTATAATAAAATTAAATCCGGACAAACTATATTTTCAGTTTCAAAGTGAACACAGCCCCAAGCCAAACCTACACCAAAGGCACAAGCTACGGAATTGAGTTTCTTGCTTGCATATTCCTTATTGCATTGAGATACCAATGTAAGAGGAATCGAAGCACATGAGGTGTTTCCGAAATCCTGCATACTATATGGAACCTTGCTTTCGTCAATCTTCAGCTTCTTACGAATTTTGTCGTTCATGTAGTGGTTGGCCTGATGGAAGAGATAATAATCTACGTTTTCCTTATCAATGCCGAAGTGTTCACAAAGTAAATTCACACTCTTGGGTCCCATTGACAGACCAAAGCCAAATACACTCATACCATCCATCACTACGTCAGTACTGCGATATCGGATGTTTTTGCCATGCTCAACAAACTTCAAGGCCTCTTCGTCTAGCGGATAACGGAATCCACCATTCTTGGCATAAATACTTTTATAGTCTTTACCACGAGTACCATGATAGAACTCTATTGGCTTTGCCTCCGGATCAAACTCCAGTGCAGTAGCCGTACCAGCATCCCCAAACAATGGACGAGTTTCCTTATCCAGCGGAGAATGTGAAAGGGTTGTGGTATCACCCACCAATAGGATTCCACGCTTCATGCCTCCATGAGAAAGCAGTGAGGTCATCGTGGTCATACCGTGCGTCCAACCAGGGCAACCTTGACGAAGATCAATGCAAAGCGTTTCTTCAGATAGTTCAAGCATACCTTGAAGAATACAGGAGTTAGGAGGAATGATATGGTCGAAGGTAGTACTGACAAAAATCAGCACATCAATGCTGTCCTTCTCCCATTTCAAATCTTCAAGTAGTTTCTCCATGGCTGCCTTACACAGATCAAGAGCCGTAGTTCCAGGCGGCACCACATGCTTGCGAACAATACCCGTTTGGTTGATTACTCGCTCAGCCTCCCCTTCTTCGAAGACTGGCAAATCAGCATTCTCTTCTATCGTGACCGGAGCACAGGCTGCCAAGCCACGAATAGCTACATTATCTATTTTTAGAAAAGCCATTCTAATTAATTAATAGAAATACCTCCATCAATAATAATATCTTGCCCTGTCAACCACGAAGAAGCATCGCTTAAAAGATAAACCGCGGAATATGCAATATCCTCAGGAGTGCCATATCTCTTGAGGGGATATTGGTCTTTATCTTTTTCAAGTTGTTCTGCTGTTATATCTCCTCTATGAATCAATGGGGTATCAACCATACCAGGACAAATACAATTTACTCTGATTAAACGAGATGCGAACTCTTTAGCACAATACCTCATCATGGCATTTAGTGCAGCCTTTGAACTTCCGTACATCGCTGCACCAGGTGCAAATACCGTGTTACCCCCTATTGAATCGACTAAGACGACAGAACCACCCTTAGAAATCTTCTTTTTTTTATAAAGCAATCTCAATAACTCTACAGGTGCATAAAAGTTAATGTTAAATAAATCATCTAAGCTTTCACGAGTTATAAACTGAATTGGAAGTCTTTTACTTTTACCAGCACACAGCATTACCCCATCAATTATAGGCAATTCGCTAATAAGTCTATCAATATCTTCTTTATTTGTTAAATCCGCAATAATACTTATATTTTGTTTGCTGGTATCCAAAAAACAAAACGTTTGGTTGAGACGTTGCTCATCACGGGCTGTTATAATTACATTAGCACCCATAGTGGAACACTGAATAGCAGAAGCCTTGCCAATACCAGAAGAAGCTCCTGTAATTAATATTGTCTTACCAGTTAGAGAGAATGGATTAGGATTCATATTAAACTTCAACTAAATCAGAAATAATAAAATCTTCTGTGGTAAATGCTACAGTACCCCAAGAGAGGCCAACTCCAAAACCACAACACATGAACTTTGTTTTTTTATTTTTAATCTTATCCTTCAATTGTGTAACTATCGTTAGTGGTATTGAAGCTGATGATGTATTACCAAAATGAGACATAGAATATGGCACCTTATCATCCTCAAGTTTAAGTTTCTTGACAATCTGAGCATTCATTTTCATGTTTGCCTGATGAAAAATATAATAATCATAATCAAGCCATGGTTTATCATTGTTTTCACCATCGATGAATTTTGCTAGATTCTTAATTGACTTTGGAGCTGTTGATATTCCAAACGCAAAGACATCCATCCCCTTCATTCTTGTCTGAAGGCTATGACGCATTCTTCCATCATCACACATTTCCAATTTTAAGGAGTTCTCATTAAACTGATTGCGGCACCCTCCTCCAGGACGAATAATAGCATCATACCCAGTACCATCTGTTCCGAAATCAAAATAAATAGGACCTGCGTTTTCGTCATACTCAAGAGCAGTTGCCGTAGCCGCAAATCCAAACAATTGATCTTGCTCCTCAGCAGCTTGTTTTCTTGCATCTCCAGCAATCACGATAGCCTTTTTTATACAGCCGGTCTGCATTAAAGCAGCCATTGCTGAAAGACCATATACCCATCCAGAACAACCGAGATTTATATCCATTGCATAACAATCTTTACCAAGGCCAAGTTTTCCCTGTACTACACAAGATGTAGCAGGAAGGAAATAGTCTGGTGTCTGCGTGACAAATACCAGTCCTTTAATATCTAACTTATCCCACTTCAAATCCGCGATAAGTTTCTCTACGGCAGGCAGAGCTAAATCTGATGTAGTAAGATTGTCGAGCCTTTTTTCTATGACACCTGTTGTTGCTACAAAATCTTCCGCACCATATTTAGATGTAGTAGATATCGTTTTTACAACTTTACGTGGAACGCCCACACTCATTCCTGAGATACGGACGTTTTCAATTTTCAACAATGCCATAATTATGCCCGTGATTTTACAACATTAAATAAATCCTCAATGGTAGATGCACTCTTCACGTCATTCCCTTTCAATGTGACATCATATTCCTCATCAACCATTGCGATCACAGACAAAGCAATTAAAGAAGACCACTCATCTAACTCCTTAAAAACTGTTATGGGAGTGAATACACTTGCATCAGTTTCATCAAACTGGTCCGCAAAATTCTTAACAAATTCTTCAATTTCCATAATAAAATAATTTTGTAAATAAAATTTAAGTGTTTGATTCTTATTTTTCTACTTTTTTATTGCTTCTTTCATCACTTTCTCAATCTTTGGAATTATTGCCTTAGGAGAATATTTTGCCTTAACTTCTGCCTTGATCGCTTCTGGCGAATAATACATATAAGTCTTCATCATTGTGTCCAAAGCCTTAACAAGACCATCTATATCTCCATTATCCACTAATAAGCCATTGTTCTTATTAATAATAGTTTCTGGTCCACCACAACGAGTTCCTAATACAGGAAGACCATACGACATAGCTTCAATGAAAACTACGCCAAAGGTTTCATATCCTGAAGCTAAAGCAAAAAAATCACTCTCAGACATAATACGACATACCTCTTCATGAGAAACCATACCTGTAAAAATCACATTATCTTCCAATCTAAGTTCCTTAGTCAGTGCCTTTAAAGGTGCTTCAAGTGACCCTCCTCCAACAATAGTTAGTTGCCACTTTTCTTTAGGCATGGTACATTGCGAAAGACCTCGCAGGAGGTCATCCATCTTTTTTGGGGGAGCCAATCTACCTACAGAGACTATATTGATTTGATCATTCTTTTTATTAGATTTTCCCTTCATGAAAGAAACTTTATCGTAATCAATCTCCACGATATTGTTTACAACCACACCCTCTACGCCAAAATTTTTCTTTATAATATCCCGAAGGGGTTCTGAGACACATATCAACTTATCTAATTTATGATATGTTTGTTGAGCCATTTTCTTTACATAATCTGCAATCACAGGTCGCTGTAACTCACTCCAATGTTCAACACCTACTACTGGAATATTAAATTTATTATGAAGATTGACAGCAAAATAATTTATCTGAAGATAATGTGAATATATGACATCTGGCACACCTGTTTCTTTAACTATACATTTAAGCAGTTGTTCATATTGCCAGTCCAAAAATCTAAAATATTTTTTAGCACCCATCCATTTAACAAAACGCCTTGGCATATAAAAAACATCATATACCAATATTCCATTATTGTTTTTCTTATGAATACCTATAGACTTAAACACGCAAAGAAACCTTTCTTTTGATTTTAATCGTTCATCGATAAAGCCAATAACAACTTTATGTCCAGCATTTTTTAGAGCTATAGCTTGTTGCATCTCAAAAATACCCCATATTGGCTCTTCCTTAGTAGGAATACCTCTTGTTAACATTAATATATACATAGCATCTTATTATTTGATGTATTATGTTCTTGTATATGAGAACTATCTTTACATCCATATATATAAGCTTCTATTGAGCTCCAAAATAGAATTAACAAATTAAAATAAGAAGTATAAAGCAAAAGATGCCCTACCATAGTTATTGAAAAAAAAATACAAAGAGAAGTAATATATGGAATTAAAAAAACAGAATTTGACTTATAAAAACACACACATTTTTTAACCAATAACGCAATAAAATAAAGATAAATAACAAAAACGATAATACCATAATCGTAAAGTGTTTCTAAATACTCATTATGAGCTGATAATTCAAGAAAAGAATCTCTTTTAACACCATAATGGCCATTTCCCAATATCAGTTGCTGAGGAGAGCAATCATGTATCATCACCCATGTTGTTGCCCAAATCAGAGGACGTCCTGTATTTTCTGTTTCTTCAGTATTAACACGTTCAGAGAGCTCACCCCCAACTGATTTATCTACAGATTGGAATATATAATAAGAAAGTATTGAAGCCAATATTGTAACTACACATATCCCTCCCTTCTTCCTTTTATCACCCTTAAAATATAATATAAAAAAAAACATTATCCATATTAAAGCCATTGCCAACATTGCAGAACGCTTCATTGACAATAATACTAAGAAAGTAAATAATAGCAATATCACTATTTGCATATTCCTTGATTTAAATAAAAGAAAAAAAGGTAAGGGTATGAAAGCATAAAAAATAGTATTAGTTTGGCGTTCAACAGAAAACCCCTCAAATAAAAAATAGTACAAACCAAATAGCCATACAAAAAAAACGATTAAGACAAGTGTTTTTATTCTACCCTTTTTGTTAACTATAAATAGATAGTTTGCCTCAAACAATAAAGGCCATAATAAAGTATTAATATAATCTCCTACAGACCCTTTATTATAAAGCAAAATAAGCGGCATAATCAACAACCAAAGTATACATATAATAAATATTTTAGAATATTGTTTCCCTTTACAGTTCAAGAATAATACAAATGCGCAGAATATATCCAATAAAAAAAAAGAATAGTTCAGCCATCTAGAGTTCATATCAGAATAATCCCAGTTTGCCTGAGCTTCTCCCCAAAAATCTATTGAGGCATAAAAGAACGACAAGAGTAAACTTAAAAAAATGATATAGAAAAAAGAACTTCTCATAATCACAATTTTAGCGATGATAATAAATAATCTTTTGATTTTTGTATGAAAGGATCCATTTTTTTTCTTATAAGTTGAAAGTTTATACTTCTATTTAGGTTTAACTTATCCACACTACTCAAATACCGATCATCAAGACCTGCGATATTTAATAAAGATATAACTCTAGAAGATTTTTCTTCCATCCCAATAGCGAAAAAATTCTTTTCAAAAATCAAAGAAAAAGCAACACCATGAAATGAATTACTCACAACATACTCCGCATTATCAATCAGACTTAAAAAATCGTCTACTTTTGCTATTCTTATGTACCTCTTTCCTAAATGTCTAATTCCAAAACGAATATTAATTTCTTTTATAGGTAATCCAGTCTGTTGATGAATTTTTTCAGCTAAGACAACTGTTTCTTTATTTTCCAATAAATTATATACTAAAATATACTTTTCTTTATATTCTTGAGGACTAAAGATTTTCCTCCATTCTTCTTTTGGCAACAGAAAAACCGGGTCGCAGACTAGTTCAGGATGAAAACCTAATGTATTTAATTTTTCTTTCAAATCTTGTTCACGTACCGAGAGATGCGAAAAACCGCCCAAATATTTTATCAAATAACTATTGTCATCCTCCGAACATAATATTTGCCCCATACTAGCAGCATAAGCAATTTTGACTGGTGTAATAATATTATCAGAGCCAAAATACCATGAATTAAAACCAATATCAGATATTTGACTTTGTTTTCTCCATATTTGGTCGCTGCCATAAACCACGCAATCATACCCTTTGACGATATCATTATCCTTTGAGTATAGAGGATTTTGCGTTAATCCAAGATGTTCATGCATAAATCGTTGAAGATTTCTCCTTCTACGATATCGAAACATACCCCAAAAAAGAACATTATATATCGAAACCAATTTTTCTTTTAAGGAACCATATAGAATTTTATCCATTCTCAAAATCTTATGGTACTTCTGATGGTATTCAGGCCAATAGTCCACAAAAGATACATCATGCCCTAAAGAGGACAAATATATTTTAAGACCGTAAGCCTGTAACAAAGCACCATAGTTTTCTGCTCTGTGATATGTTAATATACCTATTTTCATAAATACTACTTCTTTTCAATAATTTCCAGTCTGTCATTTTGAAAAAATGACAGATATAACTTTTTATAGGCATTAAATAAGACGAATGCACTGTCATCTTTCCAAATAAACCTATTCCAACCCCACTCTAGGTATGGGATTAACTCTCTATGTCCTACTATTTTAAGTATGAAAGATGTTATTTGTCTTCGAGTAAGATGAATTTTCAGATAGTATAATAAATAATAAACTCTGCACAGCAACATTAAAATTCTATATTTTAACGTTACCTTTCCCACACTTGCAAAGTCGCTACCTAAATTTTTGGCTGGACCTGGTTGTGTTATCCTTCTTCGTTGCCTATTAATATCTGCTACAGCCTGAAGCTTAGTTGGATCTCCTTTTCTTTTGGATAAGAAAGCAAATAAAATGATACCATCAACCTCTTTCCTTTTGAGTACAGTCGATCTTTTGCTTAATTCCAGATCATCTTTTGATAGTCTTACAATTGTCCCATCAGGACGAAGTAGTTCACAATATTCAAGCAGACTGGTAATGCTACAATCATAACACCCAGCATTTCCAAAAATAGCAGCTCCAATGGTTCCAGGAAGATCTATCAAACCCTCAAACCCCTCAAATCCGAATTCAACCATTTCGCGAGAAAGCTTGCTGACATTTACTCCGCAATCACATTCTATCACATTATCATGCACGGAATAGAAATTAACCTTTCGGGTTGAAACCACATTTTCAGGATTATATGTGGAGTAATATAATATATTGGAAGTATGCCCAATGACATCAAATTGCTTTTTCTCTGAATACAATTTACAACACAACTCTTCCAATTCAGCCCTGTTTTCCGGTATAAACAGATTTTTAATCACACCAGGATTTGGAATCTTGAGCCACGCAATCTTATTGATGCTAACATTATGGTGAACTTCCATCTTCAAAATAAACGCTTAAATTTTAACCTATTGATAAATCTTATAATTTCGGATTTACAATAAGCTTTAATAATACATTTTTGCAATTTTTCATATCCTCCTATCTTATACACAGATAAGAATTTCCTTCCTCTTTCTGTAACAGCACTAGGTGCTTGCAAATTACCATGATGAGGTAACATCTCATCCATGGGAATCCGTGTCGCAATGGTATGTGACGATATTAAATTCCACAGCCCCATACCACGCTCATTATTTATAATAGCTGATGAATAATGCTGTTTTTTGATAAAACCGTACCGCTTTATTTCATTATCACACGGTATGAAATCACCTAATGTTATATCACTAGGCTTTTGCAATGATGCATATTTACAATGATAGCATGACAGTCTGTAGCCTGCCCTATCACGAAACAAAACAAAAAAAGCACTCTTATATGAAGGAATCCGCTTTTTACCAGTTTGATCTTTATCGTTTGTGAACGAATAGAGGAAAGAATAGGTATCCTCTCTCCCAAAATGATAGTATCCCTTGTTTCGAAAACTTACATTAGTTATATGGCAGTGATTCTTTAGTTCGACAAAGTGAATATAGTCTCGGAATAATTTATCCGATGGTACGCCATGACAAACCAGATCTACAGTAAACAAATAATCGTTCTCACCAACAAACCTTTTAAGAGCGGCCACTTGGCATGACGTTCCTGAGAATAAAACAGTTCTGCCAGATTTTAAATCATCTTTTACCTGCTTATATATGCCATTCGTATGGCTCTGCATATATTTGCTGCCTTGCAACAAATGTAAATCTTTTGTATTTTCAATTCTTTTATGCTTACACTGCAATATATCATTTTCGTAAACCATGGCAGCACCATATACAACACCGTGTTCCTTCTCTAAGATATAAGTTGCAATCAATGCAAACATTCCACCAGAAGAAGACCTTCCTTCCCTATCCGTATTTGGATCGAAGCAAACATAACTTTGCTTTTGATAATCGCGACCTTGACTTCCATTCATCTGTGGGCAGACTTTGGCACACTGACCACAATCAATACATAATGCAACATCAATGACAGGAGCAATATAGCCTTCTGCGTTCTCCCTCATCGAGATCGCATTCACCGGACAGCGGTCATAACAAACCGCACATCCACAACACAATTCAGATTTTAATGATGTTATAGTCATGCTCGACAAATACTTTTTAAGTAATCTAACGATTTCTGACGCTCTTCTGTTAAAACCCTTTGGACATCAGTGTAATCAACAGTAAGATTATATGTCTTTACTGTTCCTTCCACGAGTTGGCTGGCCAATCCAGTCATATTCAGTAGATTTTCCACTCGCGAAGAGGTGGATGCAAGTTTAACGGACAGGAACGGTTTCTCAAAGAGGATAGAAAATACTGTGCCGTGGAAGGAATTGGTAACCACTACTTCAGCATTATCTATATAAGAGAGGAAATCTTCTATACCCGCATCACATACCGTGGTCACACCATCGAAATCAGACGCTAAGACACCTGTATATATCACCCTGCAATGCTTCTCAGCCGCAACTCTTTTAGCCAAGTTTATCACATTCATGTCAGGTCTCAGCATATAGACAAAAATATAGGGCTCAGATATAAGCCTTGGGGATTCGTGTTTTCTCCAAAAAATATTATCGTAGAGCAAAGTTGGATCTAAATCCTGTCGTACCTTTCCTGGGAATAGAGACTTAAATATGTTCGTAGCCTGAACTTCTCTAAGCGATAGCACATTAAGATGCGAAAGCCCGGAAATATATTCATTCTTCTGATGTTCACTTATTTCAGACTGACCAATACTGGCAGCATAACTGTATTTTTTATTATCACCTTTTACCCATTGAAATGAATACCACGGAGATAAATTTCCATCCAAAGTATTCCATATCTGATCGCTTCCCGCAAGAAAGACATCCTCTGGTTTGACAGAACTATTGAATTCAACAATATTGGGCACAGGCATAATGGACAAGTTCTTGGCCTTAAAAACATCAATCTTTCTTCGCTTTTCAACAAACTTCCGATTGTCAAGCTTTAACTTAAACCGCTGATATAAACTATAGTTTTTTCTAGGTTTCAATATTGACAATAAAGTAATAAGCTGAGGGAACTTTCTCAGCAAATACCATCTTGGTTTACGAACGGGAAATAATACAATGGGCTCGCTATTAAAATCCCTTAATCTAGACTGCAAAGCAAAAGCCTGCAAAATAGAACCATAATTATAAATCACAAAGGTGAGCGTATATATCTTCATTTCAGATTTTGCTTAATATATTGTATGCCAAGCTTAACATCGTTTTTGTCAAACGCTATAATTGCATAGACCACAGCTGTCAGAAGGAAAATAAACATAGACTGCCATATAAACTGCCATAAAGTTTCGGACTTGTCATAAACCGTCATATAGGATATCAGTCCTATTATAACAGCAGCCAGAACCAATCTAAGAAATGTAACCACATATCTACCTAAAAAAACATTTAGCTTTTTGCACATAATAAACGCCCTGTTAAACGTAGTAACTATAGATATGCAGATTGACACTATCATTGTAGCTTGAGGTGCTACACCTAATTTCAATGCGACATACGATATTGGAAGATTCATCATTATAGTCGTTGCAACCAATAATTCATAGTTACGGATCTTTCCAGTAGCAAGAACAGATACTGCTAATGGACCATTAGTAGAATCTATCAGACCATTTATGAGAACCAATTGAGTAAAAATTACAGTGTATTCGGGCAGATCTTCAAGCCACAGCCCCAAAACATACTGGGTATTTGACAAAATGGGAAAAACCAGAATCGAAACCAATAAAGAACTTAGTATAGAACTTCGTAAAACCAATTTGAATAAAGCCTCGTTATCTCCAGAAGCATAAGCCTTGTAGATTTGTGGTTTTACGGCCACAAAGAAATTCTCGGAAAGTTGAACAACTGCATGATAAACCTGATAAGCTACAGCCCTAGCCGCATTTACTGCCGGATTAAAAAACAAATTAAGTAATATATTAATGCCCTGGCTCCTTATAACCATAGAGAAGGTTCCCCAAAAATGCCATCCAGAAAAGCCAATAATCTCAATAAATTCAGACTTATTCCAATAAAGATGGAACTTCGATTCAGGAAAATATCTTCTATTATACAAAATATACGAGGAAGTCATAGCACACGATGTAAAAAACATAAGGATACCATACACAATCAATCTGTCCCATGATACCAAAGATAGGATAAAGACTATTGCTAGTTTTGTCAATGCTTCAATAATACTTATAAAAGCAAAGGCACTCATTCGTTCATGAGCAATGATTAATGCATTATAGGGTATTGAGAATAAACTGACGCAAAATGATACGATAGATAACTGATAAACCACATTGGCAGCAAACATTCGCTCCTTAGGTATAGTCATCTGAGTATTAACGAACCATAATCCTACTGTTTCAGCAATGGCAACAAAGATAACTATGAAAATAGAAAAAGTAGATATGTTTAAACAGAACCATTTATTGAGTCTATCTAAATCTCCTTTCGCTAATTCAATAGAAAAATATCTTTGAGATGATGTAGCCAGCGTTGAATTGAGGAACGCAAACATTCCAACTACACCTCCTACAACATTATAAATACCATAGTCAACAACACCCAACAAATGAAGGATAGCTCTGACGGTATATAGACCTATGCCCATAACCACCAACATCCTCAGATACAGGAATAGGGTGTTCTTAGCTATTCGTTTGTTATTTACAGAACTGCTTGTGTTGAACATAAATATATTTATAATAACTTATTTTTAAGCATTGTAAGCACTCAATCACTTCCATACCACTTAATTTCATAAGATAACAATTGAAAACAATTTATTTTAGCTTTTTTATAGACCTATATAAACTTCCTAAAGAAATCCTTCATAGCCCTTATTGCCACACATCACTTCACAGATAGGACTTACCAAGCAATTCTTCAAATTTCTATTTTTGGGACTCTAATTATAGTAAAAAAACATATATAAACACTTTTTCTGTTCTTGCTATTTTACTATCAAACCATCCTAAATATTTTTTATGGTGTTCAGGGTTTACATAAACCTTTGAACAAATCATGACCAAACAAAACCCATCCCACACAAATTACTCCCGTCAGAAAGATGATTCCAAGCAAAATTATCCCCTTACTCGGTTTTGACGCCTTTACAGGAATAGTAGCAGGCTCAACAATTGTATAAACTGGGGTTATCTCCTGCACCTTTGCCTCTGCTATCTGCAATTGCTGTGCAACGGATGTATAGACTTGATAAGCAAGATTCATCTCATTTTCTAGACGCACTTGTTCGGCACGATAACTCTGGAGAATGATATTTTTGTTGGCATCGGCAAACTTGGCATAATTCTCCTGCGCCATCTCATATTCTTTCTTCTTACGTTCAAAAAGCTTTTCTTGAAAATGAAAATCCTTACGGGCTTTATTAGTACGATAATCAATAATGTAAGACTGCAACCTATTTACAACAGTATCTGTCAGACATGCTGAAATACGGGGATCCTGCATCGTGACAGAAATTGTAGTAACCCCGGTCTTTTTATCTACCGAAACACCTATATGATCACTCAGTGCTTTCACAATATCAGTCTGCTCTTTTGTCAGCTGAAAAGGATCTAATTTATCCACCTCTTCTTCTGATTCCTTAAACAGAGAAATGGTCCAACTTAAAGCCTTAAAAGGGGCAGATATGATATACGACCACCATGGCATACGTTGGTATTCATCCATATAGCCATAAAGTGTGGTGTTTATCTCCCCATCCATATCCCGGACTGGGACATCAAACAACCCTGTCACAAAAGGAGTGGAACTCACAATATCCGGATATAAATCAGGATAAATCGCATCAGATCCCGAAGATGTATTCAGACTAATGCCTGCCAAACCTGCCAGTGAGGAAAGGCTTCCTCCCTTATTATCAGAAGCTTCCGGAGCAATCATTACACTTGTTGTATATTCCTTGGGAATACTGAAAGCAATCACCAACCCCACAATCACTGCATAGCCGCAACACTTCAATATCCACCTGCGCTCTGCCCAGACTTTCAAAGCAAGCTCAAGCAAATCAATCTCCTCTTCCTGTGGATGTTTATTCTGTTGTCCGTCATTCATATCAGCATCCTTTCTTTTTATATCTTCCACTTATTTCTTATTTAAAAGCATTAGTCAATGTAGCCACCATCGCCGCAATCGTTGCAGTCATGGAGCTCATACCCATAATCTCGGAAAGTTGGAGACGCTTCCTATCAGACTTCGTGGGAACCACAATCTCACAACCCGGCTGGATTAAATCACTGTCACTCTTCTTAGCAAGGGCTACCGTACCGTTCAGATAAATGATGTATGCCTTCTTCTTTTTCGCATTCTCGCCATAGCCACCTGCCATATTGATATAATGTTTCAGCTTGGCACCTTCCTCCCAGGTTACTGTATTGGGATACATCACAGAACCACTGATCTTCACCGTATTGATGTATTCAGGAATATACACGATATCTCCCTCACGTAGGACAATGTCATAATCACTACCCGGATGTGACAGAGCCTTTTTCATGTCAACGCCTACCGTGTAAGTATCGGAGATAGCAAGCTTGTTCACTGCAATGCTATCGGAACCTTCACCGCTCTGTGCCATGCGAAGCACATCCGTCTCACGCCGACGTTCCTCATCATTGCGTTTGCGAATCAAACGTCCCCCCTTTATATATGCCGCCGAAGTAATTCCGCCTGCACGACCTATCACATCACTCAGACGTTCATTCTTTTTCAACAACGAATAGCTGCCGCTGAAAAGCACCTCACCCGCAATTGTCACCATGCGCTGAACTTGGTAGGCAGGACTGCGACGAACTTGGACTACATCGAAAGGTTGCAGGTAGAAACTACCGGCACCCGTCAGAAGACCGTCCTTGATGTCAAAGGTGAATGTCTCCGCAAGCTTGCTGCTGTAGGCAGTACTCTTGGGATCCTTGATGCGGCGCGTCACGCTCACACAGGTAGTGGCGGCAGCCTCAGTAAGACCTCCCGCCTGGACAATCATATCCTCTATCGTTAAGTTGTCGGAGTATAGGAAAGTACCGGGATTGAGCACCTCACCATAAATGGAGACCGTCTCGCTTTCCTTCAGGTCATGGATACCGGGAACATACAGATGGTCGTTCTTCTGAAGGGGTATATCAGAAACCGTACCGTTCATGATACCCTCCAGATCAACGGCAACCATTTCGTGCGTAAGATCTTCACGCTCACGGTCCAGAAGGACCCGGGCAAGGAAAGCATCTCCCCGGAGTCCCTCAGCCTTCTTTATCAGCTGCTTCACCGTATTCACCTCACCGTCCAACTGATAAAGCCCCGGACGATAGACGGCACCACTGACCTCAACCTTGTTCTCAAAACGGTCGAGTACGGCGTCAACCGTCATTAAGTCACCGTCGTCTAAACGGAATACAGAATAGTCCATCTCATCCACATTATATACTTGATGTTCACGTCCGCTTTTACGGATGATGCGTACAGCCTTCTTATAGGCATCTCCCATAAAGCCACCCGCATACTTCAGTAAGGAAGCAACCGTCTCGGCAGGCTTCATTTCATAATACATGGGACGTTTCACCTTACCTACTATCTCGACCAACGACTGGTAGGGACTCACGATAATCACATCGCCCTCCTGCAGACGGACATCGTCATTCATCTTGCCCTGCATGATGAACTCATAGACGTCCAAATGCTCTATCGTCTCTCCGTTACGAACCAGACGGATATCACGCAAGCTACCGATATTATTCACACCACCGGCACGGTACAAGGCATGGAAAACCGTAGAAAAAGCCGAAAGTGTATAAGTACCCGGCACCGTGACCTCACCCATAATATGAATCTGAATGGTACGTATATCGCCTAAAGTCAGACGGATCTGTGAATTGGGATCCCCCCCTCCGATACCGGAATAGATCTTGGACAGTTCCCGTTGCAGATAAGCGTTGGCTTCTTTAACAGTCATGCCGTTCAGATAAACGGGACCGAGGTCTTTCACCTGGATACTCCCCTCGGGACTGATGGTCTGGCGGATGGTATTCTCGGAAGCTCCCCAGATATCTATGATCACCTCGTCGCCGGGCCCCAGCCGATAATTTGCCGGAGTAGCCAGATTCACACTAGGTTCAAAGGAGAGATTACGGTTCTGGAACAGATTATGACCGAAAATCTGTATGCCGGCAGCCTCAGGGGCGGACTGGCTTTCAAGTCTCTCATCAACAACCGCTTTCTGGTCATCCAGTTCGGCAGCCTCGTAGGATTCTCCCACAGCAACCGAACGCTTGCGCATCTGTGAGGGAGCTTCGGAACCCGGGACAGCAACACCCGAGTTCTCATATTTATCCTTGATGCGGAGCACCTGTTCGCGGGTCACACCACGGCGCAACAGTTCGGCAGTCATCTGCTTCTGAGATTTTCCGGCTGCCTGTGCTTGTTTCACATATTCAACCACTTGCTCGTCGGACATGCGCTGGGCATAGGCAGAACCGAAGAAAATAAAAAGACATAAAATCAGAAATAAGATTCGACGCATAATTTAATGTTTGTTAGATTCTTATATGTCACACACTGAAAAAATCAAACTAATCCGGGAAGGTGGAACCAAAGGTGATTTATATTTATTACTTCGCGTAGTAATGAAAGAGTTAGTACCACGCTTCCCGGATATTCAATAGATATTGGGCATCTACTAAAGGGGGTATAACCCACTTTGAGTTATATTTTTAATCAAATAATAAGTTATTTTACTATATTCATTGGCAGAAATGCCATATAATCCGTTTCTCTGGAGGCTATTTTTCGTAATACAATGCGTGGAATCCTTTTCACTCATTACATGAATATATCACTTGTATGTTTAGCTCTATATGCCTTTAACTTTTCCCGTGTCTCCTGCATTCTCCACTCCATTTCTTTTTTTGCCTTTCGAGAAAACTTTCACCTGTTTTAGTCCTCAAGATATTCCCATGGATAGGGATTGTTAACTACATTCCGGAATTCCTCGACAGCTTCCTGCTGTTCGGCAGTGAGCGATGCGGAGTCCCAGGAAGAAATAATCTTTCGGGCTTCGTCGGCCAGGGGCTCATCGAACACTTCTCCATAACAGGCAGTAAGCAGACGGAGTTTCAACAGCGAGGCGGGAAGGGTATCAAGGAGATTCCAACAACGATTTAATATCTCCTGGAGGTGATCCTGCTTCTCGCCATGGTCAATGAACGATGCGTTATACCCCATCAAGAGAGCAAGACAGACGTTTGCCTGTTCTTCCGTAGTAGTACCTCGGGCACTGGAACCATACAAAGCCGCAGTCAAGCGGTAAACCTCACCGTTACGGCGGGAAAGGTCATCACTATAGATAGGACTACCGTCCATACCTAAATACATCAGTTCGTGCGCAGCACGCTGGAGATTAATTGCTTCTTCGAAAAGGGAGGAGGACATTTTTTGAATTATGAATTGTGAACTATGAGTTGTAAATTATGAATTATAATTCAGCCGATCACTTCTATAAGATTCGGATGGATGGTGGCCATGGCAAGAGCAATGACACCTTGTATCTCTATAACCACACGGCGGTCACGTGCCCCCTTTACTTTCAGAAAAATACCCTCCTGACCTGCAAAGTCACCACCCGTAATACGGACTCTAGTTCCCTTCGACAGATTCAACTCTTCGGGCTGGAAATAAAGCAAATGGTCGTTATAGGTTCCGGCAACGGCGATGAAGCGCTGCATCTCATGGTCGGGAATAATTATCTTCTGACCACTGCGAGTATCGGTTATATATTGCAAATAAGTAATTTGAGACTTAACACGCTGTACGTCGGAAGGACGTGCATGGACAAAAACCAGATTACGGATGACGGGAACCAAAGTACGGACTTTCTTACCCTTACGGATACTTACCTTATATTGCATGGGGACAAAACAGCCGAGGTTCTCCTTCTCGAGAAGATGCACCGCATCAAGCTCTCTGCGGTATGTGGCACGCATGGCATGCCAAACTTCAACCTCGTTATCCGTTTCCATTTTCGTTGTTTTGTTCACAAAAGAGTGTTCCTCTGGGGCTTTGAACCCTTGGTATACACCTGGTATTCAATCATTTGCGAGCACCTTATGTAAAATACAGCAAGCATTGTGCCCTTCTTGCCAACAGTTTTTTTGCAGTTCGTCATTACCTTCTGGTAAGAGACTATAAACGAACGGATTACAAACAAAAAGCGTTTTTTAAACGTTCGTTTAATGGACGCAAAGATAAGACTGTTTTTTATATCCTCAAAATGTTTAATAAAAATATTTTGGAAAACCCATTGTATTCCAGTTTAATCAACAGTAATTCAGTATATTAAGTATCTTATTTAATATTTAAAATTTCCATTCCCTTTTATTAACTCATTCCCTATTTCATTTCCTGAAATTTGACGTCCATTAAACGAACGTTTAAAAAACACTTCCAAATCAAAGTCATTTCCATTTATATATCAACGCATTAACCCATCATAAAGATAAAACCCAGCTTTTTATCTCCATCCTTACTCCACAAAAACAAAAAACTTGATATACCTTTGCATTTATTTTACAAACTACAGTAATTTTAATTATTAACCCAAAAACATTAGAAAATGAAGGCAAAAAAGACACTCCAAAGTAAGGAAAAAAAACAAAAAGAGACACCCTTAAAACGGATGTAAAGCACGGCATATCAGCTCCGAAAGCAGGAGTAGGACGTCCCTCAAGCGGGGAGGTTATAGGAATACTGCCACAATATAGGAAAGAAGTCATTAAAGACATCATCCTATGGAAAAAATCAAGATACTTTATAGAAGAAAAGCCGACAAGCAACAAGGCATTGGCACAATGGGCATACTCACATTTCGACTTCAGAACGCCAGACTATAAAAGACTGTCAGAAAACACTATAATACAAGAGTTCGGTGAAGTGTGGCGGGAAATGAAGGTAGCAGGAGAGATATAGGGAATAAAACAAAAAAGGGCAGAAACCACGAAACTTATTGACAATAATTAAATATAAACAACTTAAGGAATAAACCACTTATCTTTGCCGCCACTTTGGTAAGGATGAAGCCACACCACCTACAGATGCCGCTTTCTCAATGAATGCGGCATCTTTTTTTATATACAAGCGTACCTCCTGCCAAACTAATACAATTATTAATTTTAAAGACAACAAGATGAGAAAGTCGACAAAGAACGCTTCACTTCACGAAGCACTGAGAAACCTATGGAAAATACGTATCATGCTGGAAAAGAACTACACGGAAACATGCGCCACATGGATGGCCCGACGGATAGAAAGCCTGATAGACCACATGCAATACGGACACGCACTCATAGCCTACCACAAGCAGGACGGGACATTCAGGCTGGCGAAAGCCACCTTACTGCCCTACAAGGCAGACTTCAGAAGAGATTATGACATCACAAGAGTGACAAGCACCATAGCCTTTTGGGACGTGGAACTGCAGGCATGGAAAACCTTCCAGCTGGAAAACTTCCTCGAATGGAGCCCCATATGCTAACCATTAACCATTAATCACTAATCATTAAACACTAAAAACAATGGCCATGATGTACGGGGGAATGCTATACTTCCCCCTCAAAGTAAATCTATTCGAAGAGATAGCAGTGGAACTGGTGGAAGCCAGGTTCGAACTGAAAGGAACGGCGGCGGTAATGAAACTGCTGTGCAAGATACACAAGGAAAACGGATATTACCTGAAATGGAACGCGGAGCAATGCACACTGTTCACAAACAAGGCGGGAAAGGACATCAACGAGCAGGAGATGCAGGGAATCGTGGACATCCTGGTGGAGAAAGCCTTTTTCGACCCCAAAACCTATAAGGAGCAAGGGGTGCTGACCTCTACCGAGATACAGAAAATATGGCTGGAAGCCACCAAAAGAAGAAAAAGGGACCTCACCACCCTACCCTATCTGCTGGTAGAGACGGAGGAAGATAAACCGGACAAGGACGAGACTTGTACGCAAAAACGGGAAAATTGCACGCAGGATGCAGACATTTTCCCCGAAAATGCATGCAATTCCAAACAAAGCAAAGTAGAAGAAAGTAAAGCAAAAGAAAGTAAAGCACTTCCCCCTCTTACTCCCCCGGGGGAAAGCGGAGGAGCGCAGGGGAATCCTGATCTGGACATTCCCGGATATGCCTACAACAGGAATACGCACAACCTGGAATGCCTCATGCTGAATCTGGAAAAGCTCTACATCACCGACCGGGAGGAAATCAGGAAGATACTGAAGTTATCGGACTACGGCAGGCTGGGAAACTACGTCTGGAAAATATTCAATGGGACGAACTGGAGCAAGGTGAACAGCAAGGGAGGGTACATCATCTCGGTACTGGCAAGAGAGAAGCGGAGTACGGGAAGCTGATTCCACAGGGCACAAGCTATCAATAACATGTCATGCAGGAAATCAATAACGTGTGATACAAAAAACAAATATCGTGCCGGCAGGAAATTAATTCCTTGCCGACACGATATGAATTTCTTCTTCGTCCTTAAAACTGTACCTTATAATTATGCCGGTATTCAGTGCAAAACCTCTGCAATTCAATAAAAAATGGCTGGAACACAGCAAACAGTTCCTCATCGTGCTCTTCAAGGTAACGAATAGCCTTGTCTACGGATATATCAATATGATGATATTCCACCATGATGTTCAAAGACTCTCTTATTCCGTTCAGAGTGGCGTATTTCCGCAAACGGTCGGTCAGGATAAAATGCCAGATGAAACGTTTGAACCGTACCGGAAGATAGCGGTAATTGATGAGGAGGGAAAGATAGAAAGTCCGGGTATACCTCCTCAAGGAAACTCCGGAGAACGACTCGAAACGGGAAGCCAGCAAATAATCGAAATAAATATCCAGCAATACCCCCGAATAGCGTCCGAATTCAGGTTGAAGCCTATGTACCACCTCGCAGACAGCCGGATGACGGTCGGTATAGTCGTCAATAGCGCGGTGAAGCTGAATACCCTTGGCTATATCCGGCGGATAATTCTTATAGGAGCTTCCCTTTACAGCATCGCCTACAAAATTGCCCAACTGTACTTTTCTGTTCGGACCGGAAAGGAATACATGTGCCAGATAGTTCATGACAAAAGATTTACCAGCTCCTTGCAAAGACACTCCTTCACCTCTTCCATCGGCACTTCATGTCCCAGTTCTTTCTGCAAAGAAGTGACCCCCTTGTCGATGAATCCGCAGGGATTGATATAGCTGAAATAACGTAAATCGGTATTCACATTCAGTGCCAGCCCATGCATGGTAACAAAATGGCTGCTGCGCACGCCGATGGCACAAATCTTACGGGCACGGGGAGTATCGCCCTCCAGCCATACGCCCGTTGCCTTCTCCAGGCGTCCGGCAGCGATGCCAAACGAAGCACAAACGCGAATTACCGCCTCTTCCAGCAGATGCACATACTCCTTCAACCCCAAAGAAAAGTCCTCGAGGTTCAGAATAGGATAACAGACCAACTGTCCCGGACCATGATACGTAATGTCTCCACCACGGTCAATATGATAGAGCGTAGCCCCTATCCTGCGCAGTTGTTCTTCTCCCAGCAGCATATTCCTTTCTTTCCCGCTACGCCCCAATGTATAGACATGGGGATGCTCGCAGAGCACAATATGATTGACATAGCACTCTCCTGCCTGCTTGGCGTGTACAAGTGCGTCAAACCATTCCGTCTGCCGGCTCCATGCCCCGGCATAAGGAATCATGTTCCAATCTGATATTTCCAGTTTCATGCAAGCAAATATAGCACTTTTTTGAATTCACTCCCCGAATTTATCTTAAATATGTAGCATCTATTCATAAAAATACACCTTGATAATCTGATAATATCTCACGTACTTTGCAAACATTCTGATATAACTATTCACAAAAAGACAGACTTATGAAAAAAAGAATTCTAATAACGCTATTCGCAGCGTTACTGTTCAGCTTTTCCATATCTGCACAGATATTGAAGGGGCACGTATATGATGCAACGACCAATGAACCGCTTGCAGGGGCATCGGTCACCTACAAGCTGAAAGACACGCAAGGCGTAGTGACCGACATAAACGGTGCATACGAAGTACACCTGCCGGCGGGAGGTGTAGATTTGGTATTCAGCTACGTGGGATATGAGGATGTGCCAATGCCCATCGTCATCAGCAAAGGAGACATTATGCAGAAAGACGTGTACATGAAGGAAAGCACCAACCTGCTGGAAGATGTCGTGGTCTCGGCCGGACGGTTTGAACAGAAGCTGAGCGATGTGACGGTCTCCATGGATTTGATAAAGGCCAGTGACATTGCCCGCCAGGCTCCCACAGACATCACCTCGACACTGCAGACCATTCCGGGGGTGGATATCATCGACAAGCAACCCAGCATTCGAGGCGGTGGCGGCTGGACTTACAGCGTAGGTGCCCGCAGCCTGGTACTGGTAGACGGGATGAGCGTGCTCAGCCCCCAAAACGGAGTCATCAACTGGAACAGCGTACCTCTGGAAAATGTGCAGCAGGTAGAGGTCATCAAAGGAGCCTCCAGCGTGCTCTATGGTTCGTCGGCCCTGAACGGCATCATCAACATACGCACCGCACGGCCGGGACTGACCCCTCAGACCCGTTTCAGTGCCTATGTAGGAATCTATGACGACCCCGACAACAGCGATTACCAATGGAGTGACAAATCTTTCTGGAAAGAGGACAAATATCCGGTAAAGCCCTTGTTGCGCAACAGCCTTTTCAGCGGTGTACGCAATCCGCTCTACGAAGGTTTCGACCTCACCCACTCCCGCCGCATCGGTAACTTTGACGTCAGCGGCGGACTGAATCTCTTTACCGACGAGGGCTACCGCCAACAAGGTTACAACAAACGTTTCCACATCAACGGAAACCTCACCTACTATCAGCCGGATATGGGTATGAAACTGATGAACTACGGTTTCAACGTGGATTTCCTTTCCAACAAGTACGGGGATTTCTTCATCTGGCGCTCGCCCGGCGAGGCCTACCGCCCCTCTCCCTTTACTAATATGGGACGTGAGTCCAACAACTTCCGCATTGACCCTTTCTTCAACTTCACCAATCCTGAAAGAGGTACTTCACACAAAGTAAAGGGCCGTTTCTACTACAGTGCGGACAATGTGGTACGCCCTACACAATCCGCCTCCATTACGGATATTCTGGGCAACATGGGCACCGACGCACAAGTCATCCAGAACATTGCCAATGGAGACTACACAGCCCTCCAGCCACTGATGACCGGAGTTATCAAATGGCTGGGAAGCGACAAGCTGAGTGATTTGATGGACGGTGTCTTCGGCTCTCTGGACAACATATTCCCCAATGCCACCACTGCCGACTATTGCGACCTCATCTCCTGGGTAATGAGCAACGGCCTGCCGTCTGACATGGGAGGACTGCTTGAAGGGAAACTACCCAGCGACCTGGTTCCCTGGCTATCCGGTGTACTCAATCCGAAGCGCAATCAATCACCAACACGGACGGACAAGAATTACGACTATTATCTGGACTATCAGTTCAACAAGAAATGGGACGGCGGCGCACAAATCACCACGGGTCTGACTTACGAACATATCCGCACCTTCTCCGGCGAAACGGAAGAAGTACATCAAAGTGACAATGTTGCCGCCTATATGCAATACGACCAGCGCTTCTGGGACCGCCTCAGCGTATCGGCCGGTGTACGTGCCGAATACTACCGGATAGACAAGCACTACCGGGAAGCCGACACAAAGGTTTTCGGGAGCAAGATTCCTTTCCGCCCCGTGTTCCGTGCCGGGCTGAACTACCAGCTAGCCGATTACAGCTTCCTGCGTGCCAGCTTCGGCCAGGGTTACCGTAATCCCTCCATCACCGAGAAATACCTTCGCAAAGACATCGGAGGTGTAGGTGTATATCCCAACTACAACGTACAGCCGGAAAAAGGATTCAATGCCGAGCTGGGATTCAAGCAAGGGTACAAGGCAGGCAATCTACAAGGATTTGCAGATGTCGCCGCTTTCTATACCCAATACAAGGATATGGTGGAATTCCAGTTCGGCCTATTCAACAATGCGGACCTGAGCATGATAAACAGCGTTACAGACGCCATACAAATGCTGAAGGACGGCAAGGGTTTCGGCATCGGGGCACAGTTCCACAACGTGTCCAAAGCACAGATTTATGGAATGGAAATCAGTACCAACGGCATGTACACCTTCAACAAAAACGCCAAGCTGCTCTATAACCTGGGATATGTATATACCGAACCGAGGGATGCCGACTACAAGAAACGCAATGCCCTGGAGAACACCTATACCGACCCGCTTCAGATGAAGGAGAAAAGCAATGACGGCAAGTACTTGAAATATCGTCCGAAACACAGTTTCAAGGCCACGCTGGACTTTCAGTGGAAACGCATCAACATAGGTGCCAACGTAAACTGGAAAAGCAAGATACTTGCCGTGGACTATATTATGCTGGACGAACGCAGCAAAAGTGAACCTGACCTGCTGGACTACGTGCGCGGCATCCTCTTCGGCTCGTCCAACGGGGAAACCCTGGCATCCTATTGGAAAAAGCATAATACGGACTATGCCACAGTGGACATGCGCTTCGGGGTGAAAGCCACCAAGGAAGTAGCTTTCCAGTTCATGATAAACAACCTGCTGAACAAGGAGTACAGCTATCGTCCCATGGCAGTGGGCGCGCCACGTACTTTCGTCGTAAAGATGGACGTTACATTTTAAAAAAAGAACATTTCATTTTAAAAACAGAATGTCTTCCGTTACTTTTTCCCGGAAAAGAATTACCTTTGTGCAAACTCTAAACGACAAAGCGTATGGAATTTCCTCAAGTCGACCTGCCAGTAGACATGATTGCATGGACTGAAGTAACGGAAGACATTCTAAACATATACAAACAGTCGTGCCGCCTGAAAGCATGCATCTTTGCACTATGCATAGAAGGTTCCATCACGGTATCCATCAATCTGATGGATACGGAAATCAAGCAAGGGGATTTTATTACCCTGCTTCCCGGAACTATCATACAGTTTTACGAACAAAAGGAAAAAGTGTGCCTGGGATTCGTGGGGTTTTCTTCCCATTGCCTCAATGGAGTCAACCTCATCCAGTCTACATTGAGCTCTTTCTCCAACATACTGGAGTATCCGGTACTGGCTGTCAACCCTACCGTCGCCTCCTACTTCAAGGACTATTTTGCCCTATGGGCACGCATCACGACCGGTCCCTATCCTCCCGATACAAAAATGGCTCAAAGCACATTGAACATGCTCCTCAGCGGCATAGACAGAATGTATTGCCACCGTCCGCAGATGCAAAAAGGGAATAAGAGCCGGAAAGAGGAAATATGCCGCGAACTGGTGCAGCTCGTCATCGAAAACTATACCCGCGAACGCCGCGCGCAATTCTATGCCGACAAACTGGGCATCTCCCTGCAACACCTCAGCACCACCGTGAGGCAGGTGACCGGCAGAAATGTATTGGACATCATCGCCCACGTCGTCATCGTAGACGTGAAAGCCAAGCTGAAATCAACCAATATGACCATTCAGGAGATTGCCTATTCCCTAAACTTCCCCAGTGCTTCTTTCTTTGGAAAATACTTCAAGAGGCACATGGGCATGAGTCCGCTGGAGTATAGGAACAGCTGAGAATACAGCCGTCAGAACCTGGAACTCAGACGAAGGCTGCTCAAAGCCACGGATACACAGGAAAGAGCCATGGCAGCACCTGCCAGCGCAGGACTCAGCAGGATGTCATAGACGGGATAGAGTACTCCGGCCGCGACAAAGATACCCACTGTATTATAGATGAAAGCCCAGAACAGATTCCGGTACATGAGGCTCACAGTCTGGCGAGACAACCGGAAAACTTTGGGCAACAGCAGCAGGTCTGAAGTCCTGAGAGTAATCATGGCGGTGTCCATCAACGTATCGGTCCCCTTTCCCATGGCAATGCTTACATCAGCACAGCTCAAGGCTTGCGCATCGTTCACGCCATCACCTACCATGGCGACCGTTTTACCCTGAAGCTGCAGCTTATGGATGAAATCCTCTTTGTCATCGGGCATGGCATCGGCCACAAAACGCATGATACCCAAACTGCCGGCCACGGAAGAAGCTGTACGCTCACCGTCTCCCGTAAGCATGCATATCTCGATGTCCTGGATACGCAGTTCCCGGATAGCTTCCATAGAAGTCACCCGCAACTGGTCCTTGATGGCAATAACGGCAAGTAAATCGTTCTCACGCCCAAAGTAGACAATACTGTTTCCATCCGATTCATATTGTGTCAGCATATCGGCCAGGATATCCGACAAATTGGCTTGATAATCTTTCAGCAGTTTATGGCTTCCTACCCAATATTCCGCACCCTGATAGGCCACTCTGACACCTTTTCCGGTAATGTTTTCAAAACCGTCCAGGTGGGCAGGGATAACCTGCTCCTCCCCTTCCAGGGCCGTAACGATTGCTTCTGCCAGAGGATGGTCCGAAGTAGACTCGGCAGCAAGCAGTACATCTTTATAATGCTCCTCCTGCCCTTGCGCCCACAGCCAGCCTATTACCGTAGGATGTCCTTCTGTCAGGGTCCCGGTCTTGTCGAATACCACCACATCCACATTGCGCATCTGCTCTAAAGCGGAAGTGTCCCTAATTAGGATATGATTGCGGGCAGCTTTATTGAGGCCCGCCGCCAAAGCTACTGGAGTGGCCAGCCCTACCACACACGGACAAGCCACCACCAATACGGACAAAGCGGCAAACAGACCGTGTGACACTACATCTATGCCTCCGAAGAACACCCATATAAAAAAGGTCAGCAGGGAAATGATGAGAATGACCGGGACAAAAAGCTCGGCAACACGGTCGTCAATGCGTTGCTTCTCCGGCAGTACGCGGGCTGCGTTATGCTGCCAGCCTCCCAACCGGCGGATAGCCGCCGACACAGTTCTCCGGGCACGTTCCTCCATAAACTCGCCGGTCAGGGAAAAAGCGATGATGACGGCGGCAACCCCATAATAGACATGCGGTTCCAGCCCGATGCCCAGCCAATAATCCGGGAAGAAAGTATTGAACACACTGAACAGAAAAGCCACAGAGGTGGTAAGTGCCACCAGACGGTCTATATTGTTGCGGCCCGACCGGGTTCCCTTCCAGGCACCGGCATAAAAAGGAGCGCCGAAAAACAGCAGTACCGGAATTGCCAGTACCATCTGTATTTCACGGGTATAGGGTACATGCACAAAGACTGTAGAAAACAGTATCAGCACGATGGCAAAAAGCCATGCACCGACGACGCGCAATCCCGTGCTGTGCATATCCGGCACGGGATGTGCCTTAGTAATTATATTGCTCATTCGATTTATTTTTTAGATGGTTGTTGTTCCGCTTTAATAAAGCAACAACCGAAATGAGCAGTTTGTTCAATTACTTCTTATCGTCCTGCTTGGTTTCCTTGACAAACTCCGCTTCATAATGGAACTTTTGGAAACCTTCTTTCAACTTTTCCACATTGGTCTTGTCGGCATCATACGTGATGGTTACCGTCTTTGTCTTCAGGTCTGTGTTGAAGTCCTTCAGTCCCTTCTCAAAACGGATGTTATTGTTTATCTTCCTTACACAGTTCTCACACTTCATCTGTGCCACCTTGAACACGGCTGTACGGATGTCTTTTGCCATTGCGGCAGATGCACAGAAGAGTACAACTGCCAAAGTCATTAAAAATCTTCTTGTTTTCATTGTTTCGCTATTGATTTAATAAATAATATTATATTCTCGGCAAGTTAAAACGAACACCTACATAGGCTTTTGCTCCATGCATGGGTCCCCACACCATCGTAGCGTCAAAGTTGCTTCCCCAGGGATTGGAAGCATCAATGATGGGGTTTTTCTGCTTGAAGTTTGTCAGGTTCTCGCCACCGACGTATATAGACCAGCGACGGAAATAGCGCGTCACCTGGGCACTCAACTGCTCGAAGCCGCCATAGCGCCTTTCCCACGACCAGTTGCCGTCTGTCAGTTCGTATGGAGCCGGCATGCGCCCGCCACCGTTCAGTAGCAAAGTCACATCAAACTGCCACAATCCCAAAGGTGTCTGATAAGAAGCCGTCAGCAAACCTTTATATTTGCTGGTAAGGGGTTTCTCCATCAGCTCTCCGTTGTAATTCGTCTTGGCATCCGTCCAACGGTAAGCCGCGGTAAAGGTGAAACCCGGGAAGAACGGATAGCTTGCCTCCACCTGCACTACCTGCGAATAGGAACGGCCGTGAAGGTTGTAAAACAGAACGGCATGCGGGTCCGTATCCATGTCTACCACCACCTGCTTGCTGAAATCCGTGTAATAGTATTCCGCATTCAGGTTCAAGGTTTTGCCGAACAAGGGAATATAGGCGGAAGTGCTTGCGCCATAGTTCCAGGCCTCATCCTGGTCAAGACGTTTGGCGATGTCTATCCGGCGGCTACTTGCCAGCAGATAGTTATTCTCGGCCAGCACATGGTTCGTGCGGTATCCTTTTCCTGCCGAAAGACGGAAATGTACATACTCGTTGGGATTGTACTTCACATGGAAACGCGGGGTGACGAAATAGCCGTACTCGCTGCTATGGTCGCCGCGGATGCCACCCATCAGCACCAGTTTATCGTCCCAGTTGTAGGTGTACTGCACGTAGGCGCCGGGGACGGCTTCTTTGGTGAATTTCTTCGTCAAAGGCTGTGCGGCGTCATTGTCCAGGCGGTAGTGCTGGTCGTAGGAGTCATAGTTGAAGCTCAGTCCGGCAGAAAGGCTTTGACGCTTGGTCAGTTCCGTCTCGAACAGCAAGGAGGCATAAGCGTTGTGCTGGTCCACATCGTAGATTTTCCGTCCGTACAAGGCATCCTGCTTGTGCAGGGAGCCGGAAAGGATCAATGCCAGGTTAGTGTTCTTCTCCTTGTTGAATATATAGGCGTTCTTGGTGAAAGCTTCGTAGCGGTCGGTGCCTATACTTATCTTATAAGGGTCTGTCAGAGGCATTTTGCCATGACCGACTTGTCCGCTGTTGCGGTCTTCCGTAAGCACTTTGATGCCTGCTTGGAAAACGTAGCGGTCGCCCATGTATGCCCAGCGGTTCCAGAGGTTGTACTGCTCCACGCGGGGGATGTCGGCAAAGCCGTCGTCGTTGCTGTCGTGAGCTTTGGTCTCATTCTCGTAATGCGCCAGCAAAGAGGTGCTCCAGCGTTTGGAGAGTTTCACCGTGGCATCGGCATTGGCTTCATAACGGTTGGTACTGCTGGCAAAGAGATTGGCGGAAAACCAATCGGCCTCGGGCAACTGGGGTTTCTTGAATTCCACATTGATTTGTCCCGTGATGGCCTCATAGCCGTTCTTCACGGACGAACTGCCCTTGCTCACCTGAATACTCTGCATCCATGGCCCGGGTACATAACCCAGTCCGTAGGGGGCGGCAGAGCCGCGGTAGTTGGGGATATTCTCCGTCATCATCTGCACATACGTACCGGACAAGCCGAGAAGCTTGATTTGCTTGGCACCGGTGGCGGCGTCAGAGTAGGTGACGTCCACCGAGGGATTGGTCACAAAACTCTCTCCCAGGTTACAGCAGGCGGCACGACTCAACTCGGCGCTGCTTATCATATCTTCATTCATCACACTGTTGCGCAGCTTCATGGTGCCCAACTTACGGCTGACCACATTCACCTCGCTCAGTTCCACCCCTTCGCGCAAGACAATGTCGAGCGTCTCATTGCGGTTACTGACGTGTATCGTATCGTTCTCAAAACCGATAAAGCTGACTACAAGCATATGCTTGTCATTGGGTTTGGACAAGGAGAAAGTACCGTCCGCCGAAGTGGTGGTACCTTGGGTGGTTCCCTGCCAGAAGAGGTTGGCACCCGCAATCGGGTCGCCCAAATTATCCTTTACCGTTCCCTTTACCTGCGCCTGCAAGGCGGTGAAAGAGAACAGAAGAATGGCTATCAAACTATATTTCATTTCTGTTTTATACTTAAAGAAGTGATTAAAAAACAAACAGTTCCCTCCGGGCAATCCAGGTCATTGCCCCGTATAAAACAACACTAAATGAGAAGCGTGGAATAGAGCGCCAGATAATGACGCGAGCCGACGACATATGGCGGTGCTCCTGAAACAACTCTCGGAGTACAAGCCACCTGCGGCGAGGAGTGATCAAACAGCGGCAGTTGCTCGCAAAACAGTGTAAGGAATGGCACGAACGAAACAGACTCGTGTGCATGCTTCACGAAATCCACCTTGTAGTAGACGGCTGTACAGCCGGTATCCTTGCATGTTTGCCGTGAGGCACGATGTGTATTATGGCATTTGGAACAGCCGGAAGTGCAGCAGCTTTGCGTCGTCTCGCATCCGGCACAGCAATACTGAACTACAGAAATCCCCACTCCGCTTATAATGATAAGGGAGGAAAAGAGTACAGCCAGTATGTAACGGAGTTCCTTCATAAGCGCTGCAAAGATAGAAAGTTTTAACCGTTTGCCGGAATTAATTTTTCCTTTTTTATGTGTGCAGTTCGTTAATAAGTTCTATATTTGTCGATAAAGTTTTTTGATTGATATGTTGATTTATAAACGAAATTCAATATGAAAAAGCAAACTGTCAGCCTACTTGTCCTTCTGCTTGCGGCAAGCGGCTTTTTCTTTTCCTGCGGTAACACCGTGAACAAAAACGCATATGCGTTGGAGTTCGACAGTATACAAGTAAACGAAACCGTACATCTCTTCGGAGACACAGCCAAGCCGGCCTGCAACCTCATCCTCAACGTTGCCTACGCCAGCCAGTCATCCGACGTGAGGCTGAAAGACAGTCTGAACGCCTTCTTCCTCTCCGCCTGCTTCGGCGACAAGTACATGGCGATGACACCCGAAGAAGCTGTCAAGAAATATACGGAGAAATATGTCGGCGACTACCGCAATGACCTGGAGCCTATGTACAAAAAGGATGAGCAGGACAAGGAGGACGAAGAAAGCATAGGAGCCTGGTATTCCTATTATAAAGGAATCGAAAGCCATGTGCAGTTGTGCAATACCTTGGTACTGACCTACCGTATAGATTACAACGAATATACCGGCGGCGCACACGGCATCTATATGTCCACCTTCCTCAACCTCGACCTAAAGACCCTAAGCCCCATCCGCCTGGACGACCTCTTTGAAGGCGACTATAAGGAAACGCTGACCGACTTGCTTTGGAAACAGCTGATGGCAGACAACAACGTCAGCACCCGCCAAGAGCTGGAGGACATGGGCTACGCCACCACCGGCGATCTGGAGCCCATCGAGAATTTCTACCTGGACCCAACGGGAATCACCTTCTATTATAATGTATATGAAATTGCCCCATACGTAATGGGAGCAACCAAAATCACGTTGTCTTATGAGGACATAGCCCCTCTGATGAACGGTAAATTCATTGTATTAAGCAGCGCTATAAAAACAGACGGCGAATAGGAACTGTAATCAATTGTCTATCAATATAAAATTCACAATGGATTTAATACTCAAATATTTCCCGGACCTGACGGAAGAACAGAAACGGCAGTTTGCCGCACTCTACGACCTCTATCTGGACTGGAACTCTAAGATTAATGTCATTTCACGCAAAGATATAGAGAACTTGTACGAACACCATGTGCTGCATTCTCTGGGCATAGCCAAGGTAATCCGCTTCAGGCCGGGGACACAGATTATGGACCTCGGCACGGGAGGAGGCTTTCCGGGAATCCCGCTTGCCATCCTTTTCCCCGAAGTACACTTCCATCTGGTGGACAGCATCGGAAAGAAAGTACGCGTAGCCTCCGAAATAGCCAACAGCATCGGGCTGAAAAACGTCACCTTCCGTCATGCCCGCGCAGAAGAGGAAAAAGGGAAGTTCGACTTTGTGGTGAGCCGTGCCGTGATGCCACTGACAGACCTACTGAAGATTATCCGCAAGAACATCTCCTCCAAACAGCAGAATGCATTGCCCAACGGACTGATTTGCCTCAAGGGGGGCGAATTGGGAAATGAAACCATGCCCGTCAAGAACAAGACCACGTTGTGGGACTTGAAGGAGTTCTTTGAAGAGGAGTTCTTCGAGACAAAGAAAGTAGTATATGTAGGGGGATAAATCTAAATACATAATATGAAAATAAAGAGATTCGAATTTAATATGTTCCCGGAGAACTGTTATGTGCTTTGGGACGAAACCAATGAAGCGGTCGTCATTGACCCGGGCTGTTTTTATGAGGAAGAAAAGCAGGCCTTGAAAAACTTCATCATCAAGAATGGGCTGAATGTGAAACATCTGCTGAATACCCATCTGCATCTGGACCATATCTTCGGCAATCCTTTCATGCTGAAAGAGTTCGGTCTGAAGGCCGAAGCCAACCAGGCCGATGAGTTCTGGATTGACGAAGCGCCGAAACAAAGCCGCATGTTCGGCTTCCAACTGCAGGAAGCCCCCGTGCCCCTGGGCACTTATCTGCACGATGGAGACATCATCACCTTCGGCAATACGGAACTGGAAGCCATCCATGTGCCGGGACACTCGCCGGGCAGCCTGGTGTACTATTGCGCGACAGACCACTGCATGTTCTCGGGGGATGTGCTGTTTCAAGGCAGCATCGGCCGTGCCGACCTTGCCGGCGGCAACTTCGACGAACTGATAGAGCATATTTGCAGCCGTCTGTTCATCCTGCCCAACGACACGATTGTCTATCCCGGACACGGAGCACCGACTACCATAGGAATAGAAAAAGCGGAGAATCCGTTCTTCCGGTAAATATACAGCAAACTTTTAAATCATTACAGCCATGAAAAACGACCTATTGGCCTACCGCCACATCGGCATCAGCGAAAAAGACGAGGAGAAGATGCTCCAAAAAATAGGAGTGAAAAGCCTGGACGAGCTGATTGATAAAACCATTCCTGCCAACATCCGCCTGAAAGAACCGCTGGCTCTGCCCAAGACAATGACGGAGTACGAATTCGGACAGCACATTGCAGGACTGGCTGCCAAAAACAAACTTTACACAACCTATATCGGTATGGGATGGTACAATACCATCACTCCTGCCGTTATCCAACGGAATGTATTCGAGAACCCCGTTTGGTACACTTCCTATACCCCCTATCAGACCGAAGTCTCACAAGGACGCCTGGAAGCCCTAATGAACTTCCAGACTGCCGTATGTGACCTCACCGGCATGCCCCTTGCCAACTGCTCCCTGCTGGACGAAGCGACTGCCGCAGCCGAAGCCGTGACGATGATGTACGCCCTGCGTCCGCGCGACATGCAGAAATCGGGTGCCAACGTGGTATTTGTAGACGAAGCCGTCTTCCCGCAGACACTGGCGGTAATGACTACCCGCGCCATTCCGCAAGGTATCGAGCTGCGTATAGGAAAATACCATGAAATGGAATTCACGCCGGACATCTTCGCCTGCGTACTGCAATATCCCAACGCCGCCGGCAACGTGGAAGATTATCGCGCCTTCGTGGAAAAAGCCCATGCGGCCAACTGCAAAGTGGCCGTTGCCGCCGACATTCTGAGCCTCGCCCTGCTCACCCCTCCGGGAGAATGGGGGGCTGACATCGTCTTCGGAACCACACAACGGCTCGGTACACCGATGTTCTACGGCGGGCCGTCGGCAGCCTACTTTGCCACCCGCGACGAGTACAAGCGCAATATGCCGGGACGCATCATCGGCTGGTCGAAAGACAAATACGGCAAGCTGTGCTACCGCATGGCGCTGCAAACCCGCGAGCAGCACATCAAGCGTGAAAAGGCGACTTCCAACATCTGTACCGCACAAGCACTGCTTGCCACGATGGCTGGCTTCTATGCCGTATATCACGGTCCGGAAGGCATCCGCACCATTGCAGAACGCATCCACAGCATTGCCGTATTTCTGGAAGAAAGTATCAACAAACTGGGGTACAAGCAGGTCAATGCACAATATTTCGACACGCTCCGCTTTGCACTGCCCGACACCATTTCGGCACAGCAGATACGTACCATCGCCTTGAGCAAGGAAGTGAACCTGCGTTATTTCAAGAATGGGGACGTAGGTATGAGCATCGATGAGACTACGGACATCACTGCCGTCAACGTACTGCTCTCCATCTTTGCCATTGCCGCCGGAAGGGATTGGGAAAAGGCAAGCGACGTACCCATGGCAAGCAGCATCAGCGCGGAGATGAAACGCCAAAGCACCTATCTGACACATGAAGTATTCAACAAATACCATACGGAAACGGAGATGATGCGCTACATCAAGCGTCTCGACCGCAAGGACATCTCACTGGCACACTCCATGATTTCCCTCGGCTCGTGCACCATGAAGCTGAACGCTGCCGCAGAGATGCTGCCGCTCAGCCGTCCGGAATTCATGAACATGCATCCCCTGGTGCCCGAAGACCAGGCCGAAGGTTACCGCGAACTGATAAGCAACCTCAGTGAAGAGCTGAAGATAATTACCGGCTTTGCCGGTGTCAGCCTGCAACCCAACTCCGGTGCGGCAGGCGAATATGCAGGACTCCGCGTCATCCGCGCCTATCTGGAAAGCATAGGACAAGGGCACCGCAACAAAATACTGATACCGGCATCCGCACACGGCACCAACCCTGCATCTGCCATCCAGGCAGGCTTTACCACCGTGACCTGCGCCTGCGACGCACAAGGCAATGTGGATATGGCTGACCTGCGTGCCAAAGCGGAAGAAAACAAGGTGGACCTCGCCGCCCTAATGATTACCTACCCTTCCACACACGGTATCTTTGAAACGGAAATTGTGGAAATCTGCCACATTATACACGCCTGCGGTGCGCAAGTATATATGGACGGTGCCAATATGAATGCCCAAGTAGGCTTGACGAATCCCGGCTTTATCGGTGCGGATGTCTGCCATTTGAATCTGCACAAAACGTTCGCCTCTCCTCACGGTGGCGGCGGACCGGGCGTAGGTCCCATCTGCGTGGCAGAGCATCTGGTTCCGTTCCTTCCGGGACACAAATTGTTCGGCAATGCCGCCAACCAGGTGTCCGGAGCTCCTTTCGGCAGTGCAGGTATCCTCCCCATTACTTACGGCTATATCCGCATGATGGGAACAGAAGGGCTGACACGGGCCACAAAGATAGCCATCCTCAGCGCCAACTACCTGGCAGCCTGCCTCAAGGATACATACGGCATCGTTTACCGCGGTGCTACCGGCTTCGTAGGACACGAAATGATATTGGAATGCCGTAAGGTGCACGAAGAGACGGGCATCAGCGAAAACGACATCGCCAAGCGCCTGATGGATTATGGATATCATGCCCCTACCCTCTCCTTCCCGGTACACGGCACACTGATGATTGAACCGACGGAGAGCGAAAGCCTTGCCGAACTCGACAACTTTGTCCACGTGATGCTGACCATCTGGGACGAGATTCAAGAGGTGAAGAACGGCGAAGTCGACAAGACGGACAACGTGCTGGTGAATGCCCCGCATCCCGAATACGAAGTGGTAGCCGACACATGGGAGCACAGCTATACCCGCCAAAAGGCAGCCTACCCGATAGAAAGCGTGCGCGAAAACAAGTTCTGGGTGAACGTGGCACGCGTAGACAACACGTTGGGAGACCGTAAACTGTTGCCCACATGCTATGGATGCTTCGACTGATGAAAAGAAAGCGTAACGGACTATTTTATAGTAAAAAAGAAGAAACCATCAATTCCATCTCCCATGGCATCGGCATTGCCATGGGAGTAATTGTAAGTACACTATTCCTGATAAAATGCTACCAGGCGCAGAATCTTTGGGCAGCATGCGGCGTATGGCTCTATCTGTTCGGCATGGGCGGTTCATATCTTGCCTCCACACTCTACCACTCCCTGAAACATCATAATCCGTGGAAACGGCGCTTGCGGCATTGGGACCATGCGGCCATCTATTGGCACATTGCAGGCAGTTACTCCCCCATCACGCTCATTGCATTGAGAGAGGACGGCGGTTGGGGATGGGAACTTTTCGGCTTCGTCTGGCTATGCGCCATCATCGGCACTGTTGTCAGCTTCCGCAAGATGGAGGAGCACAGTTACGTGGAAACAGTGTGTTACATCCTGATGGGGCTGTCCGTACTGGTAGTATTCAAGCAGCTTTTCGCCCTCTCCCCCACAGCCTGCTACTGGATTATTGCCGAGGGGGTATGCTACATCACGGGAGCCGCCTTCTACTCCTTGCGCAAGGCACGGTACATGCATTCGGTTTTCCATTTCTTTGTATTGGGCGGTTCAGCCTGCCACATGGTGGCTGTATGGGACATACTGGTGAAGATGCTGTAAGCAAACGACAAGCGCACAACCGCTAAAAGAAGTTAATAAGTATCTCTCCCCCTTGCTTTTCTCCATAACTTACCCTACGTTTGCAGTGTTGTACATTAGTGCAACACTAATAAAATTATGATAACGATAGAGAATACGAGCTACGGTTACAAGTCCAATCCACTTATTTTCAACAACATATCTTTGGAAATAGGAAACGGCATATATGGACTTCTGGGAGAAAACGGCGTAGGCAAAACGACGCTGATGCATCTCATCTGCGGACTACTCTTCCCCAAAAACGGAAAGTGCAGCATAGACGGAAGAAACACGGCGGAGAGACAGCCCGAAGGGTTGGCCCGTTACTTCTTCCTGCCCGAAGAGATGCAGATGCCAACCGAGAGTATCGTCAGCTTCGCTGCACGCCATTCCGTATTCTATCCACATTTCAATCAGGAAGAATTCGAGCTGAACCTGGAAGAGCTGAAAATCAACCGGAAACAAAAACTCTCTTCCGTCTCCTACGGACAACAGAAGAAGGCAATGCTGGCATACGCCTTTGCCCTGCATACTCCATACATCCTGCTCGACGAACCGACAAACGGGCTAGACATCACCTCCCGCCAAGCCTTGAAACGTATCATCAGCCGCAGCATGGACGATGAAAGCACGCTGCTCATCTCCACCCATCAGGCGCACGACTTCGAGAATCTGCTGGACCATCTCGTCATCCTTGGCAAAGGCGAAATATTACTGAACCGTTCGCTGGACGAAATCAGTAACCGGCTTCTCTTTGCCCGTACGGACATTCTGCCGGCAGAAAGCATCTACAGCGAACAAGACTTGGCAGGCCATTTCTCCATTCTCCCCAACGAGGACGGAGAAGAGAACACACCGGACATCGAGCTGCTGTATAAAGCGGTGTTGCAACAACCGGAAAAGATACAGAGCATGTTTCAATGAAAATCCATCATACAAACAGAACTATGAACGCAACTTTTAATCTGAAACGCTTCCTGCTACTGGAACAATATAAAAGGAATGAGACCGGCAGGCACCTGCTTTGGTCGGCAGCCGTCGTATCGTTCATCTGCATCCTATGCATCCTCTACGACATAAACCGCGGTGGAAGTTATTACGGCAAACATACCTCTGCCACCGAATTCTCCCGCTACATACTATGGTTTATCCTCATGGCCCCCTGCCTGCTGGAAACAAAATTCAGCAAACGCAGCTCCACTCTCGATATACTGCTGCCGACATCGGCATTCGAGAAGTTCCTGCATATCTGGATAAAATACCTGCTGCTGCTTCCCCTATTCTGCAGTCTGCTGATAGCCTGCCTCAAAGGTCTGCTGTCCTTAAGCGGCAGCGAGTTCCTGCAATATTTCGCAACGCACATCACGATGTTCCGGATACACAACACCCAGATACTGACCAATGCAATCCTGCATGCTTCCGCCTTCATCGGCTACTTCGCCTTCAGTCGGCAAGTCCTGCTGAAAAGTTTCACCATCTTTGTAGGCTCCATTGCCGTCTGCATAGGAATTGTAACTTTTGTGGCCTCCCTCATGCCCGAAGCCAGAGCGGACGGATACTGGATAGACAACATTGCCACATGGCCCAACACCAACTATCCGTTGTCGGCCGGTGCACAAGCCATCGTGACTTTCTGCAATTATGCGGCTCCCATCAGTGTGCTGCTCGGTTCATGGGTATCGAGCTACTTCCTGCTCAAAGAAAAACAACTGTAGCCTATGGACTTCAAGACCAACAAACCGATATACCAGCAGATTGTAGATTTCTGTTTCAGCAAGATTCTCACCCGCGAATGGCGGGCAGAAGAGCGGGTGGTATCCGTGAGGGAGCTCTCCACACAACTGGCAGTGAACTCGCGTACCGTGTTGAAGGCCTATGAATACCTCCAGGCAGAGGGCATCATCTACCCGGAACGGGGAATGGGGTTCTACCTCTCCAAAGATGCGGTGAAGAAAGTGATGCGAATACAGAAGAAAGAGTTTTTTGAAAACCAGCTTGCCAACATGTTCCGCAGCATGGAGCTGCTCGGCATCAGTATAGAAGAAATAACAGAACGATATAACAAACTTAAAAAAGACGGTTCATGAAGAGATACGCAAAGACTGCATTATGGATTACCTTCGGACTCCTCTTCGGACTTACGATTGTCAAAGTTTCGACACTGATGTACGAGATTTATTCCTTCATGCATTCCTGACTTTCATCGGACAGACGAGGAAAGTATAAACAACTGACATACAAGCTTCAGCATCTTCCCTTAACGGGAAGAGTGACTTTTACATCCCTATCCAACAGCAACAGACTAATACAAATAATTATGAAAAACCAACTTTTTTTACTATTGCTTGCCCTCTCCGTACTCCGTACGCAGGCACAGAGCCTCTCCATCAAAGGACGCGTCACGGACGCCTCGCAAGAAGCAGTTATAGCCGCCAATGTGTCATTATGGACCATAGACTCTACTTTGGTGACCGGAGTAACCTCGGATGCACAAGGCAAGTTCGCCCTCCATAAAATCAAGGCAGGCGATTACCGCCTTTCCATCTCCTTCATCGGCCTCCAAAGTGAAAACATACTGCTGAAACTGAATAAAAGCCTCGACCTGGGCGATGTACAGTTGCAGGAAGATGCCGTGAGCCTCGGTGAAGTGACGGTATCCGCCAGCAATGTGCTGCAACGGGTAGACCGGCAAATCATCCTGCCTTCCGAAAGCCAGCTGAAACGCTCGTTCGGTGCCTACGACCTGCTGAACAATCTCGGCATTGCCCGTCTGCAAGTGGACAATCTGAGCAACAGCATGAGCGTCAGCGGTGGCGGGTCCGTACAAACCCGTATCAACGGCATTAAAGTGACAGACAAGGAGATAGCGGCTGTCAGAGCCAAAGACGTACTGCGTGTGGAGTTCATCGAAGACCCCGGCAAGCAGTACGGAGACGATGAGCTGGGCGCCGTGGTCAACATTATCCTGCGCCGCCGCGAAACGGGCGGTGTCGTGAACTTCCAGCTCTCCGATTCGCCCCACACCCTATGGGGAGAGAATTTCCTGAGCGCGAAGTTCAATTACAAGAACTCCGAATGGGGCATCGACTACTTCAACAAGAACGGCAAGTATCACAGCCGCCTCGAATCCCACGAAACCTTCTATCTGGGCGACCGCACCATCGACCGCATCAAGGAAGGCATCGAAGACGAGTCTCCCTCCCTGAGCTTCATCAACAACCTGAATCTGACGTACAATCTGACGAAAGCGGACAAATATGTATTCAATGCCATCTTCCGTAACAACCTCAGCAATGCCCCCTACCAGAATGAACTGAACAAGATGTGGGCAGTGGGCAGCACGGAGTCCATCTATTCATACGTCAACAACCACACATCCAGCTACTCTCCGGCACTCGACCTTTACTTCCAGCATACCCTGCCCCATCAGCAGAGCATCCAGGTGAATGTAACGGGAACGCTCATCCATACCAAGAACAACCGGAAATACAAGGAGTACAAAGACGAGAACGCACCGCTGGCGGACATCCAGACATTGGTGGACGGTGACAAGCGCTCCGTCATTGGCGAAGCCATCTATGAAAAGAACTTCAAGGAGGTGAAGCTGAGCGGCGGTGCCCGCCACTATCAGATGCGGACAGAGAATGAGTATAAAGGTTCCAACCCTACCACTTCGAAGATGGACCAGTCGCAGACATCCGCTTTCTTCGAGGTGCAGGGCAAGGTAAAGGACTTCAGCTATGCGGGCAGTGTAGGAATGACACGTGCCTGGTTCAAGGAAAGTGAGGAAGACCATGCTTACTATACCTTCACGCCCACCGTGCGGTTGAGCTATAATCTGAAGAAGGCGGGATTCCTGCGCTACCGGTTCAACATCAGTCCTGCCATACCGTCGCTCGGCTCGCTGACTGATGTGGAGCAGGCGATGGACACGATACAGATAGTCCGCGGAAACCCGTTGCTGAAAACGTATCAACAGTTCACGAACTCCTTGTCTTACAGCTATTCGAAGAAGCAGTTCAATGCCAATCTGAGCGTACGCCACCAGTATTATGACAATCCCATCATGGAAAGCATCTTCGTGGAGGACGGCAAACTGATACTGAAGGATGAAAACCAGCGGTCGTTCCAAAGCCTGAATACGGAACTGATGGCCGGCATAAATGGCGCTACACTGTTCGGACTGAAAGATTTCCTGACGCTTTATGCTTCGGGAGGATATACGCGCAGTTGGTCGGAAGGCCTGAACTATAGCCATATGTACGATGAATTCTATTACAGCGTGATGGCGCAAGTGCAATATAAAGGCTTCTCGCTGCTCGGGCAGTTCCGGAAAGTGCAGAACAATTTCTTCGGCGAAACCATTAAAAAGAACGAAAACCAGACAGCATTCATGGCAATGTACACCCGGCAGAACCTTCAGGCGGGAATCGGTATTATGTTTCCTTTCACCAATAACTATAAAGTGGGAAAAGAAAGAATCAGTGAAGTGGCTCCTTTCCGTTCCGAGACATTCGTCAGGGAAACGGGACAGATGGTCGTGCTGCGCGTGGGCTATACATTCGAGTTCGGACGCAAGCACAAGGCAGGTAACAAGGGGCTGAACAACAGTGATACGGACAGCGGCATCATCAATATGCAGCGATAACCCATTTCCTCTGTGAAGAGGAAGCCCAACGGAGAGTGGCAGAATTATACGTTATTTTGCTTCATGTATGATTAATTACCTAACCGCCACCTCTCCTGCGGGTATCTCTGTTTAGCGGATGATGGTCACCGTACCTTCCTTCACCTTTTTCTTCTTCACCGGAGCATCGGCGGGAGCATATCCCAGGGCTGCGCAGCCATATACCTTATGGCTCTCGGGTACACCCAGCTTTGTCAAGAAAGCGCGGACATCGGGGTCGTCGCAGGTCTGCCCCAACTGGTTAATCCAGCAGGAACCGATGCCGAGGGACTTGGCTGCAAGGAAAATGTTCTCCAAGGCGCAGGCACAATCCATACCGGCCCACCACTTGTCCGGCTCATTGGAGACAATGACCAACGTGGGGGCATGATAGTAGCAACAATAAGTCTGGCTGTGTCCACGCTCCCGTGTATGGAGGTCGTCACTCTTGGCAAAGGCACCTTTGATTTTATCGTTCAGCTCTTCCAGCACCTCCTTATTCTGGATGGCGGTAAAGTGCCACGTCTCCAAATGCATACCACTGGGAGCATAGGTAGCCGCCTCAAGGATAAGGTTCAAATCTTCTGCGGAAACTTGCTGTTCCGTATAGGCACGGACGCTGCGGCGTGCCTTGATGGTTTGTAATGTCTCGTTCATTTGTTTATTTGAGAATTGATAGTTGATAATGCACATCAGTACGTGTTCAGTGGGGCTGTTTCACCGTTTCACCAGCCCAATCTTTACATTCAACTTGAAGTACCAGACGCCGTTCTCGCGCTCCAAGAAGCCGTATTTATCTTTCTCTACGGCACCTTTCTCCAAACGCGTATTCTGATAGAGGAAATCTGCAAAGACCTGTGGACGGGATTTGTGGTAGCAAAGTACCTGCCCGCTGCCGTCCGTCAGGAAGATGCCTTCGACGGCAGAGTCCGTACCGTTATAAATTTTGGCAGGGCGCATGCCGAGGGCAAGTGCCAGCAGGAACTGCTTCATCTTGAACTCGTAGAAGCGGTGCTTGTTTATCAACTCGTCCTTTATCTTCAACGGATTCATCTCCTTGATGCGCTCCGTCAATTCGCTGATGCGGGTGATACCGTCCAAGTGCATCAAGCGCACCATCTCGGCAAGCATGCGGGGGAAGTGGAGGTCTATCATCAGCAAGTTGCAGCGGAACACGCGGTCGGCAACGTCGGCATACTTCAGCACGCCGCCCAGTCGCTCAATCATCATCATGCGTTCTGCCACTTCCGTAGGAGATTCCGGCAGGGCATTCACCTTGTTCACCGTGGGCACGGCAAACTTGACACCGCTTTGCTCCAGCTTCAGATTCGCCGTGCGCCCTCCGTCCAGCAACGGATTCATCGGGGCGAGACGACAACGGACATTGAAGCCCGTCAGAGGTGCTTCGGGATGCCAGAAGGCAACGGAGAAGTCGGTACGGTCCTCCGTCTTTGCTTCCAGGTCGAAGATGTTGACAGCATCCAAAAAGGCTTCCAAACCTTCGGATACTTCCACTTCCTCGCCCGAAACGTTCTTCAACAGATGCAGAACCAACTCTGCCGCATCACCAAAGTCTTCGCGGGGGAAACGCAGTTCCTCCTTCTCGCCCGGAACAAACGAACCGTCCTTCCCGGTAGTTCCGCTGACAATGCGCACTTCCTGCGCTTCGATATAGTAACGGCGCGTACCGTCATGCTCTTCCCTCTGTATCAAGGCAACGGGCCAGCGCAGGGTTTCGTCTTTTTCAGCTTTCGGTGTGCCCAATGACACGGCTCCATCCGCCAGCAGGCGAAAGAAGGTGTAGAGCTCACCCAGTTCTCTTTTTGTTGCACTAAATGCCATAAACTTTCTTTTGTTTAAAGGGGGGAGTCAGCCTTTCATAAGGAGTGATGCCGTTTCCGCAAAGAAAACAGTCTGTTCCGAAGGACAAAACAACTTGTTCCGTTAAAGGAAACGAACAACTTCCCTATTGAAAGGGGCTCTTATCCCATTTGTTGTATTATTCAAACCTCAATGTTTCTACTTTCTCCAACCGTGCCCGCAACTTCGGCATCATGGACTGGCGGATACGGAGCGTCATGCGGCAGTCCATATCATACGACTGTTCCAGGATTTCCGGCTCCTCCTCCTTCACTACTCGCATCACATCGTTCATGAAGGGGTATTCGAAGAGGAAAGTCACCTCCTCATCTACCGTCTTTTCAATGATGGTGGCAGCGGCAATGGCTTCGGCGGCAGCAGCCTTATAAGCTACAATCAGTCCACTCGTACCCAACTTGATACCGCCGAAGTAGCGCACTACGATGACGAGAATATCCGTCAGTTCGTTGGAATTGATTTGTCCCAGAATCGGCTTGCCTGCCGTACCCGATGGCTCGCCGTTGTCGTTGGCACGGAAGTCCTTCCGCTCATGGCCCAACATGTAGGCGTAACACACGTGGCGGGCGTCGTAGTATTTCTTCTGGTAAGTTTCCAGATGCGCCTTCACCTCCTCTACTGTACGCACCGGCAGGGCAATAGCAATGAACTTGCTGCGCTTTTCAGTGTAAATGCCCTCGGAAGGGGCAACGATGGTTTTATACGTATCTTCGCTCATGCTGCAAAGATAATGCAAAATCAAAAGTGGTAGAAATAAGAAAAGAGATTTTTACGCTGTTATGTCCTTACACCAGTGAATTAGTCATGCACAAAAAAGCCTATGTCTTCGGTAAAAAAGCAAAAGAACAGACAAGTGATAAAAATATTCAAATTGCGAAGTTCACTTGGACTACTAAAATCATTACATGTACGTAGTTCGTCATGTAGCTCTGACAACTTCTCCGCAACTTTTAATCTGCCGGACTTCATCCATTGGAACAAAAAACTCTACTCCATCAAGAAGATAAAAAAGAGTGAAATATCAATAAATATGTGCCAACAGATTCTCATATTTTTCTTGCTCACGCATATCATATGTCAATTCCGATTCACCAGTACTTACAGCAATAATTTTGAGAGTAGCTTTAGTAACTTGCAAGCCACACTTAATTTCCTCCAATATAGTTGTCATAGAAGTGGACATTACTTCCTTATAACCAAACAATCCTTTGATGAAAGCCTTTTGTAAGAGACTAGAACACTTTCGCCATCACAATAACACATATGTCAACATCACTTTTTCCAAATGCTCTTAGAATGTACAAACACTTTGGATGTTGACTGACGTTCTTTGAAAATTCTCTGTAAAACCTCTATCTCTTGGTTATTCAAATTTTATTTTAGCCAAATGTCATTTACAAACTTAGGTAAAATTCTATCATTATCTAATCCTTACAACACTCTTTTTTACATCAATATCATGATCATCTTGAAAAATTTTATAGAGCAAAGCATCAACTATAGCTCTTTCACCTTCTCCTGCTTTAGGTCCTAAAACAACTTGCATTTTTTTCATAGCTTCCCATTTTAACGGTATATAAAAAGATTCTCTTTCAAGAGGTCTATCTATAATAGCTCCTTTTTCATTAACAGACATTCCCCTTATTATGAAACGTGCCTCTTTTTGAAAATCCCAATACTTCTTTTTATGAATCCCTATTTCATTAGTATGAAGCAAAATGTCACCGTTCTTACAAGAAACAGCATATTCTTTATAACATTTAACAGCATCATTATCATCTTTTAAATCATACTTTACATTACAAGGTTCTGTATTATTCATATCACTACTTACTGCTAAATGTCCATCACGATAGAATCTTTCTTTAAGAAAAGAAGTTTTATCATTAATTTTATATACAACAAACATATCCTTGTCAAGCCCGATTCTCACTCCTTTCAAGTCTGTATACATTTTCCATAGAGCAATATTCTCTACTTTATCCTCTGTCCAACACGAAACAAACGAAGATGAATTCAATTTCATGTCGCTATCCCCATAGCCAAACAAACTCTCATCCGGATCATCTACTAAATCCAAGCGATTAAACTTAATAGACTTTGTTGTCAAAATCAACGCAAATGTTGCTAATGATGTATAATGATATAGCATAAATTATTATTTTTATAAACCTATCGACCATTAAACTAATATTACTCACTTTTGAGACAATTCATATGAAAATATACCTATCGAAAACCTTCATAAAAGTATATCTACCGCAAAAATAGATATTTTTCAGTGAAACTATATTATTTTCTACTATTACTCGCTCTTCTTTTTAAGAATTTTACGCACCAAAGAATATAAGTATCGATAGTTTATTTTATCTAACTTTTTTTCCTACGAAAATAGACATGACAAAAACGTCAAATTATCCTCTCTAACATTTAACAAAGGACTTCCAAATCATCTGAAGAAAATTTCAAACTATTTGAACTAAACATTGTAAGTATTGAAAATAAGCTTTATTTTCGCACTTAAAACAGATATCCGCAACCTAAGAACATGTATCTGCAGGCTGGATCGATCCTCCAGAAAATAGACTACCAGTTATTTAAAATGAAGCCTCAAAAGATAGTGATTGCCATCGATTCCTTCAAAGGATGTCTCACCTCGGCAGAAGCCGGAGAAGCTGCCGCCCAAGGGGTACATGCCGCATGTCCCGAATGCCGGACCATCGTGCTCCCCGTGGCCGACGGTGGAGAAGGCATGCTCGACGTCCTGCTTGCAGCCAGTAACGGAAAACGTATCACCGTCCGTGCCCACGACCCGTTGATGCAACCGTGCGATGCCAGTTACGGCATCTCCGGAGACGGCAATACCGCATTCATAGAGATGGCCGCCATCAGCGGACTGCCTCTGGTTCCTGCCGACAAAAGGAATCCGATGAAAACCACCACCTTCGGAACGGGCGAACTGATACGCGATGCCCTGGAACGGGGATGCCTCCGTTTCGTCATCGGACTTGGAGGGAGCGCCACGAACGATGCCGGTCTGGGAATGCTGCAAGCATTGGGATTCCGTTTCTTCGATAAAGAAGGACACGAAGTGGGAAGCATGAAAAAAGGCATCGCCCTATGCGGTGCCCTTCTATCGGCAATCAGCTCCATAGACAGCTCTTCTGCCCATCCCGCACTGAAAAAGGCATGTTTCACGGCGGCGTGTGATGTACGCAATCCTTTCTTCGGTCCCAATGGAGCAGCCCACGTATTCGCTCCCCAAAAAGGAGCAGACGCGGATATGGTGAAGGAACTGGATGTTGCTATGCAGCATCTTTCGGACGTCATATTCCGCACTACCGGCAAAGACGTATCCTTGCATCCCGGTGCCGGTGCGGCAGGCGGTATGGGGGGCGGTCTCCACGCATTTCTGGATGCACAGTTGAAACCCGGCATAGAGCTTTTTTTGGAAACTCTGGACTTTGCAGAAAAGATTAAGGATGCCGACCTCATCATCACTGGAGAAGGGAAATCGGACCGGCAGACTCTTATGGGAAAAGTGCCTTCGGGCATCTTGCAGGAAGCAAGAAGGCAACATATTCCCGTCATCCTGCTGGCAGGAGCGATAGAGGATGCCGGGATACTGAATGCAGCCGGATTCCGGGGCGTATTCTCCATTACCCCCTCTCCCGTCTCTTTGGAGCAGGCCATGCAGCCTGAATTTGCTCAAGAAAATATCCGAAGGACAGTGGAGCAAATTTGCCGGATTTTCTTTTAACTCCCTCTAACTCCTTTAACATACCGATAGCACCAGATACCAACTACATCGGCAATCAGCCAGCCGATGGGGATAGACCACCAGATGCCTGTCACCCCAATCTCAGGTATCGAAGCAAACCAGTAAGAAAGAACTACACGGGTGCCCAGCGACAGCACGGTCAGCACAACAGACATGCCCGGCATACGGATGGCCCGGTAGTATCCGTACAGCAAAAACAAGATGCCGATGCCACAGTAGAAAGCACCTTCGATGCGTAGGTACGCCACTCCCACCGCAATAATCTCCGTCTCGTCCGGACGGACAAAGATAAGCATCAGTGGCTCGGCAAACACGAAAACCAGCACGGACACGAGGAGTGAGAAAACAACCGCTGTGACAAATGCACTGCGAACACCCCGGTGGATACGGTCGTAACGTCCGGCCCCGAAGTTCTGTGCAATAAAGGTGGAAAAGGCGTTCCCAAATTCCTGCACGGGCATATAGGCGAAAGAGTCAATCTTCACAGCTGCCGCAAAAGCTGCCATTACCGCTGTTCCAAAGCTGTTGACAAGTCCCTGTACCATCAGGATTCCCAGATTCATCACCGACTGTTGGACGCAAGTCAGTGTAGAGAAGGAAGCTATTTCCTTCAAGCAAGTACGGTCAAAACACATGTCTTCATGATGCCATCGCAGTTCCGGACGCCTTCTGTAAGTATAAATGATGATGCCCAGAGCAGCTACTCCTTGAGCAAGGACAGTGGCCGAAGCCGCACCCTGAATCCCCCAATCCAGTTGTAGGATAAAAAACAAGTCGAGCGCTATATTCAGAACGACAGAAACTGCCAGAAACCAAATCGGAGTGACAGAATCCCCTACTGCACGCAGCAGAGATGCGTAGAAGTTATAGATAAAGGTGAAAACTATACCGCAGAAGATTATCCACAAATAGCTGCGCATCATGCCGTATATGTCCTGCGGAACCTGCAACAGCCGGAGAATAGGATCGAGCCAGATAAAAACGACTACATTCAGTATCAGTGTCACGATACCTATCAGTACAAACGAACTGAATATGCTACGACGCAGTGCTACATGGTTTCCGGCACCATAATGTAAAGAGAACACAGTGCCACTGCCCATCGCCAGTCCCAGCAAAACGGATATCAGGAAAACCATCAGTGTGTATGCCGAACCGACCGCCGCCAACGCCCCTGCACCAATGCATTGGCCTACAATGAGCGTATCTGCAATGTTGTAGCATTGCTGCAAAAAAGACCCTACCATCATGGGTAGGGTAAAATGTAATAAAGTACCGGTTATGCCTCCTTGAGTGAGGTCTCCTTTCCGTAGCATCCTGCTTTTGTTTTTAAGAGTTTCATTTCCGGGTACAAAGATACAAAACCCTCCAACAAATCATCTGGACTCGACGAAGAAAGAGGCATGTAATAAAAAAAGCAGAGGGTTAACCTCTGCTCTCCATACTGTTTTTGTCAGGATTCAGAATCTTTACGACCTGACGAACATCTCTCTTGTCTGCATTACCGTAAAGGCCAATCTGTTGTCCGGGTACTGTTCCCTTTTCATGTTCTGCCTGGGACAATGCTACTTTCGGGTCAATATGCCCTGCTTTCTTATCTATATTCATACCTATTGAGTTTTTCTAAATTCTTATATGAGAACAAGATAAAAAAGCAAATTGTTCAGCAGTGTCACGAGATATTTAGTAATTCCACTTCAAATATCAGTGTGGAATACGCCGGAATGGGTCCACTGGTACGTGTACCGTATCCCATGGTGTAAGGGATATATACAATCCAACGACTTCCGGGATGCATTCGTAGCAAGGCAATCTGCCAGCCCTCAATCACTTCATTCAGACGAAAAGCCTCCGGACAATTCCGTTTCCACGAATTATCGAACTCACGCCCATTAATAAGCGTGCCTTTATAATGCACAGATACTACACTGTTGAGACGTGGTGTCGGACCGTCTCTGCCTTCCTCCAATACCCGATAAAGTATGCCGCAAGGCAATTCCTTGATTCCTTCTGCCGTACGCAACTGTTCCAGAAACTGTTCGTTCTGCAATTTATATTCTTCTTTTCTACCCATATTGACTTTTTCAATACTTTACAATAATTTGTGCACTGCTTTCTTGCAGTTCCGCATATCCTTTTCCGTCAGCTCAGGATGCTTCTTAGTACCTCCCCTCTCAATGGTTTTCACAATCTTGAAACCACTCCATTTCAGAATCTCCCTGAAAGCTTTCACCACACCGTGCGTCTGATTATAGAGAATATTGAAAGGATAAGGGGTAGTACAAGTGCTTACCACAATCGCTTTCTTGCCCTTATGAAGCGGAAGGGGCATTCCCCAGGAGTTCTCCCCCATCATACCGTAAACCATACGGTCGAAAAGCACTTTCACTTCTCCCGGCATGTTTCCCCAATAGCAAGGAGCACCGATTATCACTGCATCGGCTTCTTTCATAGACTGCAACACTCTCTGTGCCCCATCCTCGGGCAGACAACACTTCAATGAACTGCGACACTTCATGCAACCGATGCAGGGATGTACCTGCAACTGTGGAACGTCTATATAAACTGTTCCAACTCCGCAGCCTTCAAGTTCCTGCTTCATCAGCTCCAACATTTTCGACATGTTGCCATGACGACGAGGACTACCGTTAAGAATCAATACCTTCATTGCATACTCTTAATTTTTCAGCAAAGGTCGGCATTTTCTACATAATAACCTTACTTCTTGTTCAGTTTTAGTTCTGTAATAAAAGCCACTATCAGTCCGATTCCACCAACACCCAGCACACAAGCCCCATAAATAAGGGAAACAGTCTCCCTATACATCCAGTCTCTGTCCGCAGTAAAGTAATTGGGAATCGTCGCATAGCAGATAAGATAACCCAGCAATAACCCAAGTCCCATACCAGCCAACAGACATCCTATTTTCAGGGCAGAGAACGAAAAGCTACTTCCACGTAATTTAGGCGTATCCATCTGAGGGAGTAGTCCCCGCTCGTCCATCTTCTCAATCAGCATGATTCTTTCCTTCTTACAAACAAACAGCTCAAACAATTTGTAAACTCCTAAAGTAATGATTGTCATCACCGCAGGCACCATAATAAAATCCATCATATTCGTTTCAATTTAAATTAGTAATTTCGTTTCTTTGTACCCTTTAGACGCGGCAGTTTACATGAGGTTACACTTTTCCGGAAAAATATTTTTTCTTCCGAAAATCTGTAACCAACCAAACAAACTTGCGTCTAACAGACAAAATGAAAGACGACGAGAGACATATCATCCAGCGCATCTTGAGGGGAGAGACTGCTCTTTACGAGCATTTTCTCAACACATACGGCCAGCAGGTATTCATCCTGGTGGCCCGTATCGTCTCCAACCAGGAAGATGCCGAAGAACTGACCCAAGATGTCTTCCTGAAAGCCTTCCAGCATCTCTCGTCTTTCAAGGGCACCAGTTCTTTTTCGACGTGGATTTATTCGATTGCATATAATACGGCCATCTCGAGTGCACGGAAAAAGAAATTTGATACCTTTGTCATGGATGATACACTGCTTGCCAACATATCCGATACACAAGTAGATGAAGCCTTAAATGATGAAGGGGAAGAGCAAATTGCCAAATTGAACAGAGCCATGGAGCAACTCGATTCCGAGGAACAGGCACTGATAAGCCTGTTCTATTATGAAGAAAAAACATTGAATGAGGTCGCTCTCATCCTGGGACTGACGGAAAGCAACGCAAAAGTGAAGCTACACCGTATACGTAAAAAGATTTATGTGTTAATGAAACAAGAAAAAGTATGAACGAAGAACTAAAAGATAGAGGATTGAAAAAGGCGGTAAGAGAACAGACTACTTTCCGCCTGCCGTCCAATTTTACCTACCGCACCATGCAGAAGGTAGAAGAAGCCATACGTCTGCGCGAGAAGAAATCAGAAAGAAGAATTCTGCTTGCAACTATTGCCGCTGCTATCTTCTTGATAGGTGTCAGTGGGACAGGATTGGTTCTGTACTTCGGAGACAGCATCCGGGAAGCCTTTACGCCCACCACCCTCCCACAGTCAGAAAGTATCCAGATTCCTTGCTTTTATCTCCTACTGATTCTGACCATTCCGCTTTTCATCCTGTTTGACCGGTGGATGAGAAAACTGTATTTCAAACATCACACTCCTAAGCTTCCAGAGTTCTGAACGAAAAACGGGGATGTCTTTTAGTGGAAGACATCCCCGTTTCAGTTTATATCAATTCATTTAGTCCAGTTTATGAATCACCAGTCCCGAACGCAACTTCGGCTCAAACCAAGTTGTCTTGGGAGGCATGATGTTGCCCGTATCGGCGATGTCCATCAGCTGCTTCATGGAAACGGGATAGAGGGCCAATGCCACTTTCATCTCACCACTGTCCACCCGCTTCTTCAACTCTCCCAGACCACGGATGCCGCCTACAAAGTCAATACGCTTGTCGGAACGAAGGTCTTTGATGCCGAGCACTTCATCCAGTATCAGATTGGAGGAGATGGTTACATCCAGTACTCCAATGGGGTCGTTATCATTATAAGTACCCGGTTTGGCAGTAAGGCTGTACCACTTTCCGTTCAAATAGAGGGAGAAGTTATGCAGTTCGGACGGCTTATAGATGTCCTCACCTTTCTCCTCCACGATGAAATTCTTGCCCACAGCAGCCAGAAACTCTTCGGGAGTCATGCCGTTCAAGTCCTTCACCACCCGGTTATAGTCAATAATAGTCAACTGGTTGGCAGGGAAGCACACAGCCATGAAGTAGTTGTACTCTTCGTCACCACGGTGATTGGGATTTTGCTTGGCTTTCTCCGCACCCACCAAAGCGGCAGCGGCGCTGCGATGATGCCCATCGGCAATGTAGAGGGCGGGCATTTGGGCAAACTCCTGGGTTATGGCATCAATGTCCTCCTGCTTGTCTATAATCCAAAAGGTATGACCGAAACCATCACCCGGAGCGATAAAGTCGTATACCGGTTTCCCGACTGTATAACGGGAAATGACGGCATCCAGCGCAGCGTTATCGGGATAGGCAAAGAATACGGGCTCAATGTTGGCATTGTTCACGCGGACATGCTTCATACGGTCCTCCTCTTTATCACGACGAGTCAACTCGTGCTTCTTGATAACGCCGTTCATATAATCGGGAACATAGGCACCGACAACAAGACCGTACTGTGTCTTGCCGTTCATGGTCTGGGCATAGACGTAATAGTTTTCTTTATCGTCCTGCACCAGCCAGCCTTTCTCCTGGAACATACGGAAGTTCTCTGCAGCTTTCTGATAAACACGTTCGTCATGCTCATCCGTACCGACGGGAAAATCTATTTCCGGCTTGATAATATGATATAGGGATTTTTCATTACCTTCCGCTTCTGCACGTGCTTCTGCAGAATTCAATACGTCGTAAGGACGGGACGCTACTTGTTCCACCAAATCCTGAGGGGGACGAATCCCTTTAAAGGGTTTAATTATAGCCATAAGAGAGTGTTTTATATGGATTATTGAGGTTTCTTTTTCACGAAATATCTTACCAGATAAATTGCACTACCTAATATCAGTACAATAGATACGCCCTCGCAAAAACCGAGGGCGAAATCTGACAATTCATTTCTGAATATACTACTTAATGAAAATATACCAGCACCTATTGCTAAATAAAGAACTGAACATTTATAGGTAGTCTTACTATTCATCTCATTTCCTGTTTACGCGGAACTTCTCGCAACCGTCTTTCAGGAAGCCTACAATCTGCTTGGCAGCGGCAATACCTGCGTTGATATTGGCTTCGGCAGTCTGGGCACCCATCTTTTTCGGTGTAGAGAAATAACGTCCGGCAAACTTGGCTGCAAATGTTTCATTGGCAGCAGGCATAATGTCGGTCATGTATTTCAAGTCGGTACGCTCTTCCATCAGCTGGATAAGCTCGGCTTCATTGATGACTTCCTTACGGGCTGTGTTCACCAGCAGTCCACCTTTCGGCATCTTGTTCACCAATGCATAATTGATGGAATTCTTCGTTTCGGCAGTTGCAGGAATATGCAGGGAAACGACATCGCAAGTAGAGTAAAGCTCTTCAGCAGAACCCACAGCCTTCACTCCATCCTTCTCGATTACTTCTTTCGGGCAGAAAGCGTCGAACGCATAAATCTCCATACCGAAGCCTTTGGCAATACGGGCTACGTTGCGCCCCACGTTACCATAAGCGTGGATACCCAGTTTCTTGCCCATCAGTTCCGTACCGGAAGTACCGTTATACATATTACGGACAGCCATCACCATCAAGCCGAAAGCCAACTCGGCCACAGCATTGGAGTTCTGTCCCGGAGTATTCATTACACATACATTGTGGGCAGTAGCTGCTTCCAGGTCCACATTGTCATAACCGGCACCGGCACGCACCACAATCTTCAGTTCCTTGGCGGCATCCAGCACTTCAGCATCAATGATGTCACTGCGGATAATGATAGCGTTGGCATCTTTCACAGCCTCCAGCAGCTTGGCTTTTTCACCATATTTTTCCAGCAACACGAGTTCGTAACCTGCTGCTTCTATTTCTTTACGGATACCGTCTACTGCCACTTTGGCAAACGGTTTGTCTGTTGCAACTAATACTTTCATAATTTCATGATATTAAAAAGACTCACCACAGATGACACAGATTATCACAGAGTTTAATCATAAAAACAATCTGTGCAAATCTGCGTAATCTGTGGTGAAAAACAATATTATTAATGAAGTTTCTCAAATTCCTGCATGCAGTCAATCAAAGCCTGCACGCTTTCCTTTGGCATGGCATTATAGCAGGATGCACGGAATCCACCTACAGAACGGTGTCCCTTGATACCTACCATACCTCTTTCGGTAGCGAACTTCAAGAAGTCAGCTTCCAATTCCTTGTATTCGGGAGCCATCACAAAGCAGATGTTCATGCGTGAACGGTCTTCTTTGGCAGCCGTACCCACAAACATTTTGTTACGGTCAATTTCAGCATACAGCATATCGGCCTTTTCGATGGCACGGCGTTCCATTTCCTTCACGCCACCCTCTGCCTTAATCCAGCGCAATGTCTGCAGGGCTGCATAGATGGGGACAACGGGAGGAGTATTGAACATAGAGCCGCTATCCACATGCGTCTGATAGTTCAGCATGGTCGGGATATAGCGGGATACCTTACCCAGCGCGTCATTCTTCACGATGACGAATGTAACACCGGAAGGAGCCAGATTCTTCTGCGCACCACCATAGATACAGATATATTTGGATACGTCGATGGGACGGGAGAAAATATCAGAAGACATATCGGCCACCATCGGAACGTTTACGTCCAAATCCTCTTTCAGTTCCGTACCGTAGATTGTATTGTTGGTAGTGATGTGGAAATAGTCTGCATCAGCAGGCACTGTATAGTCCTTCGGAATATAAGTATAAGTAGATTCAGCGGAAGAAGCGACTTCAACTACTTCACCGAATGCCTTAGCTTCTTTCATGGCTTTCTTGGCCCATACACCCGTATTCAGGTAAGCAGCTTTCTTTTCAAGGAAGTTGAAGGGTACCATGCAGAATTCCAAACTGGCACCACCGCCCAAGAACAGTACCGAATATCCTTCGGGGATATTGAGCAATTCTTTGAATAATGCCACAGCTTCGTCCACAACGGGTTGGAAGTCTTTGGCACGGTGGCTGATTTCCATCAGTGAGAGGCCTGAGCCATTGAAATCAAGAATAGCTTGTGCCGTATTCTCAATCACCTCACGAGGAAGGATAGAAGGTCCTGCATTGAAATTATGCTTTTTCATTTGAAGTTTGTTTTGGTTATACAATTTCGTTCATTAATGTCTTTCGACTTTGCGAAATTACGGAAATATTTCTTCAAAACAAACCTTTCCTGATGAAATTCTATTTTTAAGCCGCATTTAGCTTACTTTTTAATGGTTTATACAAGATATATACACCATTTTGTTATCTTTACTTATCAAGGATAATACTTTTAGAGAAACTAAAAGCAAGGCGGTTTCATTACTTCATATTCAAAAGAATAAGCGCAAATAAAATGAATATTTATAAGATAAATCATTTTGCTTCCTCGATAACAGTTTTCATTCCCTTGATTTTTTCACCGCGTACCAGCGTCAACAATTGTTTCATTTTACTGCGGCGCACGGCTACAAAGGCATAGTGTTCCTTTACGTCCACCTGCCCGACATCTTCACGCGCCATCCCTCCTTTTTTATACAAGAAGCCGACAATATCTATCTTGTTCAACTTATCCTTTTTCCCTTTACCTATATATAAGGTAGCCCATCGGGGCTTGGCCGGTTTGGGAAGCGTCTCCGGAAACTCGTACGTTTCGATGTCTTCAGAAATGTACTCGGGTACCCGCTCCTCGGCATGCAGGACAAGATATGCATTTCCCGATGCCTCCCAACGGGCGGTACGTCCATTACGGTGTGTATAGGCTTCCTCGTTTACGGGAGGATGGTAATGCACCACATTCTCAATACCCGGAATATCCAGTCCGCGGGCGGCAAGGTCTGTAGATATCAGCACGGCGCAACTGCCATTACGGAACTTGTAAAGCGCACGTTCGCGGTCGGGTTGCTCCATACCGCCATGAAACATGTCGCAAGGGAACTTCCTGGCTTTCAGGTACCCAACAACACGCTCCACGCTTTCACGATAATTGCAGAATACCAGAGTGGAATGATAGCCGAGAGTACAAAGCAGGTTATAGAGGGTCTCCAGCTTGTCCTTCTCCGGAGAAACGACCTTATGCAGCCGCAGACGCGGAGCAAGGGCTTCCGGAGCAAGAAAATCAAGCTTCATGAACCGGGAGACGGAAGACGGGGAATCACCTCCTACTCCGGCAAATTGCGGTATTTCCTCTGCATCGGTGGCCGAGAGAAGCACACGCTTTTTCAGTGAGGGAAGCTGCCCGATAACCTCTGCCATCTCGTCATGGAAGCCGAACTCAAGACACTTGTCGAATTCATCTATCACCAGAGTGACGACAGTGGCGGCATTGAAATTTTCTTTCCTCAAATGGTCGCTCATACGTCCCGGAGTACCGATAATGACGGCGGGATGAATGCCTTTCATTGTCCGGTGTTCTTCCATAGCAGGGCGTCCGCCATAGCAGCTCATAGCCTTGAAAGGAGTTCCCATAGACTTGAACACAGTTTCTATCTGCAAAGCCAATTCGCGTGAAGGTACTAGTACAAGAGCCTGCACACCTTGTATATCCGCTTTCAAGGTCTGTACCAGCGGAAGGAGAAAAGCCAGTGTCTTACCCGAACCGGTGGGCGAAAGAAGTACTAAATCTTTAGCTGATTGATAGGCTTCCTTAGCAGCCTCCTGCATCGGAGTAAGTTCTTGTATCTTCAAATTATGAAGTATATCCGAAAGTTCCATGAATATCTCTTTTTTAATCAATATGCAAAGATACGGATAAGAAGTCAGTTTCCATCAAAACAAAAACAGCTTTTAAGAAAGCTACCTAAAATCATGACATGCCCGTCAATCGAATAGGAGAAAATTAAAGTCGTTTTCTCCCACTTTAATTTTGGGGAAGTAAAGATATTGAGGTTGTCAAGGACGTGCTCAATCTACCTGAGGAAACAGGTTGATTGAGCACGTCCTTGACAAAATCACCGTTTTCTTTTGACAAATACATTTTTATGCCAAAGATATAATATAAAATTGTAATTGATATATAACGGTAATCTGAAAGTTATTGTTTAAATTTGCAACGTTTTTTAATAGTTTAATCATATTAATTAAAATCTCATGGCAAAAAGAATGCGATTCATTCTTTCCACAATTATGGTGATAGTCGCAATGACAGCTAAGGCTCAGGTGACTACCTCCTCATTAAGTGGAAAGGTAACAGACCCAGACAAAGAAGCCATTATCGGTGCAACAGTTCAGGCTATACACGAGCCTTCCGGGACACGATATGGCGCAATTACAAACATTGATGGTCGTTATACCATTCAAGGTATGCGGGCAGGCGGGCCTTACAGTGTGGAAGTCTCTTACATCGGCTACCAAACAATGATGTACAAGGATGTGACTCTTCAATTAGGTGAAGTCTACAATTTGAATGTACAGATGAAAGAATCATCAGAGCTTCTTGAGGAAGTAGTTGTTACAGCTCAAAAGACTAAATTTGCTTCCGAAAAGACCGGAGCAACAACCAACATTTCCAATACACAGATTGCCAGCATGCCTTCTGTAAGCCGTAGCATTACCGACTATTCTCGTTTGTCTGCTTACGGTGGTAATGGGATGTCGTTTGCCGGATCTGACGGTCGTACAGCCAACTTCACAATCGACGGTGCCAACTTCAACAACAACTTCGGTTTGAGTTCCAACCTGCCTGGTGGCGGTAATCCGGTCTCTATAGAGGCGATTGACGAAATTCAGATTGTCATATCTCCGTTTGATGTACGCCAGACCAACTTCATCGGTGGCGGTATCAATGCCATTACCAAATCAGGTACCAATACTTACAAAGGTACAGCTTATATTTATCACCAGAATGAAAACATGCGCGGTGATGCCATTGATCGTGAAACAATCTTAGGTGCTCGCGAGAAAGACCAGTCAACTACATATGGTTTTACTATTGGCGGTCCGATAATCAAGAATAAGCTCTTCTTCTTTGCAAACGGCGAGCTGCAGAATACTCCTGCAATTGCCAATCGCTGGCGTGCTTCCGAAGACGGTGTGGCCAATGCAGACGCATACATCTCACGTGCAACCGTTGCCGATCTTCAGAATGTGTCCGATATAGCGAAAGAAAGATATGGCTATGACACCGGTTCATTCAGCAGCTTCCCGTCTGACAATAAGAACACTAAATTATTGGCACGTATAGACTGGAACATCAACAACAACCATCGCTTGGCTTTGCGTTATAACTATACCAAGAATACCGTATGGAATGCCCCTAACGCTTCCTCTATGGACGGTGGTACTCGTATGTCGGGTAGTCGTACTTCACAGTATGCCATGTCGTATGCCAACTCCATGTATTCCTTGGATAACTTGGTACATTCATTGTCTTTCGACCTTAACAGCCGCTTCTCTGCTACCTTGTCCAACCAGTTTTTGGCAACATTCTCCAAGTTGGATGACGTACGTGGTACTAATTCCAGTATTTTCCCATTTGTCGATATTTTGAAAGACAATCAAAACTACATCTCTTTTGGTGAAGAACTTTTCACTTACAATAACGCAGTCCACAACACAGTGTGGAATATAAAAGATGACGTAACTTACTATACCGGCAATCATAAAATCATGGTTGGCTTGAACTATGAGCATCAAATGGCCGACAACCAGTATCTCCGTAACGGTACAGGATATTATCGCTATACCAGCCTGGATGACTTTGTTCAAGGAGCTGCTCCGGAAATTGTATGTTTGACTTATGGCTATAACGGTGAAAACGAACCTGCATCACGTGTTCAGTACAATAAATTGGGCTTCTACTTGCAAGACGAATGGAACGTACGTTCCGATTTCAAGGTTACAGCCGGTCTGCGCTTCGACGGACTCTTCTTTGATAATGGTGACTTGATGACCAACAATGCTATTCTTGACCTTGACTACAACGGTCGTCATATCGATACCGGCAAATGGCCCGGAAACTCATTGACAGTATCTCCTCGTATAGGTTTCAGTTGGGATATACTTGGCAACAATACTTTGAAGCTGCGTGGTGGTAGCGGTTTGTTCTCCGGACGTCTGCCTTTGGTATTCTTTACCAATATGCCTACCAATGGCGGTATGATTCAATATCAGGCGCAAGTCAATGCCAAGAATGCAAAAGACAAAGGTTTCACTATGGATGAATTCAAAGGTGGAATCCTTTCTACAGAAGCTCTGAAACAAAAGCTTTATGATTTGGGTTATCCTCAGACAATCAAACCGGAAGACGGTACAGTTCCTTCAAGCATTTGCGGCGTCGATCCCGACTTTAAAATGCCACAGGTCTGGAAGTCTTCAATTGCCGTGGATTATACAGTACCCGTATCATTCCCATTGAACGTGACGGTAGAAGGAATCTATAACAAGACACTTAATGCCGCCATGTTGAAAGACTGGAGCCAGAAAGATATAAACGGCTTTACACGCTTCAATGGTGCTGATAACCGTCCTGTATTCCCGTCTGACGCTACTTATACGGACGAGGCGGGCAAGAGTCTGCCCAGTGCTTACATGCTTGAGAATACAAGCCGCGGTTACGGATGGTCGACCAGCGTTACCGTGAACGCAGCGCCTGCCAAATGGATCAATTTGATGGCTGCTTATACGCATACAGTATCTAAGGAGGTGACTTCACTTCCGGGTTCCAATGCTTCTTCAGTACTCAACTACCTTTCTACATACGAAGGTGTCAACAACTTCCGTTTGCACAATGGCCTTAACGTTACTCCCGACCGTTTCATTGCAAGTGCCACTATCAACGACAAGAGCGGCAACCACTTTAGTTTGATTTACGAGACTTGGCGTGGCGGTTACAATTACTCTTACATGCTTGCCAACGACATAAACGGTGACGGTTACAACTACGATGCCATTTATATCCCTACAGACAAGCAAGTTGCCGACGGTTCATTCCGTTTCGTTAGCGAGGATGACAAGACACGCTTCATGGATTATGTACACAACGACTCATACCTTAAGAATAATCAGGGTAAATATGCTGAGCCCAACAGTCTTTATTCTCCTTGGGTACACCGTGTAGATTTCTCTTATAAGCACGATTTCAACTTGAATGTATGTGGTGCCAAGCACAAATTGCAGCTGAGCTTTGACATGAAGAACGTGCTTAATTTCTTCAATTCAAGCTGGGGAGTAAGTAAGCATTTGAATCCTGCTATCGGTAACGAAGCCCGTATCTTGAAGTATGAAGGTGTAGACGCTGAAGGTTTTGCTACATTCTCAACTCCGGAGTCTATAAATGGCAACACCAAGACTTGGACTCTCAACCATGCTATTGGTCAGTGCTGGTATGCTTCTATCGGTATTAAGTATTGCTTTAACTGATTATCAATTTAAATATAATCGAAGAATATGAAAAAATATCTATTTATAGTACTTGCTGCTGTGATTTCCCTTTTCTCAAGCTGTGCTGAAGATGATGCAGCAATAGGCTTGTCAGGATTGAAGGTTTCACAGTCGTACGTTGCGCTGCCGGTTGAAGGAGGTAGCACTGACATTACAATTGAATCGAAGTCCGAATGGATTATCACAGGTAACGACAAGGCCGATTGGCTTACCATCTCTACAACTCAAGGTCCTCAAGGCGAAAGCAAAATCACATTCTCTGCTGATGAAGCTGTGGATGGCCGTTCAGTGGAACTGAAGCTGAGCAGCGCCAATGAAACTCAGAACTTGACTATCATGCAAGGCTTGCCAGTCATTTCGGAAGCTACTTGTGCCGAGGTAATAGCCGGTCCCGACAAGAAGACTTATAAAGTGACCGGTGTTGTTTCAAATATTTCCAACACCGTTTACGGCAACTGGGACATTGTGGATGCCACCGGTAAGGTTTACGTCTATGGAACTTTGGACGCCAAAGGCAATACGAAGAATTTTGCCAGCCTGGGTCTGGAAGAAGGCGATGAGGTAACAATACAAGGTCCCAAAACCACCTACGGTACTACAGTTGAGCTTGTTGATGTTACTGTGCTCAAGATTAACAAATCGCTCATCAAGGTCGACTCTGTCTACAATGATGTACTTCCGGTTGAGGGTGGTATCTTTGAGGCATACATCATAACCAAAGGCAACGGCGTTTCTGTAGAAATTCCTGAGGATGCCAAAGAATGGTTGTCTATTGTCTCTATCGACCAGAAAGGAACAGATGCTTGCGTGAAGTTCCAGGCTGCCCGAAACGAAGGTGGTGACCGTTCAACCAGCATTACATTCCGCACTACTGACGGTAAAAAAGATTACACAAGCAAGACTGAACTCTCACAGCAGGGCGCCATCGTTGAAGCTACTGTTGCTGAATTCATTGCCGCCGAGGTTGGTGCTACACAATACCGCATTAGTGGTGTAGTGACCAAGATTGCTAATACCCAATATGGCAATATCTACATCAAGGATTTCTCGGGTGATGTATATATCTATGGCATCAAAGATTTTGCTGATTCTAATATCAAGGAAGGTGATATTGTAACTCTCGTTGGTCCACGTGCCGAATACAAAGGTACTCCGCAGATGACCAATGCCGTTGCAGAGGACGTGAAGAGTGTAAAAACAGTTACTGTTGCTGATTTCCTTGCAGCAGAGGAAAGCCCTTCACAATATTACCAGTTGACCGGTACTGTATCAAATATCGCAAGTACCCTTTATGGTAATTTTGATATTACAGATGAAAGCGGCAAGGTATATGTTTATGGTCTTCTTACAGGCTGGAAAGGCGCAAGCAAACAGTTCGAATCACTGGGTATTGTTGAAGGTGATAAGATTACTATATGCGGTGTTCGTACCAGCTACAAAGATTCCGATCAAGTGGGAAGCGCATTCTTCATTTCTAAAGTGACTGAATAAAGAATTTTTTATAATAAAGTAAAATCCGCACTGCCATCACAGTATATGTAGATGACATTGCGGATTTCTTTTTCAATTTTATATATGATATGAATAAAAGATATTACAATTTGATTTTAGCGATTTGCCTGTTGCTGCCATTGTTCTGTGGATGTAGCTCAGATGATTCTTCAGAAATGAATGAACATCCCACTATCAATGACATTCAATTCACTGAACAAGGTTCCAAGCGTGAAGTACTATATGCTATTGATGGTAGCAAAGGCTTGACATTGGATGAATCAATCCGTTCGCAAATCAGTATTGCAGCCAATAAGACTATTTCCGGTGACGGATTCACCTTTTCAGAAGAATTTGATACTGATAATCTATCGTCACTTCCCGATTACTCCACCGTAAAGCAATGGAGTGACAAGGCTGTGGCCAAAGCAAAAACTTCTTATTGGGTACGCTATCAGCTTCCTTCACAAGTTGCCATGTTCAAACTTCGCATCGCATACGTTGATGGGATAAATGTAGGAGTGGAGCATAATGCAGCCCAAAAAATTGTGATAGAAAACAAAAATGCGAATGTATCCGCCCAAGGACAAAATTACGTGACAGAATACGAAATGCCACATCTGATGGAGGGCAATACCTACGTGGAGCATGAAGTTACGGCCGGTGGCAACAAGGTGCTTAACTATGCAATGGAATGGAACGACCACATGAAACATTCTCGCTGGGTGGCCTATAGCTACGATGCCATTACGGGGGTGAAAAATGTAACCAGAAGTGATGACGCCTGGGCAGTAGACCCATTGCTGCCGGAGAGTATGAGGGTTGACAATAGCTGGCATACCAATGACGGATTCGACCGAGGACACCTCTGTGCTTCCGATGACCGTTCTTTTTCTACAGAAGCCAATAAGCAGACTTTCTACTTCAGCAACATGAGTCCACAACTCAACTCATTCAATGGCGGTTACTGGGTTACCTTCGAGCAGTTACTCAATTCATGGGTGCGCAAGGACAATGCCTTTGGAAGTGTGTACGATAAAATCTATGTGGCAAAAGGTGGAACGCTCGACAAGCTATTGATAGATTATAAGGGAACCAAGGCAGGAGGAGATGGAGTGATGCCCGCTACTGACTCAAAGGGTTTCACATCAAAAGGATTGCCTGTTCCACAATATTACTTCATTGCCGTATTGGCTCATCGTGCCAATCAGCCCGTTGACATAGCTACATCCTATCAGACCATAGGTTTTTGGGTGGAACATCGTGATGACTACGGCTATACTTTTGAACATCCGCTGAATAGGGATGACACCAAAGCAAATGCCATCAGCATTGATGAACTTGAAAGCAAGACTGGCATAGACTTCTTCTGCAATCTTCCCGATTATATTGAGGATGAAGTGGAGAGTAGCTATAATCTCACCGATTGGGCCTGGTAGTATCATGTGCTACGAATGAATATTCGTGAATCTGAACATGAATAATGGTATATTACACACTCCCTGAGTGACGAGTAGATAATAAGAAGAGAGAGGGAGGTTTGCCTTATGGCTGACCTCCCTCTCTCCTATTTGTTCTTTGAAATACTCAAATCAGTCATTCATCAACTTTCTATAACGTACACGGGTGGGTTCTTCTTTCCCAAGGCGCTTCTGTTTATTTTCCTCATATTCTGAATAAGAACCTTCAAAGAAGAACACATTGGAATCTCCTTCGAAAGCGAGGATGTGCGTACAGATACGGTCGAGGAACCAACGGTCGTGGCTGATAACCACGGCACATCCGGCAAAGTCCTCCAAACCTTCTTCGAGGGCGCGAAGCGTGTTCACGTCGATGTCGTTGGTAGGCTCGTCCAGCAGAAGCACATTACCCTCTTCCTTCAGGCAGAGCGCCAGGTGCAGGCGGTTGCGTTCACCACCGGAAAGCACTCCGCAGAGCTTTTCCTGGTCGGCACCGGAGAAGTTGAAACGGGACAGATAGGCGCGCGCATTGATGTCGCGTCCACCCATGCGAATCAGGTCGTTTCCACCGGAAATGACTTGATATACACTCTTGTTAGGGTCGATGTCCTTATGCTGCTGGTCCACGTAGGCCACCTTTACGGTTTCCCCTACCTCGAACTCGCCCTTGTCTGCCTTTTCCAGTCCCATGATAAGGCGGAAAAGCGTGGTCTTACCGGCACCGTTGGGGCCGATGATACCCACGATGCCGTTGGGTGGAAGCATGAAGTTGAGGTCGTCGAACAGCAGTTTGTCGCCGAACGCCTTTGCCACCTGCTTGGCTTCAATCACCTTGTTGCCCAGACGGGGGCCGTTCGGGATAAAGATTTCCAGCTTCTCTTCCTTCTCTTTCACGTCCTCGTTCAGTAATTTGTCGTAGGAGTTCAGACGGGCTTTCCCCTTTGCCTGACGAGCTTTGGGAGCCATACGTACCCATTCCAGCTCGCGTTCCAGTGTCTTGCGGCGCTTGCTGGCTGTCTTTTCTTCCTGCTCCATGCGCTTAGTTTTCTGTTCCAGCCAACTGGAGTAGTTCCCCTTCCAGGGGATGCCCTCGCCACGGTCCAGTTCAAGAATCCAGCCTGCCACATGGTCAAGGAAATAACGGTCGTGCGTCACGGCAATCACCGTACCCTCGTACTGCTGCAAGTGTTGTTCCAGCCAGTCGATGGATTCGGCATCAAGGTGGTTGGTGGGCTCGTCAAGAAGAAGCACGTCGGGCTTCTGCAACAATAGGCGGCAAAGGGCCACACGGCGGCGCTCACCACCGGAAAGATGTTCTACGGACTGGTCTTCGGGCGGACAACGGAGGGCGTCCATGGCGCGTTCCAGCTTGCTGTCAAGGTTCCAGGCATCGGTCGCGTCAATGATGTCCTGCAACTCGGCCTGGCGGGAGAAGAGCTTGTCCATCTTGTCCTGGTCCTCATAATATTCGGGCAAGCCAAACTTCTGGTTGATTTCCTCGTATTCTGCCAGCGCGTCCACAATGGGCTGCACGCCTTCCATTACAATTTCCTTTACGGTCTTGGTGGGGTCGAGGTACGGTTCCTGAGCCAGATATCCCACAGAATATCCCGGCGAGAACACCACTTCGCCCTGATAGGACTTATCCAATCCGGCGATAATCTTCAGCAGGGTCGATTTACCCGAACCGTTCAGACCGATGATACCGATTTTTGCCCCGTAGAAGAACGAGAGGTAAATGTTCTTCAGTACCTGCTTGTTGTTCTGCTGAATGGTTTTATTCAGCCCAACCATAGAAAAGATAATCTTTTTATCGTCTACTGTTGCCATGTATTTAATGATTAATGTTCAGTGATAATGATTAATATCAAGGATTAATGGGGACAAAGATAAGAAAAAAGATGATATTATTTTGCAATTTTCAAAAAAGTATCTATCTTTGCATCCGCTTAACAGCAATGAAGGATTGAATCGCTAGCTCAGCAGGTAGAGCACAACACTTTTAATGTTGGGGTCTTGGGTTCGAGCCCCAAGCGGTTCACATAGAAACAAAGTCAGAAGGCGACAAAAAGAAAAAAGTCCTACAATATCAATGTATTGTGGGACTTTTTTTATGTTTCCATCTTACCTGAAAGTCCCAAAAGGGTACGAAAAGAAAAGTTGGACATCCAAACAGTGGTACAATTGGTACAGTGGGTACAGCGCCTCTTCTGCTTCACACACATGTGCTTATGTACATTACTTCATAACGCGTACATTATTTATATACATGCGTGTGTGAGATAGAAGAGACGCTGTACCACTGTACCAACTGTACCCATCAACCTCACCTTTACGCCGCTCAAGTTCACCTTTACGCGGCTAAACCTCACCTTTATTCACGTCATTTCACCTCTTCCAGATAAAGCACACGGCTTGAATAGTCGTTCTGTTTGTGGTAGTCCACCTTATGTGTGTAAGGAATCTCCAACCCGTTTGCCATCAGATAGGCACCGCTGAAAGTCTTTCCTTCATAGTTCAAGGGAACATTATCTATACGGTTCAGTTCATGCACCCGGTATTGCTTGTCGGCACAGAGCCCTGCCATCTTCACACGCGGCAGGTGCTGGTTACAGAAATGTTCCGTCTTCCACCAATAGAAGACTGCCTTGTCCTTCTCCGGAGCCACGTACATCAGAGAAGCCACACCTTGCTTGTCATAAGGAGAGAGCAGGCGGTAAATGTCTCCCAACTGTACTACGGGACGAATGGTCTTGTACTCGGCAATGGCATTCTTGCAAAGAGCCTTTTCTTCTTCCGTCATATTTTTGGGCTGGATTTCCATACCCAAACGACCACTCATGGCAACGTCTATCCGATATTTCAGAGGGATGGTGCGGAACGTCTGATGATTGGGGGCAGCACTGATATGCGATGCCATAGCGATGGCGGGGAAGAAATAGGAAGTTCCCCACTGCATATAGACACGTTGCAGGGCATCGGTATTGTCGCTTACCCAGAACTCGTCGAAGTAAGGCAGCACTCCGTAGTTGGCACGACCGCCGCCACTGGCACATGCCTGGATGGTAAGGTCGGGATATTTGGCACGGATGCGCTGGCAGATTTTCTCGAAGCCGCGGTGGAATTCGATGTACATGTGGCTCTGATTATCCTTCGTCAGATATTGCGAACCGTGGTTCTGGACAGACATATTGGCGTCCCACTTGATGTAATCTATTTCAGGATAAGAGGTCATCAGGTTGTCTACCACACCGAAAACGAAGTCCTGCACGGCAGGATTGGCAAGGTCAAGCACTACCTGCGTGCCGCCGCGTCCCAACACAACGTCACGTTCGGAAGCCTTAAGTACCCAGTCGGGATGCTTCTCGTAGAGTTCGCTGGTAGTGTTCGCCATCTCCGGCTCAATCCAGATGCCAAACTTGACGCCATGTTTCTTGGCATCACTCAGCAAGCCTTCAATGCCGTTCGGAAGCTTGTTCTTGTCCACCACCCAGTCGCCGAGTGATGAGCTGTCGTTCTTACGGGGATACTTGTCGCCAAACCAGCCATCGTCCATCACGAACAACTCGCCACCCATGGAGGCAATGTCCGCCATCATTTGGTCCATACCTTGCTGGTTGATGTCAAAGTACACGCCTTCCCAACTATTCAAAAGAATCTTGCGGGGGGTAGTGCCGTGCGCCAGTTTGTGCAGGCGTGCCCAGCGATGGAAGTTACGGCTGCCGCCACTCAAGCCTTCATTACTATAAGTCAGGGCAAGTTCGGGAGTGCGGAAAAGTTCGTCCTTCTTCAAGGAATAAGTAGAGTTCTCTTCGTTGATTCCGGCAAAGAAATGGTGGTATTCATCATCGTGCGTCTCAATGCGGAGCTTGTAGTTGCCGCTGTAACAGAGGGCTGCACCAATCACGTTGCCCGTGTTCTCCTGCGGACGGCCGTCAAGGGAGAACATCACTTCGGCATGGTCAGTATGGGAATTGCGCACACCGTCCTTATTCTTGATAACCTTCATGCCCGGAGTGAGAGGTTCCTGCGTCAAAACCCCTTCATTGGCCCAGGAGCCGGAGAGATGGGATAGCCATACATCGCCACGGCGGATGGGCAGATAGCCGGAAGCAAACTGATTGAGCACCACCGGCTTCTTCTCCTGATGGGAGATTTCAGTCCAGGATTCTATCACGTCGGCATCCTGCCAGGCACGGTAACAGACGTTGACGAAGAAGGGATACACCTTATCCTTCAGTGCCACGACAGTCGTCACGGCATTCCCTTCCTTTTCGGTAGTCACGTTCAATACTTCGAGCTGGAGGGTCATGTTACCGTCGGCATGCTTCACAGCGAGGGCCGTCTCCACGGGAGCATTCAATCCATATTCGGGATAGGCTGCATGGTTCGCTTCTGCCGCAGAGATATTCTGCAAGTCGGCTTCAGAAAGTCTGTTACCATAATACAAGTGTCTCAGTGTACCGCCTTCAGGAACCGAAAGCACCAAAGAGGTTTTCGGAGTGGATACACATACGTTTTGAGCCAACAAACTGCCGGTCAGCAGCAGTGCTCCAAAGAGAAAATTTGTTCGTTTCTTGAAATTCATGCTTTTCTTGTTTAGATTCTATATTCATTTAGCTGTGCGCAAATGTAGGCGTTTCCCCGAAGATAAAATAGTATCATTTTATCATATCCTTATACAAATTCTATTTCCGGCTGACAATTGTCCCCGTGGCTTGGTTGGCAGGCATCACCAGCACTTCCGCAATCTGGATATGCTCGGGGACGGCAGCGGCGAAATAGACCACTTCGGCTATATCGTCGCCGGTCAGCGGGCGTATACCTTTATATACATTATCGGCCGCCTCCCGGTTACCACGGAAACGGACGACGGAGAAATTGGTTTCCACCAACCCCGGCTTGATATTCGTTACGCGTATCGGGGTATCCACCAGGTCGATGCGGAGTCCGTCGGAAAGGGCCTTGACGGCAGCCTTGCAGGCACAGTACACACTGCCTCCCGGATAAGCGTAATCTCCGGCAATGGACCCCATATTGATAACGTGACCACGGCCGCGCTCCACCATACCGGGAACCACGAGGCGGGTCATGGCAAGCAAGGCTTTCACGTTAGTGTCGATGACAATGTCCCATTCATCCAGGTTGCCTTCATGTTCCTTGTCCACCCCAATGACGAGTCCGGCATTGTTCACCAGTATGTCTACCGCCTTCCATTCCTCCGGAAGGGATTCGAGGGCGGCACGGGCAGCCTGCCGGTCGCGGACATCGAAAGGAAGCAGATACACATCGGCTCCATATTTCTCCAACAATTCTTTCTTTACAGCATTCAGTTTCTCCACATTACGGCCATTGAGTATAAGCCGGTAACCGTTCATGGCAAATTTACGCGCGCAGCCTTCCCCTATTCCCGAGGAGGCTCCGGTGATGAGTACAATCTTCTTTTCCATCATGTTATTAAGTTTTAATATCAATACTGCCAACAAAGGTATTACTTATTATTTTAACTTCATAGGAATAATGAATTTTAGAGTAAGGCGAAAAATCCCGATAAATTATGTAACTTTGCACCCGCTTTTTGAAAGCCCGAGAAACTGTTTTGATTTTATTTCAGCTTTCTTCTGAGATTTGTTTAATTCGTTTGGATAAAGTAAAAGACGCTTATGCAAAAGTCCGATTGCATCATCGGTGTGGAGCACGTATCGAAATTTTTCGGAGATAAGGCCGTGCTGAATGATGTGAATTTGTCTGTCCGTAAGGGCGAGTTTGTAACAATACTGGGACCGTCCGGCTGCGGAAAGACAACACTGTTGCGCCTCATTGCAGGCTTTCAGACAGCCTCGGAAGGAGTGATAACCATTGCCGGAAAGGACATCACGCAGACACCGCCGCACAAGCGTCCGGTGAACACCGTGTTCCAGAAGTACGCCCTCTTCCCCCACCTCAACGTGTTCAACAACATTGCTTTCGGGTTGAAGCTGAAGAAGCTGCCCGGTGCCACCATCGAGAAGAAGGTAAAGCAAGCCCTGCGCATGGTGGGCATGACGGACTATGAGGACCGCGACGTAGACTCCCTCTCCGGCGGGCAGCAACAGCGCGTAGCCATTGCCCGAGCCATCGTCAACGAACCCGAAGTGCTGCTACTGGACGAACCCCTTGCCGCCCTGGACCTAAAAATGCGCAAGGACATGCAGATGGAGCTAAAGGAGATGCACCAGAAGCTGGGCATCACCTTCGTATATGTGACCCACGACCAGGAAGAGGCACTGACCTTGAGCGATACCATCGTCGTGATGAGCGAAGGACGCATCCAGCAAATAGGCGTGCCGACGGACATCTACAACGAACCCATCAACTCCTTCGTAGCAGACTTCATTGGTGAAAGCAACATCTTGAACGGAGTTATGATAAAGGATAAAGCCGTCACCTTCTGCGGACACGAATTTGAATGCGTGGACACGGGATTTGGCGAGCAGATGCAGGTAGACGTAGTGATTCGCCCCGAAGACATCTACATCTTCGATGTATCCGACGCCGCACAGCTGACGGGGACCGTAACCAGCTGCATCTTCAAAGGCGTACACTACGAAATGCTGGTGCAGACGCGCGAAGGCTACGAGCTGATGGTGCAGGACTACCATGCCTTCGAGGCAGGACGCGAAGTCGGCCTGCTGGTGAAACCCTTCGACATCCACGTGATGAAGAAGGAACGCACCTGCAACACCTTCGAGGGAAAGCTGGTGGACGAGACGCACGTAGACTTCCTGGGCTGTAACTTCGAGTGCCTCCCCGTGCAGGGCATCGAGCCGGGCAGCGCCGTGCAAGTGGAAGTAGACTTCCAGCACGTCATCCTCGAAGACAACGAAGAGGACGGCCGTCTGACGGGTGAAGTGAAATTCATCCTCTACAAAGGGAACCATTACCACCTGACCGTGTTTACGGACTGGGACGAAGACATCTTTGTCGACACCAACGACGTGTGGGACGACGGCGACCGCGTAGGTATCACCATCGCCCCTCAAAATATACGGATTGTTCAATCTCTTAATAAGGAAGGAAGTGCTCAATAAGTTATCCCATTTCTTCATGCGCCGGCGCAACTGGACGGTACCCTACGCGCTGTTTCTGCTTGTATTTGTCATAGTACCGCTGCTGCTCATCGTGCTCTATGCCTTTACGGACGACGGAGGGGCGTTTACGTTGGCCAACTTCCGCAAGTTCATGATGCACCCCGAAGCGATGAACACGTTTGTCTACTCCATCGGAATAGCCGTCATCACCACGCTGGTCTGCCTGCTGCTGGGCTATCCGGCGGCGTATATCCTGAGCCAGAAACAATTCAAAACCTCACGCACCATGGTGGTGCTGTTCATCCTCCCCATGTGGGTGAATATCTTGATACGTACGCTTGCCACAGTAGCGCTGTTCGACTTCCTGAACCTGCCGCTGGGCGAAGGTGCCCTTGTGTTCGGTATGGTCTACAACTTCCTGCCGTTCATGATATACCCCATTTACAACACCCTTCAGAAGATGGACCACAATCTGATTGAGGCTGCGCAGGACTTGGGAGCCTCTCCTACCCACGTATTCGGCAAGGTGATTCTGCCGCTCTCCATGCCGGGAGTGATGAGCGGCATAGTGATGGTGTTTATGCCTACGGTTTCTACCTTTGCCATTGCCGAGTTGCTGACAATGAACAACATCAAACTGTTCGGCACCACGGTGCAAGAGAATATTTACAACGGAATGTGGAACTACGGTGCCGCCCTCTCGCTCATCATGCTGCTGCTGATAGGCATCACCATCCTCTTTACCAACGAGGAGGACGGGGCATCGAATGAAAGCGGAGGTGTGATATGATGACACGAATCTTAACCCGCGGCTACTTGTGGCTGCTGCTGGCGTTGCTCTACTCGCCCATCTTAATTATTATGATATTCTCCTTCACGGAGGCAAAGGTGCTGGGCAACTGGACGGGGTTCTCCACCAAGCTGTACAGTTCCTTGTTTACGGGCGGGATGCACCACTCGCTGATGAATGCTATCTGGAACACATTCGCCATTGCCCTGCTTGCTGCCACCGCCAGCACGGCGCTGGGCAGCATTGCAGCTATCGGCATCTTCAATCTGCGCTCGCGCACACGGCAGGTAATGAACTTCGCCAATGCCATCCCGATGATGAATGCAGACATTATCACCGGTGTGTCGCTGTTCCTGCTGTTCGTCAGCTTCGGCATATCGCAAGGATTCACCACAGTGGTACTGGCACACATCACTTTCTGCACGCCCTACGTGGTGCTCAGCGTAATGCCCCGGCTCAAAAAGATGAACCAGAATGTCTACGAGGCGGCACTCGACCTGGGCGCCACACCGTTCCAAGCACTGCGCAAGGTTATTCTTCCGGAGATATTTCCGGGTATGATAAGCGGATTCATCCTTGCTTTCACGCTCTCCATCGACGACTTTGCCGTGACCATCTTCACCATCGGCAACCAGGGGCTGGAAACGCTCTCCACCTACATCTACGCCGATGCGCGCAAAGGTGGACTGACGCCGGAACTGCGGCCACTCTCCACCATCATCTTCGTGACGGTGCTGGTGCTGCTGATTGTAATCAACAAGCGGGCCGAACGGACGAAAAACGATTGATGTGAGTGATGAGTTATAAGTTATCAATTGTCAAGAACAAGATGATGAAAAGGATAATAAACATACTGATTCTACTGTGCTGTATCGCATTCCTCTCTTCTTGTGGAAACTCCACAGAAGAGCGCAGCCGTGTACTGAAGATATACAACTGGGCGGACTACATCGATGAAGATGTGCTTGCCGAATTTCCCGACTGGTACAAGCAGCAGACGGGCGAAGACCTCCGTATCATCTACCAGGTGTTCGATATCAACGAAATCATGCTCACCAAAATTGAGCGCGGGCACGAGGACTTCGACGTCGTATGCCCCTCGGAGTACATCATCGAACGCATGCTTCGCAAAGACCTCCTGCTACCCATCGACCGCAACTTCGGCCACACGCCGGACTACATCCCCAACGTGTCGCCCTACATTCGCCACGAGCTGAACAAGACCTCGCAACCGGAACGCCAGACCGAGGACTATGCCGTACCCTACATGTGGGGCACCGCTGGCATCCTCTTCAACAAAAAGTTTATTACCGCCGAAGAGGCCGGCACATGGGATATCCTCTGGGACTCCAAGAACCGAGGCAAAATACTGATGAAGGACAGCTACCGCGATGCCTACGGTACCGCCATCATCTACGCCCACGCCCGGGAGCTGGCCGACAGCACCGTCACAGTAGAGCAACTGATGAACGACAACTCCCCGCAGGCCATCGCCCTGGCCGAGCAACGCCTCAAGGAGATGAAACCCAACATCGCCGGCTGGGAAGCCGACTTCGGCAAAGAAATGATGACCAAGAACAAGGCGTGGATTAACTTCACCTGGAGCGGCGATGCCGTCTGGGCCATCGAGGAGGCCGATGCCGTGGGTGTGGAACTGGACTACACCGTCCCCCGCGAAGGCAGCAACATCTGGTACGACGGCTGGGTAATCCCCCGCTACGCCCGCAACGTGAAGGCGGCAAGCTATTTCATCAACTACCTCTGCCAGCCTTCCGTGGCACTGCGCAACATGGATGCTATCGGCTACGTCAGCGCCGTAGCCACACCGGAAATCATGGAGGCCAAGACCGATACCACGCTCGACGTGCACTCCGACCTCAGCTACTTCTTCGGCCCCCTGCCCGGAGCCGACAGCCTGCAGATAGACCCGGTCCAGTACCCTGACCGCTGTGTAGTGGAACGTTGCGCCATGATACGCGACTTCGGCGACCGCACGGAACTAGTGCTCGAGATGTGGAGCCGCGTGAAAGGTGACAATCTCAACACAGGCATCGTGCTGCTCATCTTCGCCGTTTTCGGTCTGCTCTTCATCTGGCTGGTATATGCCAAGATACGAAAGTACAAGCAGAAACGCCGCCACCGTCTCCGCAGAAAGCGGAAAAGGGGATGAGCAACACATTGTTTACCTAAAAACCCGTCAACGTGCAAGGAACAAAGAATCTGACACAAGGCCCCATCAACCGCCAGCTTTTCACGCTGGCAATGCCCATCATGGCCACCTCGTTCATCCAGATGGCCTACAGCCTGACGGACATGGCATGGGTAGGGCGTCTGGGCAGTGAGTCCATGGCTGCAGTAGGTGCGGTAGGCATACTGACGTGGATGTCCGGCTCCATCGCCTTGCTCAATAAAGTGGGCGCCGAAGTCAGCGTAGGCCAGTCCATCGGTGCACGCAGCGAAGAGGACGCACGCAGCTTTGCCTCGCACAACATTACGATTGCCCTGCTCATCTCCGTCTGCTGGGGAGGCCTGCTCTTTCTTTTCGCCCGCCCCATCCTGAACATCTTCGAACTGAAACAGCATATCACGGACGCCGCCGTGACTTATCTGCGCATCGTGTCGACGGGACTGCCTTTCATCTTTCTCTCCGCTGCCTTTACGGGCATCTACAACGCGGCAGGACGAAGCAAGATTCCGTTCTACATCAGCGGGACGGGACTGATAATGAACATCGTCCTCGACCCTCTGTTCATCTTCGGCTTCGGTTGGGGAACAGTGGGCGCGGCACTTGCCACATGGCTTTCCGAAGCTACAGTATTCGGCATCTTCGTCTACAAGCTCCGGGGGAAAAGCGCCGTGCTCGGAGGTTTCTCCTTTATCGTTCCGCTGAAAAAGAAGTACACCCGGCGCATCTTCAAGCTCGGGCTGCCCGTGGCTACGCTGAACACGCTATTTGCCTTCGTCAACATGTTCCTCTCGCGCACCGCCTCGGAGCAAGGAGGACACATCGGACTGATGGCATTCACCACTGGTGGACAAATCGAGGCCATCACCTGGAATACTTCGCAAGGATTCTCCACGGGGCTGAGCACGTTCATCGCCCAGAACTATGCCGCGGGGCAGAAGTCGCGCGTGAAGCAAGCATGGCGCACCACCATGTGGATGACGGGCGTATTCGGAAGCCTCTGCTCACTACTGTTCATCTTCTTCGGCAGCGAGGTGTTCTCTATCTTCGTACCCGAGGCCGAAGCCTACCGTGTGGGTGGAGATTTCCTCCGCATCGACGGCTATTCGCAAATGTTCATGATGATGGAAATTACCATGCAGGGCGTGTTCTACGGACTGGGACGGACAGTGCCGCCTGCCATTGTCAGCATCGGATGCAATTACATGCGTATTCCGGTGGCGTTATTGCTGGTGCACATGGGTATGGGAGTGGATGCCATCTGGTGGGCAGTAAGTGGAACGACCGTTGCCAAAGGTCTTATACTGACAGCCTGGTTCGTCCTCATCAAAAGGAAAATTCTCTAAAAAAGGACAGAACTGGCGAACTTTAGAAAGAAGAATATGGTTATTATATACATAAATTTGCAACATTAAAGATAAAGTCAACTTTTAAAGAAAAAGAGTTATGAAGAAGATGAAATTTACAGTATTACTTTTGTGCGGCGCATTGCTGCTGGGCAGTTGCGGCACAATGAACAACAAGGCCAAAGGTGGAATAATCGGCGGTGGCTCCGGTGCAGCAGCAGGTGCCATTATCGGCGGACTGATAGGTAAAGGCAAGGGGGCAGCCATTGGAGCTGCGGTAGGTGCTGCAGTAGGTACGGGTGCCGGCGTTGCCATCGGACACAAGATGGACAAGAAGGCTGCCGAAGCTGCCAAGATTGAAGGCGCCCAAGTGGAGCAGGTGACGGATGCCAACGGCTTGCCGGCTGTCAAAGTATCCTTTGCGGCAGGTATTCTTTTCGGCTTCAACTCCGCAGCACTGAGCAACGAGGCAAAGGCTTCCCTGCGCGAACTCGCACAGATTCTGAAGGAAGACCCGACAACCGATATCGCCATCATCGGCCATACCGACAAAGTGGGTACTTACGAAGCCAACATGAAAGTTTCCAAGAACCGCGCCTATGCCGTAGAGAACTATTTGCAGGATTGCGGCGTATCTCCGGCCCAGTTCAAGAAAGTGGAAGGCGTGGGATACAACGAATACGACGAAAGTCTGTCTGCCGACCAGAACCGACGCGTAGAGGTATATATGTATGCCAGCGAACAGATGATTAAGAATGCGGAGGCAGCTAATTAATATGGTAAAGTGATTAATGTGTTAATGTGCCAATATGCATATTGGCACATTAACACATTAATCACATTGGCACTCTCTCCATGAAACTCCCGAAGCCTTTGCGGTTCCTCCGCAACATCATATTATTCTTCTTTATTTCCACTATCCTAGCGGTAGTGGCTTATCGTTTTGTACCCGTCTACATCACGCCACTGATGGTTATTCGCAGCGTGCAACAGGTCTTTAAGGGTGAAAGTCCATGCTGGCACCACACTTGGATATCTTCCGACAAGATATCCCCTCACCTGCCTATGGCCGTCATTGCCTCGGAAGACAACCGGTTTGCCACACACAACGGATTCGATTTCATCGAGATACAGAAAGCGATAAAGGAGAATGAAACAAGAAAACGGAAACGGGGCGCAAGCACCATCAGCCAGCAGACGGCAAAGAATGTATTCCTATGGCCCCAGTCTTCCTGGGTACGTAAAGGACTGGAAGTCTACTTCACCGTACTGATAGAATTCTTCTGGTCCAAAGAACGTATCATGGAGGTCTATCTCAACTCCATCGAAATGGGAAAAGGCATCTATGGCGCACAAGCTGCCGCCAAATACAAGTTCAAGACTACAGCAGCCAAGCTCTCTGCCGGACAGTGCGCACTAATAGCGGCAACATTGCCCAATCCCATACGCTTCGACTCAGCACACCCCTCCCCTTACATAAAGAAAAGGCAAGGACAGATTCTACGATTGATGAAACTGGTACCCAAATTCCAGCTAAATGAGATGCGGACAAAAGAATAAGAAGAGGATGTATCAAAACAGTTAATAGCACACAGATGACACATCCTCCTTTAATTTTTAATTCTTAATTTTTAATTAATACGCGTGTCCTCCCTCTTCCATCTCCTTCGCATCAATCTTGCGATTGTCGATGCTGCGCCAAGCGTAGAAGATGTAGGCAAGAACGAAAGGAACAAGGATAGAGACATAAGCCATAACCTTCAGTGTGAACTGGCTCGAGCAACTGTTTGCCAACGTGAGTGAGCTTTGCAGGTCGTGGGTAGAAGGATAATAGGCCGTATTGTTATAGCCTGCCACAAGCAGCAGTGCCAATACCGTAAGCACCGTCCCTGCACCGGCAAACCAGATACCCTTGTCGAATGCCGGCTTCCACAGCGTGCGGATAATGCCCCAGAGCACAGCCACCACACCAACCAGGAATACAAGCAGCACTACCGGCATCTGCAGGAAGTTCGTCAGATACTTGTAAGGTTCCATGAACACCTCTCCCGTTTCCGGGCGTACAGCATAGCCGTCGGCAAGCAGCGTACGGATGACGAAGGCCAGGAAGAATACCAGGAACAACGCCGTATTTCCCCAAAGTGCCCGGCGGCAGCGTTTCACCAAATCATCCTCATTGATATTATTAATAAAATAAAGCGCTCCCAAGATACGTGCCAGGAAGAACACAGCCAGCCCCAGCACCACATTCCACGGATTAAGCAACGCATCCAACCCATGCCAGCCGTTAGCCCATTGACTGATAACCGGCATTGCCGCATCTGCGATATTCCCTTTATTGATATAGAAGTTAGACCCCGTGAAGAACGTGGCCACTGCCCCACCCAGCAATACCGGACCTACCACTCCGTTTATCACCAGGAACGTGCGATACGTTGTCTTGCCCAGCAGATTTCCCGCCTTCGACTGAAACTCGTAGCTGACAGCCTGCAACACAAAGCTGAACAGAATAATCATCCACAACCAATAAGCTCCTCCGAAACTGGTACTATAGAACAACGGAAACGAAGCAAAGAACGCGCCTCCAAACGTGACAAGCGTTGTAAACGTGAACTCCCACTTCCGTCCCGTAGAATTAATCATCATCTTCTTCTGCTCCTCCGTCTTCCCCAGACAGAACAGAAGCGAATTACCTCCCTGCACGAACAGCAGGAATACCAGTAGTGCTCCCAGCAAGGAGACTACAAACCACCAATAGTGTTGAAGAAATATATAAGCATTCATTGTGAGTTATGAGTTATAAGTTATGAGTTATGTGACGGTGTGTGCGTTTCGGTTTCAGGACCTTTGCGAATAGCCTTCAGCATAATTCCCACCTCAGCAATCAGCATGACAGTGAAAAGTACCAGGAAAATAAAGAACGTGGTCTGCACGGAGCCTACATCCAGCTTAGAGATGGCGGCACTCGTGGGCAGCATATCTTGGATGGCCCACGGCTGACGACCACACTCGGCAACCACCCATCCGGCTTGTCCAGCCAGATAGCCCAGCGGAATGGTGAGCATAGCCACCCAATGCATCCATGGCATCCGCGACAAGTCTTTCTTATAGGCCAGGAACAGCACCACAATAAAGAAGAGGATGAAGTATCCACCCAACATCACCATCACACGGAACATGTAGAACGTAAGGGACACATTGGGCACCAGCTCGTTCACGTCCTTGATATAACCATAACCGAAATAGGCTACATTATCTTTCAACACTTTGGCAGCCACCTCTGCATCTGCCTCATTGCCCGCAGCCTTGGCTGCACGATAGGCGGCAAACGCACCGATAGCCGTTTTTCCTTTTTCTATTTTCTCCTCTGCCGAAAGCGCTACGGTACCATCGCTCAACGGATATCCACCTTTCAGCAGGTCATTGATGCCGGGAACAAAAGCATCCATCTTGCGCTCGGCAAGCAGCGACAGCATCTTAGGGATTTCCACACGGAAAAGGAATGGGTCTACTCCGTCCTGCGGTGTCTGCTTGGCAGGATTCAGCAGCCCGAACGCTACCAATCCGGCACCTTGCCGCCCTTCATAATAGCCTTCCATAGCAGCCAGCTTCATCGGCTGCTTTTGCGCCACCTGATAGCCCGAGCCATCACCCGTCCAGGCAGAGAGCACAGCGGCACACAGACCTACCCATGCGGCAATCTTTACACTTGCCAGCGCAAATTTCTTCTCGCGCTTCTTCCACAGATACCAGCAGCTTACGCCTACTACAAACACGGCAGCCAGCACCCAGCCGGACAGCACGCTATGGAAGAACTTATTGACAGCCATCGGCGAAGTTGCCACAGCCCAGAAGTCCACCATCTCGTTGCGTGCCGTATCGGGATTGAACTCCATACCTACGGGATTCTGCATCCACGCATTGGCAACCAGAATCCACCAGGCAGAAATCGTGGCGCCCAGCCCCGTGAGCCAAGTAGATGCCAGGTGGAAACGCTTGCTCACCTTATCCCAGCCGAAGAACATGACGGCGATAAACGTTGCTTCCATAAAGAAAGCCAAAATACCCTCGATGGCAAGCGGCGCACCGAAGATGTCGCCCACAAACCAACTGTAATTACTCCAATTCGTACCGAATTCAAATTCCAGAATAATACCGGTTGCTACACCAATAGCAAAGTTGATACCGAAAATCTTCATCCAGAATTTGGCAGTACGTTTCCAAAATTCGTCACCCGTACGGTAGTACGCTGTCTCCATGATGCCCATAATTACCGCCAGTCCAAGTGTCAGCGGCACAAAAATCCAGTGATAGATGGCGGTCAAGGCAAATTGGGCTCTCGACCAGTCAATCAGGGAAGTGTCAATGTGTCCAAGCATAAGAATCAAGTTATGAGTTATAAGTTATGAGTTATTAAGTTTTTAAGTTATCGGGTAAGAACAGAGAGACACGGAGAATTTATAAGGGCAAGGAAATAAACTCTGTGTCTCCGTGTTTAGTCGCCCAGACTCCGGTGGATAAGCTCATTGCTGACATAGCCTTCCTTGTCATCGCCCACCACGGGGGTATTCAGAAACCGTGGGAAGAAGAAAAGGCGGAGAATGAAGAACATAATGAATAACTTCACAAGAATGATAAGCCACAAAGTACGCCCTAACGTCATACTTCGAAAACCTTCCAAATAAAAACGCCAAATGTTTACCGCAGTCTGTTTCATGCCGATAAAATTATAATGATTACAAATATAAAATACTTTTATATAAAGAACAAATAAAAAGGTGAAAAGTTGAACAGAAAAAAGACTTCTCCCATTCATCGGTACAAAAAAGATTTTAGGCGAGGAAAATTCACTCAACGTCTATCACTTTTGCAATCCTTTCTCCACCCCACTACATTTGCAAATATAAAACCATAGAATAACGAAGATATGACGAACGTAAAAAGATTGACAGTGATAGCGCTATGTATGGCAAGCTGCATGGGAGTGGCCGCCCAAAACGGCACTTCCACGCAGATACCCGGCAGTTCCGAGCAGCCAGCCGACAGCCTGCCCGCCCAATGGGACTTGCAAGCGTGCATCGACTATGCCTTGCAGCAAAACATCACCATCCGCAAGAACCGCCTCAACGCGGAAAGTGCCCAGGTAGATGTAAAGACCGCCCGAGCCGCTCTCTTCCCCAGCCTTTCGACCAGTGTGAGCCAGCGTGTCGTGAATCGCCCGAAGAGCGAGACAAACACCATCATCGACGGCGACAACATCACCAGCAGCCAGAGCAAGACTTCCTATAACGGCAGCTACGGCATCGATGCCAACTGGACCCTCTACAACGGCGGGAAGCGCCTCAACACCATCAAACAACAGCAACTGAACAACCGCATTGCCGAACTTAGCGTAGCACAGAGCGAGAACAGCATCGAAGAAAGTATCGCACAAACCTACGTACAGATACTCTACGCCGCCGAAGCCGTGAAAGTGAACGAATCGACCCTGGAAGTGAGCCAAGCCGAATGCGAACGCGCCCGCCAGCTTCTCGAAGCAGGAAGCATAGCCAAAAGCGACCTGGCACAACTGGAAGCGCAGGTAAGCACCGACAAGTACCAACTGGTGACCGCACAAGCCACCCTGCAAGACTACAAACTACAACTGAAACAACTCCTGGAACTGGACGGCGAATCCGAGATGAACCTCTACATCCCCACACTCGGCACGGAAAACGTACTGGCACCCCTGCCCACCAAAACGGACGTTTACCGTTCTGCCCTCGTGCTCCGTCCGGAAATAGAAGCCGGCAAACTGAATATACAGACATCCGACCTCGACATCAAAATTGCCCGCGCTGGCTATCTGCCTACGCTGAGCCTCAGCGCCGGCATCGGAACCAGCCATGCCAACGGCAATGACTTCACCTTCAGCGAGCAAGTCAAACAGAACTGGAACAACTCGCTGGGCTTCACCGTAAGCGTGCCTATCTTCAGCAACCGGCAGACCAAGAGTGCCGTAGAGAAAGCCAAGATTCAGAAGCAGACCAGCGAACTGGACCTGCTGGACGACCAAAAAACGCTGTACAAGACCATCGAAACCCTCTGGCTCGATGCCAACAGCGCCCAGCAGCGCTACGCCGCCGCCACAGAGAAACTGAAAAGTACGCAGACCAGCTATGAACTGATTCAAGAGCAGTTCAACCTGGGCATGAAGAATACCGTAGAACTGCTGACTGAGAAAAGCAATCTGCTCAGCGCACAGCAGGAGACACTGCAAGCCAAATACATGGCCATACTGAATATGCAGCTACTGAAGTTTTATCAAGGAGAAAAAATCGAATTATAATACCTTATATATATGAACAAAAAAAGAATCATCCTCATTGCCGTAGCTGCCGTAATCATAGTGGGCGGCGGCGTATGGCTCTTCGGTGGTGCCAAGGCCAAGCACAAGGTGACCTACGCCACAGCAACCATCCATAAAGGCGAGATTTCCGAATCCGTAACCGCCACGGGGACCATCGAACCGGTGACGGAAGTGGAAGTGGGTACCCAGGTGAGCGGTATCATCGACAAGATTCATGTAGACTACAATTCCGTAGTAACCAAAGGCCAACTCATTGCCGAGATGGACCGCGTGACACTGCAAAGCGAACTCGCTTCGCAACGCGCCGCCTACAACGGTGCAGAGGCCGAATACGAGTACCAGAAAAAACTCTACGAGCGCAACAAGACGCTGAACGAAAAGCAGCTCATCGCCGCCACGGACTATGAGCAGTCCGTCTATAACTACGAGAAGGCCAAGAGCAACTACGAAAGCAGCCAGGCATCACTGGCAAAGGCTGAACGCAACCTCTCCTACGCCACCATCACCTCTCCCATCGACGGTGTAGTCATCAGCCGCGACGTGGAAGCAGGACAGACCGTGGCTTCCGGCTTCGAGACACCGACACTGTTCACCATCGCTGCCGACCTGACGCAGATGCAGGTTGTGGCCGACGTGGACGAAGCGGACATAGGCGGTGTGGAAGAGGGACAGCGCGCCACGTTTACCGTAGACGCCTACCCGAATGACGTGTTCGAAGGAGTGGTCACACAAATTCGTCTGGGAGATGCCAGCTCAAGCAGCACGTCGAGCACCAGCACCAGCACGGTTGTGACCTACGAAGTAGTCATATCCGCCCACAACCCTGACCTGAAACTGAAACCACGCCTGACGGCCAACGTCACCATCTTCACCCTCGACCGCAAAGACGTACTGTGCGCTCCTGCCCGTGCCCTGCGCTTCAACCCCGAAAAACCGCTTATCGGCGACAATGATATCGTGAAGGATTGCGAAGGGGAACATAAACTCTGGACCCGCGAAGGCAACACCTTTACCGCCCATCCGGTGAAGATAGGTATCTCCAACGGAGTCAACACGGAAATTATCAGCGGCATTAACGAAGGTACCGTAGTGGTGACCGAAGCCACCATCGGCAGCATGCCCGGCAGCGGCGCTCCGGACATGAGCCAGGAAGCTCCCGGAGGTGAGAAGAGTCCGTTCATGCCTGGCCCTCCGGGAAGTAAGAAGAAGAGCGGAAAATAATACAAAAAAAGAATTATGAATAAAGCAGTCATTGAACTTCAAAATATCAAACGCAACTTCCAGGTGGGGGACGAAACCGTGCATGCCCTGCGCGGCGTCTCGTTCACCATCCGTGAAGGCGAGTTTGTCACCATCATGGGTACATCGGGCTCCGGAAAGTCGACTTTGCTGAATACCCTCGGCTGCCTGGACACGCCCACCAGCGGCGAATACCTGCTGGACGGTATCTCCGTACGCACCATGAGCAAGCCTCAACGCGCCGTACTACGCAACCGTAAAATCGGCTTCGTATTCCAGAGTTACAACCTGCTGCCCAAAACCACTGCCGTGGAAAATGTGGAGCTACCGCTGATGTATAACTCCTCCGTCTCGGCTTCCGAAAGGCGGAGACGTGCCATCGAAGCCCTGCAAGCCGTGGGGCTGGGCGACCGACTGGAACATAAGTCCAATCAGATGTCCGGCGGTCAGATGCAACGCGTAGCCATCGCCCGCGCCTTGGTGAACAATCCCGCCGTTATCCTGGCAGACGAAGCTACGGGTAACCTGGACACCCGTACTTCTTTCGAGATTCTGGTACTGTTCCAAAAGCTGCATGCCGAAGGACGCACCATCATCTTCGTCACCCACAACCCCGAAATAGCCCAGTACAGCAGCCGCAACATCGTGCTGCGCGACGGACAAATCAAGGACGATACCATCAACACCCAAATCCAGAATGCAGCCGAAGCCCTGGCAGCATTGCCTAAGCAGGAGGAGGAATGAGGGATAAGGGATTAAGGATTAGGGATTAATTTTAAACTTTCCATTAAAACGATATGAACGGAACAAACCTTTTCAAAATAGCCTTGCGAGCCTTGAACAACAACAAGCTGCGCGCATTCCTCACCATGCTGGGCATCATCATCGGCGTGGCGTCCGTCATCACGATGCTTGCCATCGGACAAGGTTCGAAGAAAAGCATCCAGGCGCAAATCTCCGAGATGGGCTCCAACATGATTATGATTCACCCCGGTGCCGACATGCGCGGCGGTGTCCGCCAAGACCCCAGCGCCATGCAGACCTTGAAGCTGACCGACTACGAAGCCCTGCGAAACGAAACCAACTTTCTGGCTGCCGTCAGCCCCAATGTCTCCTCCAGCGGGCAGCTCATCGCGGGCAACAACAACTACCCCTCCTCCGTGAGCGGCGTGGGCACGGACTATCTCGAAATCCGGCAGCTCAGCGTGGAGAACGGCGAGATGTTTACCGAAGCCGACATACAGACCTCTGCCAAGGTGTGCGTCATCGGAAAGACCATCCAAGACAACCTCTTTCCCGGAGGAGAGGACCCTGTGGGACGTATCATCCGCTTCAACCAAGTGCCCTTCCGCGTGGTGGGCGTGCTGAAGTCCAAAGGCTACAACTCCATGGGCATGGACCAGGACGACGTAGTGCTTGCCCCTTACAGCACCGTGATGAAACGCCTGCTGGCACAGACCTACCTTAGCGGCATCTTCGCCTCCGCCCTCACCGAGGACATGACGGACAATGCCACCGACGAAATCACCGAGATACTGCGCCGCAACCACAAACTGAAGGAGAGTGACGACGACGACTTCACCATTCGCAGCCAGCAGGAACTCAGCACCATGCTGAACTCCACCACCGACCTGATGACCACGCTGCTTGCCTGCATAGCCGGCATTTCGCTCGTAGTGGGCGGCATCGGCATTATGAACATCATGTACGTATCGGTGACGGAACGCACGCGCGAAATCGGCCTGCGCATGAGTGTAGGCGCCCGCGGTGTCGACATCTTGAGCCAGTTCCTCATCGAAGCCATTCTTATCAGCATCACCGGAGGCATTATCGGCGTCATCATCGGATGCGGAGCCAGCTGGATAGTGAAGAGCGTTGCCCACTGGCCCATCTTCATCCAGCCGTGGAGTGTATTCCTCTCCTTCGCCGTATGTACCGTCACCGGAGTGTTCTTCGGTTGGTATCCCGCCAAGAAGGCTGCGGACCTCGACCCGATAGAGGCCATACGCTACGAATAACCTATCTCTCTCTTGCCAGAAGTTATCAAAACACGTCCTAAGTATTAAAAAAAAACGTTCTAAGTATTAAGAAAAAACTTTCTGCCAATAAAGAGAAAAGTTATGCGAAACTAAGGATAATCTCTATCCCAAGCCTTGGGATAGACATCCGCAAGCTTGGGATACATATCCGCAACCTGGAAACGCTTATCCGCAACCTGCGAACAGAGATTTGCTTCGTAGGCAGCGGATATTTCCAATATCCATCTAAAATCACTATCTTTGTATTATGATGAAACAACAGCTCCCTAACCCACGCCACCGCGGCATCGAAACCCTGATACACATCATCGTCTGGGGTATCGTCATCGGTTTCCCCTTTCTGATGATGACACGCAGCGGCTTCAATATCAGCCTTGCGGACTATCTGCGCCACGGTAGCAGCAGTACCCTCTCATTCTTCCTTGTATTCTACATCAACTACTGCTTCCTCATTCCCCGCTACTTGTTCGAGGGACGCATCCGGCAGTATCTCCTGCTGAACACACTGCTCATCATCTGCATTACCACCGGCGCCCACCTTTGGCAAGAATACACATTCCAAAACCATATGCGCGGCGATGATGACGGTCAGCACATGGGGCCTCCCAAATGGATATTCATCTTGCGCGACGTCTCGACCATGATTCTCACCGCCGGCCTCAGCGCTGCCATCAAGCTGAGCCGCCGCTGGGCGCAGATGGACGCCGCCCGCCGCGAAGCCGAGAAAAGCCGCACGGAAGCCGAGTTGAAGAACCTGCGCAACCAGCTCAACCCGCACTTCCTGCTCAATACGCTGAACAACATCTACGCCCTCATCGCCTTCGATGCCGACAAGGCACAGACTGCCGTGCAGGAACTGAGCCGACTGCTGCGCCATGTGCTGTATGACAATCAGCAGAACTTCGTCACCCTGGACAAGGAGATGGACTTCATCCGTAACTACATCGAACTGATGCGCATCCGTCTCTCCGCCAACGTCCGTGTGGAAACAAAGATAGACGTCCGACCGGACAGCCGTACGGAAATAGCTCCGCTCATCTTTATTTCCCTCATAGAGAATGCCTTCAAGCATGGCATCTCCCCCACTGAGCCCAGCTTTATCCGTATCCACTTCAGTGAAAGCCCCGGAGAGATACATTGCGAAATAACCAACAGCTATCATCCCAAAAGCGTGGCAGATAAAAGCGGAAGCGGCATCGGCTTGGAACAAGTGCGCAAGCGTCTGGAGCTGACCTATCCCGGTCATTACGACTGGCAGCAAGGAGTGAGTGAGGACATGAAAGAGTATAAATCTATTTTAATTATAAAGATATGAATCTGAAGTGCGCCATTGTAGACGACGAGCCCCTCGCCCTAGGGTTGCTGGAAAGCTACGTCAACAAGACCCCGTTTCTGGAGTTGGTCGGTAAATACTCCAGTGCCGTACAAGCCATCAAGGAGTTGCCCGAGAAGCACATCGACCTGCTTTTCCTCGACATCCAGATGCCCGAACTGAACGGACTGGAATTTTCGAAGATGGTCGATTCCGGCACCCGCATTGTCTTTACCACCGCCTTCGACCAGTATGCCATAGACGGCTACAAAGTCAATGCGCTGGACTACCTGCTGAAACCCATCTCCTACGTCGACTTTCTGCAGGCTGCCAACAAGGCTGTGCAATGGTTCGAATTGCTGCAACAGTCCAAGGAAGAGATTCAGAGCATCTTCGTAAAGAGCGAGTATAAGCTGGTGCAAATCGAATTGAGTAAAATTCTGTACATAGAGGGGCTAAAAGACTATCTCAAAATCTACGAGGAGGATTCTCCCAAGCCTATCCTGTCTCTCATGAGCATGAAGGCAATGGAGGAACTTCTGCCTGCCTCGCGTTTCATGCGCGTCCACCGTTCCTACATTGTTCAGAAGAATAAAATACGTATTATAGACCGTGGCCGCATCGTGTTCGGAAAGAATTACATCCCGATAAGTGACAGCTATAAACAAGCTTTTCAAGAATTTTTAGACCAAAGAAGCTAAAAAAATCGACTAATCCGTCGATAAAATCGGAAAAAACGTCGATTTATTATAGAATCCTTTTGCATATTAAAATATGTTTTTTTATCTTTGCACCGAACAGATAGGAGTTGTGAAACTCCCCCAATAGAATAGTTTAGTTAAGTCTAGTTTAGTTTTTGTGTGAAGCACTTCCTCCGTAAGCGAACGCTGGAAGTGCTTTTATTTTAGGTGTATCAGGTACTTACGGAAAAAGCAGATTTCCATCACTTCGCAGCAGGTTGCAAAATTTGATTGTCGGACAATTGTCGGACAGTATTTTTTAATAACCAAATTGTCGCAACTTTATTAAACAAAAAGATGGCAACACTTAAACTTTGTATCGTACCAGCTAAAGTGCTTATCAACGGAAAGCACAAAGTAAGAATATCTCTGGCACACAACTCCGGTACCAGATACATTCCTACAAACTGTATCATCGATGACTTGTCCCAATTTAAAGATGGTCAAGTTATCAATCACCCCGAAGCTGCATCTATGAACATGAAGCTCCGGAACCTGCTCAACCATTACCAAAAAGTCATAGACAACATCTATGATGTGGATGTATATTCATGTTCCGAACTCCGGGAAATCATCATCAAGAAGAAAGACCATACCAATGCCAAATTCTCCTCAGCTATGAATTCTTATCTATCTGAACTCGCAGAAGAGAAAAGAAGTAAATCAGAGAAGTTATATAGGCTATCCTGCCAGTCCTTCATTAAGTCACAAGGTGACTTATTACTTTCTATGATTACACCTCGGAATATAAAGCATTTCGAGATGGACCTTGAGGATAAGAGGTTATCCCCTACCACTATCAAAATATATCTGACATTACTCAAAGTGATTATCAACTATGCAAAGAAGCACAATATGGTAAAATATGAGATTGACCCTTTTGAGTTCTGCCGAATGCCATCCGCTAATATTCGTGAACTAGACCTTACTATTGACGAAGTAAAAGCTATCCGGGATATGGAAATTCCCAAATACAACATAGGTGTAGTACGCGACATATTTATGCTAAGTTATTACCTCGGTGGAATCAACCTTATAGATATGCTTGACATTGATTTCCGTAAAGATTGGATAGAATATTACCGACGGAAAACAAAGAACAAGAAAAGCGGTGAAAGCAAAACCGCATTTTCAATCCAACCGGAAGCCAGAGAAATCATAAACAAATACATGCAAAAAAACGGAAAGCTTGTGTTTGGCAAGTACAAAACATTCGGGCAATGCTACTCCGTGGTATCACGTAAAATGGAAGAACTTGCCAAGATAGCTGGCATAAAGAAACATGTGATATATTATTCAGCCCGTAAATCATTCGTCCAGCACGGATTTGAATTAGGTATCTCCTTAGAAATACTTGAATACTGCATCGGCCAGTCGATGAAAACCAATAGACCAATATTCAACTATTTTAGGGTCATGCGAAAACATGCGGATGATGCAATGAGAAAAATCTTCGACAGTCTAAAGTGATTGTTCTTGGACGAAAGCTATTGCCTCGATAGTAGCTTCTTCCCTCTCCTTTTCTATGTCGGAGTTCAAGCGGTCTATTAAGTCCATATTTCCCGTCAGCGCGGTTTTCACACAATCGGAAAACGTGACTATCAGCCGATAGTGACCGTATCCAATAAAGGACTTCGTGAGCTTCGGGAAGGATGATTCAGTTTTACCCATAACGCAACCGGATTAAGGAGCGGAAAAAAGAACGGTTCCGCTTTCCCGTTGCGTTACATATTCTCAAATAGGAGGATACAGTGAAACCATTAAGCTATCACACGGGGGTCGGAACCGTATATGCACAAGCTACTGGCAAAATTTATCACCAGTAGCTCTACGGTCGGAATATTACTATTCCTCCTATTCAATAAAGTATGTAACGCACCGCAAATATGGAAAAAATATGCGAAATAACGAAAATAATTCATGCAATAGTTGTATAATAACCAAAAGATTATTATCTTTGTAATGTCAAATAACAAAAGTAATCAACATGAGTAACGAACAAATTAAAAAGGACCTGCTTATACAAAGAGCATTCCTCAAAAAAGAATTAGACCAGCTAAGGTTTATTGCCGAAGTTACCGGAACTAACCAAGAAAAAGAGATTGATAAAAGATTAGACCGATTACTGACAATCGACAAAATATTGAAAGAGTTAGAAAAAAAGAAGTAAAACAAAGTCCCTCTCTCCGGAGAGGGCACTAAAAAACAAATATATGGCACTGAAAGATGAATTACTGGCATTAAAGCCGCTACTTGGTACAGACTCTCCAGAGTTCTATACCAAAATGAGAGAAATAGCCGCCAAGTACAATTCGGAAGAAGATAAAAAAGCTATTGCAGATTTCGTATCAGAACGCTTACAGAACATTGATAGGAAACTGGACGTTATAGAAGAAAGTGCAATCAAATTGCAATTACAAGAAGTTGCCGAAATAGTTTCTCTAAGCTATCTTGCGAAAAAGTATTTCAACAAGAGCCGTTCGTGGTTATATCAGAGGTTAAATGGCAATCTGGTAAACGGGAAACCGGCACGCTTTACTAAAGAAGAATTACAGACATTCAACAATGCACTACAAGACATATCTCAAAAAATAGGCTCACTTAGTATCTCATATTGATACTCTGTTATTTGACACCATCCCCGTAGTTGAGCCGCTACGGGGATTTTTTACTGAAAAAGAAGCGATTCATTCAACTGTCCTTTCCACAATCTCCATCACTACATGGCTTGACTCCAACCAGAGCCAATACCACAGCCAAAGCATAATCCCACCCAACCAAACAAAAGCCACATCAATATAGTACAAATTTAATATCCTGCTAACCAATACACATAAGAGTTCTCCGCAAAGCACATAGGCAGCAACCATAGTAACAAGCTGGTCATTGGCAACAGTTATCAAAACCAGAATGCCTATAACGGGAAGAAGGGAAATACAATCAATTAGAAGTTGTTGTTTGTCATTCATAATACAATAGGGATTAGAATACAAATATAAACATTATTTTGTATAAAACAACCCTCTATAATAGGAATTTCTGACAAAAAAGAAACGAACTATTATTACAATATAAACAAAAAGAGCGACTATTCAGCCGCCCCTTTCGCATTAACGAGATAGACATAAAAGTATCTCAAATCATCTCTGTAGATGAATCCGAACCACTACAGAGTTTCCATTCATTCTACAGTTTCTCCTTTTTCATTCAGAAGTACCGTTACTTCTTCAGTGGATTGATTTTCCTTGGTGATGGTCAACACAACCTTATAAATCTTACCGGTTTCTTTCTCGGAAATGAAAGCCTCCTTTATTACAGCCCCCTCATAGTCCTTAGCCAAGACATTCATAACTGCCTGAGGCAAGTCTTTTACTTCCACTTTTGTGAACTCATCCTGAGGATTTTGCTGAGTTTGCTCTACAGACTGTGTTCCAGAAACCACGTAAGCAAATGCTACTGAACTGCCTAATCCCATAACCATTGCTAATGCTACCAATACTTTTTTCATAATCGTAAGTTTTAAGTAAATAAATATAGTTTTTGTATTAACTATAGGACAAACGATATGCCATGATGTACATCAGTACATAATACATTATACATCAGCATATTATAAAAACAAGAAGGAATAATTATGTGTGGAAATATGTGGAACTGAGTACCACACATGGGGAATAATTACACAATATGGATTACTTAATTCTTGGGAAATGGAACAAGACAGCTGAATAAGCTGCCCCTTCTATAAAACAGTCAACAAACAGACATTCACTAATCAAATGACATAAACATAAGCATAAATAACCCGGCTAAAGCCATAGCAAATGCAATTACCATACAAAACTCTTTTTTCATAACTAATAATTTGGTTAAACACATATTTCCATCGCACGTTCAACAACGCACTCTTGTCTCCGACAAAACCTCAGCCGCATAAAAGCTGAGGTCCAGCATGTTCCTTTCAATATATACAATCAATTAGAGCACACAATGTTGGAACATTCTGTAAATCCAGTATAAAGAAACTGCAATGGCTGAAAGAAGGACTATACTAACACTATATACCGGATTCTACTATAAAGACAACTGCTTTTCTGAAATTCCCTACGTGACTTGAGGGAATTTTATAAAAGAAAGGATATAAATGAAAAAGCCCCGACGAAAGCCGGGACATGTCACACACAATAGATATGAATTGTTGCCTATGAATATAAAGGCAGCTTATTCAACCGCCCCTTCTATTACTTCCTTCAACCGATACAATCTATCAATGGCCGGATTATAGAAAGCATCCGGATAATGCTGCTTTATATCGCAGATATTCGCATTAACATACATAGAGGTGTCAAAAATATGTTCTGCCTCACTTAGCATCACCTCCTTGGGTAACTGGGTTGTTTGTGCCCATTCGATTATTGCCTTGACGGATTCCTCGTCATAGGAATATTTACTTTCTTCTGCCATAATTGCTATTTATGTTTTTATGAATTAGCCTGCACAAATATAGATAATTGAAGCCAATTACAAATGATATAGAAGCCGAAGTTATAGGAAATATTGAGGCTTTGCATTAATTTTGTCACTACTTATAATTTTTTACACCATATGAGCCCAAAGAATGTATATGAATTAATCCAGGAAAGACTGGAAGTGATTTTTAAAGAGTTCGACAATATATACATTTCCTTTTCAGGTGGAAAGGATAGCGGAGTGTTGCTGAACCTATGTCTGGACTATATGCGTAGGAACCGGCTGAAGCGCAGGATTGGAGTGTTCCACATGGACTATGAGATACAGTACAGTATGACCATTGACTATGTGGACCGGGTATTGGAGGCAAACAAGGACATGCTGGACGTGTACCGTGTCTGCGTGCCTTTCCGTGTAACGACCTGTACCTCCATGTACCAGAACTACTGGCGTCCCTGGGACGAAGCAAAAAAGGAAGCATGGGTCAGAGAAATGCCGGAGGGCGCAATGACTGTAGACGATTTCCCTTTCTATAACCGCAGGATGTGGGACTATGAATTTCAGACAGAGTTTTCCCGTTGGCTCCATCAACGGAAAGCTGCACGGCGTACCTGCTGTCTGGTGGGCATACGTACCCAAGAAAGCTACAACCGTTGGCGCACAATCTATCGAGGTGTGAAAGAGCAATATAAGGATTACCAATGGAGCACGAAAATCAGCGAGGATGTGTATAACCTATATCCACTGTTCGACTGGAAAACGGAGGATATATGGATTGCCAACGGTAAGTTCCGATGGGATTACAATAAACTATACGACCTCTACTATCAAGCCGGGGTAAGCCTTGACCGGCAACGGGTGGCAAGTCCGTTCATCAGCGAGGCCATTGAGAGCCTTGCCTTGTACAAGGTCATTGACCCCAACACTTGGGGACGGATGATAGGACGTGTAAACGGAGTCGGCTTTGCCGGACTTTACGGCAATACCCGTGCTGCTGGAAGGAGAGAGATACGTCTGCCGGATGGATATACCTGGAAGTCATTCATGGAATTCCTGCTTTCGACCCTGCCGGAACATACCAGGAGAAGATACCAGTCCAAGCTGGAAACCAGTATCAAATTTTGGAAGGAAAAGGGTGGAGTTCTCAGTGATGAAGTCATACAGAAGCTGAAAGACCGCAATATCCCCATCCAGGTGGGTGACAGTACCAACTATAGGACAGACAAGAAACCAGTACGAATGGACTACCTGGATGACATTGACATAGAAGAGTTCCGAGAAATTCCCACCTATAAGCGTATGTGTATATGTATCCTGCGTAACGACCATACCTGCAAGTATATGGGGTTCGCCCTAACCAAGGAGGAGAACAAAATGAAGAGTAACGCCTTGAAAAAATACAAGGATATTTTATAAATACTGCATTTTACAGTAAACATATAAAACTGCTCCGACTTTCGCAAGCCGGAGCAGTCCAATTTATAAATTTAAAGTCTTATGATGAAGATTGTCTGTTGCGCCAATGTTTTACTATCAGCATAACGACAATCAAAACGGTTACACAAACACAAGCAAAACCAATTTGTTTAAGCAAGGTGGATTCTTTTTTTTCTTTTATAGTTTCTGACCGTTTTTCCTCACGGATATTGGAAATGGTTCTTTTATCAGCCTTGACACTCGTAGTATCAACTACTACCGTCTGTTTATCCTCCTTCTTATTGAAATCACCTTCTACATGACCGTCAGCCAATAACGGAGATTTCCCGGTCAAGCTATCGGGCGGTTTTCTTGTATCATAGATACGGAAATCAATCACATAGTTACCATTAGCGGTAATGAGTTCGCTCAAAGAGGTACTTGCCCCATGTACGATATCGACCGATTCACTCGTGCTGTCCTTTCTGATTACTTCTGCACCGGACTTGACAGCTTTATGAGAGCTGCCACATGATAACAATAGGAACAGACACATGAAAGGAGCCAGCAATATATGCCGGCTTACCCAGTTCATAACCTTAGCCAACATAGGCAATGTCATTTATACGGTTCATCCAACCTCTCTTAAATTTATTGTTCGCCGGACGTTTTTTACATATATCCTCGATGAAATCAAACCGTGCAATCTTAATCATGTCGAACAACTCACGCGGGTTCCTGGCATTCACCGCAGCGAGTGTCTTAGGTCCAACAATGCCATCCACAGTAACACCAAGCAAACGTTGAGGAATCTTTATTCCGTGTACACCGGATGCCCACACCCAATCGACAAGGATATTAGCAACTGATTGCGATTTAATATCGTCAGCTTTCCATCTGTCCCAATAATGCGGTTTGAGCACCCGGTTAACGACATCCTCACGGGTAAGCAGACGCAGGTCATCCACGTCTATATCACCGTCACCGTCCTTGTCATAGCCGCATGACTTCCACGTGCCAATAGTCACACCCATATTCGTTGCACCTCCAAGGTCTGCCGGGTCATTCACGAAACCGCCTTCCCATTTGAGAATCCACGGCGCTAATTTATACACATTCGCCATTCTTATTTTCCTCCTTGATTTTTGGTTTTACATAAAAATACAATATATTTGCAAACGCCTTTGTTTAAACTTTAAGTTGTGTAGTATTAAGGGAAAGGGAGCTGTTGTGAAACACCTTCCTTTCCGCGAATCAGTAGCCGTTTTGCGGTTCTCTGTCACCGCATTTCTTCCTCTCACACCGTTTAAGCGCCAGTTCCAGTTTTAAGTCAGAATTAGCCTCCTTCAGTGTAAATAACTCATCCTGCACCTTACGGAGCCGGTCTGTCTGCTCCACAAACCGCTGTTCCTTCTCCGAAAGCTGCTTTTGCAGGAACTCGTTGTACTCCCGTAATGCCTTAAACTCCTCGACATCCGCATGTGCGTCCTCAATACGCGCATTGGTTTTGCGCGACATCCACCACTTAATAAGCTGCTTGATGCCCTCGATGCCACCGAGTGCGGTCACCAGCATAACCCAATCATCCATACCCATTTTATTACTTTATTTATAACCATCAAATTGTCAGACAACCACAAAAGTAAGTAAGCCTATGTCAAACATGCTGCCAATTCGGGATTTTCCACTGACACAGAATGTCAATGCAAAGATAGATATGGATGTAGCCTTCAAAAAGGACATTATTTTTTTGACATTCTCCGCAAATGGTCATCCAATGTTTTAGGGTTACATTTAAGCTTACGACATATGGCTGCCTTTGAATAACCATATTCGAGCATAGTTCTAATGAGAGGTTCCTTTCCTGTAAGCTTGTAATGCGTGTTTTTATCCCCCTTTTTCCGACCAAGTCGTATTCCTGCAGCTTTTCTGTAAGCAAGGGCCTCCTTGGTTCGCTGACTGATCAAATCACGTTCAATCTCAGCGGATAAACCGAAAGCGAATGCCAATACCTTACTGTTGATGTTATTACCTAATTCGTAACGCTCCTTGACAGTAAGAACGCAAGTCTCCTTAATCATACAGAGGTGAAGCATTGACATAATACCCATCAGGTTTCTTCCTAATCGGCTGATTTCTGTTATGATTAGAGTGTCGCCTTTCTTCATCCTCTTGAGAAGCGGGCCTAATTTCCTATCGTTAGCAATTTTGGTGCCGGAAACCTTCTCGGACACCCATTTATCTATTACAAGTCCTTTTTCCGTTGCAAATTTCTGGACTTCGAACCTTTGGTTCTCGACTGTTTGTTTGTCAGTGCTAACCCTAATGTATGCGTAAACCATTTTTGCGGTGAAGGTAGTCTTATTCAACAGCCTAACCAAAAAGGGTATTCTAATGACCCTCAAAAATACAAAGGTATGATAGAGAAGGTAAACATAAGTCAAGCCTTGAACAGCTTATCTGTTAAGGATGATGCAGATTTTTTCTATGGGGAAACAAGTAGTGAACCGGTGAAGATTAAGAAAAGCGACCTTAATTTGCAAATGAACAAAGCAAATATTGTTAAAGATGGAGACTTAAACAACCTTGTAGAAGCTGGAGAATATAGCGTATGGAATAATGTGGCAAACATTCCAACTAATAGCTTTTATTGGGTCAAAGTTATAGGTTCAGCTGATTTTGTACAAATAGCAATATCCTTTATCGACCTGAAAGAGTATAAGAGGTCACGAGTCAATGGTGTTTGGACTCAATGGAAATGATTTTTACTACTAAATAGAATATTTCCTAATACATTCTTTTTCATTCGTATCTTCTGACCCTCAAAAGTACAAGGGATATGATAGA
>NZ_QTLN01000015.1:0-2217 GCF_003602735.1 Bacteroides sp. AF39-16AC | reverse complement strand
GACCCTCAAAAGTACAAGGGATATGATAGAAAAGGTTAATATAACAGATGCCAATGTGGTTGAGTTAATCAGAGAAAAACTGCCTGCTGCAACAGAAGCAAACAAGGGACTTATGCAAGCTAATGGATTTGAACAAGGTAAGAATATATTAAATGAAGAATACGATAGTAAAATCAGTGCCGGTGTATATTCATCTACTGATAATTTAATATGGGCACTGGAATTTTATTAGCGCTAAGAGGGTTTCAATACACGGCCCATTTATATATTACCAACTCTGCAAGAATATATATTAAAACCATTCGTAGCAATGGAGAGGTTTTGAAAGATTGGACGTTAATAAATAATACCAAAACATAAGAGACTTTTGGAGTATCCATTTTCCTACCCTATCCTTTGACCCTCAAAAGTACAAGGATGATAGAGAAAGTAAAGTTATCAGAAGTGGCAACCGGCAATCCGGCATCACTTATTGGGTTAACATCCGGTCAAAGCTTGGCGCAAATGCCTATAGACCGTTTGCCAAAGACTGAGTATATCGCTATGGCATCGGGAACGGACAAATTACGATATACACAATTAAGGTATAGTACTACTTCAGGGGCAGGAAGCAGGATTCTTTTGATTGTCCCCATTTCCGGACTGACTGGTAAAATGGATGCAGCCGGAGTCTTGGGTAGCCTATATGTGTTAAGAGCTGGAATGGACTACATGCCTATGATGGTAAAAGCCGATATAATGCTGTTCCGTTCCTCTTCATTCCTTGTTAATGATATGAATGTAATGGGAGTAAGTGCCAATGGTCCTGTAAACTTTAAATTGGGACATTGTACTTATGAAGGGCAGTTATATCTTGCGGTTAAATTCAATACGAATTATTCTATAATAACTTGTTTTCAAGGATTCTACACGACAGATTGTGTATTCCGTAACGTTCTTGAAGAGAATGTTACGGACTGGACAGACTTACTATGAAGTTAAGGATATGATTGAGAAGATTGATATTAAAGATGCAAGCATTGCAGAAGAGGTTAGAAAGCAGATGTCTGTTGTAGGTAAAAAGGGATTATACCATGGAGTTCTGTTGCTGCTTTCTGCCTATACATAAGATAAACGCTGTATCCGTTGATGGTTCTTTAGAATATAACTCTTTAACAGATACAAATCTTATAAATGAAACAGTTGGAATAGTATAGGGGCACTTGCCCCTATACTATTCCAATGTAGCTTCAAATCCTCCTTCGAATGCACTGTTATCCGCTGCTTCCATCTTCATTGATATGCCAAAAGAACTCATTAGGAGTACATTTAGTATTGGCGTATAGACTAGCCGTTCAGCATAAACACGGCACTTCCCATCAGCTTCAGTCTTAGCTTTAATCTTAATATTATAGCTACCTGAGAGGACTTTGACTTTTAGATTAGGATTGCCTGTTACATCACCAGCTCGTGATATGGAGATGTAATATAGGCTAGGCATTCCGCTTGATGTTGCAGATATAGACAAAAGAATTGAGCCTGTAACTGGAGTGCTTGTAGTCTCAAACAGAAGTACACTATACGCGCCTTGGAACTCCGATAACACACCTGATGGCATTAATCCTTTATTGGAAACTGTAGCCACTGCCATCTTATTACGAATACTATCAACTACTCCCGTGGCTGTAATATCAATCTTCTCCATCATACCTTTGTATTTTTGAGGGTCAAAGGATATGACGGAAATAAGTAATAAACAACAATGAGCACAATAAAAGTAAAAGTTACTGAGCAATTTATATCGAGAACGAGTAAGGAAGGCAGGGGAATAACCCCTGCTAATAATTAGTTATCTGCATGACATTTATATATGCTTCTGTACTTCTCCCATTTTTTACATATACATTGCCATTTGACGTTTTTTTATTCAATATGATTTTGCCTCCAGCGGTAAAATCAGTTGAAATGCTATTTCCATCGCTCAACAGTATATTGGATGATACTCCGGCACCCACCATGATTAGAGCTGCCGCACCAGAATCGCTATTTCTTACCAGATATGCCCCATAATAAGCAGTACCCAAATCATATTCCTCCCCCGGTTGTAATGTCAGTCTCCAGGTAGGGAACATCTCATTCCTGATATTCTTTATATTGAGCTGCCTTGTGATGGCATTTATCACGTTTGTGTCTGTTATCAGAACCTTCTCTATCATATCCCTTGTACTTTTGAGGGTC
>NZ_QTLN01000014.1:0-118358 GCF_003602735.1 Bacteroides sp. AF39-16AC | reverse complement strand
CCGCTGTCACTCACAACGGCATAGGCGTTCATCTGCAGGCAGTTGTAGTCGTGGAAACCGAGAGGTTCATGCTGAATCACACGACTGTCAAGTGCAAAGCCGCTTGATTCCAGACGTTTCCTGCTACGGGGATGACAACTGTAAAGTATGGGCATGTCATATTTCTCGGCCATAGCGTTAACCGCCTTGAAAAGGGACAGGAAGTTCTTCTCCGTGTCAATGTTCTCTTCCCGATGCGCGGAGAGCAGGATGTATTTACCTTTCTGGAGATGCAATCTCTGGTGAATATCGCTGGACTCTATTTCGGACAAATTCTCATGCAGGACTTCCGCCATGGGCGAACCGGTTACGTATGTACGTTCTTTCGCCACGCCCGAAGCGTTCAGGTATCTGCGGGCATGCTCCGAATAGCAGAGGTTCACATCGGAAATGACGTCCACAATACGGCGGTTGGTCTCCTCAGGCAGGCACTCGTCAAAGCAGCGGTTGCCTGCCTCCATATGGAAGATGGGGATATGCAGACGTTTCGCGCCTATCACGCTCAGGCAGGAGTTCGTGTCTCCCAACACCAGCACGGCATCAGGTTTCACCTGCACCATCAGCTTGTAGCTGGCGTTGATAATATTCCCCATCGTGGCACCGAGGTCATCGCCGACGGCATCCATATACACATCGGGGTCTTTCAGCTTCAGGTCACGGAAGAAGACACCGTTCAGGTTATAGTCGTAATTCTGGCCGGTGTGGGCCAGCAGACAGTCAAAATAACTGCGGCATTTGTTGATGACAGCCGCCAGGCGGATGATTTCCGGACGGGTGCCCACTATAATCAGAAGTTTCAGTCTGCCGTTCTCCTGAAACCTGACTTGCGAATAATCCAATTTTATATCCATCTGTTCCTATATTCTTTAACTCGTTTCAGACTTTTTCAGAATAAGTGTCCGGACGTGCCGGGTCGAAACACTCGTTGCACCACATGAAGGTCACCAGGTCTTCCGTTTCCGAAAGGTTGACAATGTTGTGCGTATAGCCGGGAATCATCTCCACGACCTCCATCCTCCCGCCGTTTACCTCGAAGCTGACAATTTCCTCCGTACCTATCTTGCGGAGCTGTATCAGACCATGTCCGCTCACCACCACAAACTTCTCGTTCTTGGTATGGTGCCAGTGCTGGCCTTTCGTAACGCCCGGCTTGGAGATGTTCACCGAGAACTGCCCGCGGTCGGAAGTACGGATAATCTCCGTAAAACTGCCGCGGTCGTCCACATTCATCTTCAGGGGATAGCTGAACCGTTCTTCAGGCAGGTATGAGAGGTATGTGGAATAGAGTTTCTTTGTAAAGGCATCGCTCAAATCCGGAACGGACAAGGTACCGGGCATTTGCCTGAAAGACCTTATCAGTTCCACAATGCCGCCCAAGGTAACGGTATGTACTACGGGCACTTCGCAATAATCCCCGTTGCGGTGTTCCCTGCCGCTCAGGGCAGAGACAAGCTCGTCCACCACATCGTCTATGTAAACCAGATGCATCACCACCGAAGGGTCGTTCACCCGGATGGGCTGGTCATGGGCGATGTTGTTGCAGAAAGTGGCCACCGCGCTGTTATAGTTGGGGCGGCACCATTTGCCGAAAACATTCGGGAAGCGGTACACCAGTACCTTTGCACCCGTTTCCCTGGAGTACTCGAACAACAGTTGCTCCCCTGCCCGCTTCGATTCACCGTAAGGGTTGTCGAGTGCGGCCTGCGTGGAAGAGGAAATCATTACCGGACAAGTATTTCCGTACTTCCTCAATGTATCAAGCAGCATGGAGGCGAAGCCGAAGTTCCCTTTCATAAACTCAGACGCATCCTGGGGACGGTTCACGCCTGCCAGATTGAAGACAAAGTCAGCTTGTCTGCAATAGACATCCAGTTCGGCAGGGTCACTGTCCATGTCATACTCGTAAATAGTAAGTTCCTCACCTGCAATGCCGTAATTACGGGCTTTCCCGTCACGGATGTTGTGCAGCTGGGATACAAGGTTCCGGCCGACGAACCCTCGGGAGCCGGTTACTAAGATTTTCATAAACTAATGGGTTCTGTTTGTCACAGAAAAGAGAAGATATTCATAGTGAATGACAGAAATCATCCAAACCTATAAAACTTACTTTTGGGAAATTATATTGCTTCAATATATGAAAATGATGATCTTCCGTAACAATAAACTTGGCATTAGCCACAACTGCACAGTCCACAAACTTATTATCATCCGGATCTGATTTTATCAGATTGAAGTTATAATAAGGAGTAAAGAACAAAGTATAAGGATTATTGAGAATGACATCAATCACCAGCTTAGCTATTTCCACACCTGCCAAACGTTCTAATATTTCCTCATATTCATTAAGAATTTCATCAGAAACGCATAACTGATTCGTTCCATCCAAAAAGCAATCCCAAATCTTACGGTACCTGCTTTTGGGAGAAATGCACTGTATCAAGCTATTTGTATCTAATACAATTCTATTCATCTCTTCGGAAGTGTACGGACATCAATTTTTCTCAGTTCATCAAGTTTTTCTTGGTTTAAAACTCCCGAATCCCATAAGTCATTCAAGCGGTCATCTAACTTCTGAGAAAAATATTTGGTCAACACTTCTTTAACTTCATTCAATCGCTCCTCCGAACCATCAAAAGCAAACATCTTCAAAAGATGTTGTTGAACTGAATTTAATACTGTTGCTGCCATATTCTCAATTATTAGTTTCAATATGGCAAAGATAGTTTTTTTTTCTAAAGGAACAATACATTCCCTCTTTCTTTCCTGTTGTATTATTCAAATTAAAGACTTATTCACTCTTGATTTCCGCGCTCTTCGCCTTTTCCTCCATTCCGAGGTCTTCGCGGATGAAGCGGAGTTTCAAAAGAAGCTTTTTCATGCCCTCCACATCCAGGCGGGCGGTGTTATGGCTGTGATAGTCCTCTATACGGGCAATATCCTCATTGCCTTCCGTGAAGAACTTGTCATAGTTCAGGTCACGGGTGTCGCAGGGGATGCGGTAGTAGTCGCCCATGTCGACAGCCTTTGCCATCTCTTCGCGGGTTACCAGTGTCTCATACAGTTTCTCGCCGTGGCGCGTGCCGATGGTCTTCACCTCCGTCTCACCGTATTTCGGATCAACCTGCGCGTATGTTTCCTTCAAGGCCTGCGCCAGTACATCCAAGGTGGCGGCAGGAGCCTTCTGCACGAACAGGTCACCGTTATGCCCGTGTTCAAACGCATAGATTACCAAATCCACGGCATCGTCCAGCGTCATCATGAAGCGGGTCATGTTGGGGTCCGTTACCGTAATGGGCCTGCCGTTCTTTATCTGCTCCACCCACAACGGTATTACAGAACCGCGGCTTGCCATCACATTGCCGTAACGGGTGCAGCAGATGGTCGTTCCTGCCTCTTCACCCAGCGCACGGCCCTTGGCTATGGCAACCTTCTCCATCATGGCCTTGCTGATGCCCATGGCATTGATGGGATAGGCAGCCTTGTCGGTAGAAAGCACTACTACATTCTTTACACCATGCGCTATGGCGGATTCCAGTACATTGTCGGTACCGATCACATTGGTCTGCACAGCCTGCAACGGGAAAAACTCGCAACTGGGAACCTGCTTCAAGGCGGCGGCGGAAAACACATAATCCACTCCCATCATGGCACCGTCCACAGACTGGCGGTCACGGACATTACCAATGTAGAATTTTACTTTGGGATTTTGCAGGTGATGACGCATGTCATCCTGCTTTTTCTCGTCACGGCTAAAAATACGGATTTCCTTGATGTCACTATCAAGAAAACGACGCAATACAGCGTTACCAAAAGATCCGGTGCCTCCGGTGATTAATAAAACTTTGTCCTTGAATATAGACATAACTCACTAATATTTTTCCTATTTTCTAATTCTTTTATCCAATCCCAATAGTTGATAAAGTCTAATACCAATCTTAAATGCCCAGGCATTATTCTTATAGTGCAAGTATTTTTTCGGCAATTTATGATATGACATTAGTTCTTCCTTACTAATAGCCAGTTTCTCTGCCACTTCATCAAACATCTTTTTACACTCCTCATCAGAAGCAGGAGGATTCTTTAAAATTTCAAGAGCTTCTTCACGGCTCATTTGTCCCGTAATAATCAAACTTGATAATTGCGCCCTACGAATATCATAGCCAAACCGAGTAGGAAGCCACCAAGCCTCTAGAAACTTAGTAAGCAAATCCTCAAAATGTTTTTGCCCATAAGGTTGATAATCATATTCACGTTGAAGGGTTGCCAACATTTCAGCTTTTGTAAAAGGAACATAATTTAGGAGTTGCAACGTCTTTACTCCTTTTATGTATGGAAGAACAAATTTATGTTTAAAACCTGTAGTATAAATATAATTCTTAGTCTTCACATTGCCGTGCTTTTTTAATACATCCTTTACATAGGTTTTATCTGCCGTAGGTCCTGCACCATCAAACCAAGAGTCTGGGTCAGCAACAATTTCAGTACAAATATTATAACCATTCAAAATGTATTTCACACCCAATTCTTCCGAATATTTATCTATTTGAGCAATGAAAGCATGGTCTTGAGGAACATCCAACCCGGCATGTCCGGTCTTGAAAAATGCAATCTGCATCTGCTTCAACTCTTCAAAATCCAACTTCTGAATATGAAGATGGACATTCAGTTTATCACAGAGCTTTTTAATATTCTCTTCTGCTACAGGCAGATTCCATCCGGCATCAATATGAAACACAAAGGGACGAAGCCCCCACTCTTTGACTGCAAGATGCAGCATATAACAACTATCCAATCCACCACTCAGTCCTAAAATACAATCGTATTTTTTACCTTTTCCTGAGATTCTTACTTGCTCCAAAATGGCTTTCAACTCAACTTCGTGGCCTTTGCCATGGTTCCACCAAGGTAATATATGTTGTTCATACTCTCGGCATCTGTCACATACACCATTTTCATCAAAAGTCAGATTAGAATCAGTCGTATCCATTACACAATGGGTACATACTTGGTAATTTTTATCCATACTCTTTTCTACTTTAACAAAGTATCATACAATTTTATATAATCTTCAAAGCGTTCATTTTTATCATAATATTTAACAGCTCGTTTTCGACATATATGATGATAAACTTCTTTTCCTCGCTTTACTATTTCAGCTACAGCCCTCTTTATGCCTTTTATATCCCCTTTTTCTACAATATATCCAGTTTCATCTGATACAGACTCAACACTTCCGCCAGTCCGATATGTAATGACAGGTGTTCCACAAGCTAAAGATTCTAGATTTGTTGTTGGAAATGTATCTTCCCAAGTTGGGTTAATAAAGACAGAAGCTAAAGTGTACAAAGTAGCTAATTGAGTAACATTTTCAGTTCTCTCAATTCCAATTATGCCATCGGGGATTTCTTTCAACTGTGTTTTTGATAATCCCACTAAAACAATAACCCAATCTTCAGAAATCATGTTATACAATTGAACGAAATCCTCAAGCCCCTTGCGTTTATCCCAAATACTAGCTACTCCTAATAAAACACTAGTTTGCTCTGCTAATCCCAATTTATTTCTCATGGCACATACACTCTGCAAGGATTGAGGAGAAAAAAGTTTTAGATCAATTCCATTTTGAATTACATTTATTGGATAATTTTTCAAGAATGATTTCTTTACAATCATTCCTAGCCACTGTGATACCGGCACAATAGTCAAATTTTCCATAGATGTAAACAACTTTTTTTTTAGTTCATAATTTTTAAAAGACCTATCTATTAATACACTTCCAGGATATATTTTCTTTTGTACGCAAGTCTCACAATGCGTCAACCATTTCTCACATCCGACATAGTCAAAATGAGCACAATGCCCAGTCATTGACCAACAGTCATGAAAAACCCATACCACAGGTGTAGAAATAGAAGATAAATACTTAAATAAAACCTCCATATTCAAAAAATACCCATGAATGTGATGAAGTTGAATAATATCAGGATGAATTTCCTCAATCTGTTGTATTAATCTTCTAGTGGCTCGAGTAGAGTGAAGACAATGAGTATCAAACAAACGTGTCATAATTCCATGCCAATACACATCCCATTTTGTACCTATTTTAATAGTCATAGATTGACTAGGCAAATGATTACGAGCATAAGTTATATAACTCTTCCAACCATGTGCAAGAGCTACTTGCCCTATTTGTTCAGCAATACGTCCTACAGAACCAGAATTCACCTCTATACTAATTTGAAGAAGAGTAAGCATAAAGATTAAAACTATTTTAGGGATAAATCATCTGTTATATAATTATAATTTCTATTAGGAATATTCCAATTCTTGCCATATCGTAAAGTCAAATATTCATTCACATCAATTGGAACTTTAAAATACTCATCATAAAAGAGAATATCTTTTGTATTCGACAACAAATAGGCAGGAATTACAATCTTACGAATTTTAGGTTTAGATTTAGCTATAAGTAAATCCTGCAAAAAAGCCCCACCTAAATAGTTCATAAACGAAATTATAAAATAAATAAAATTCACTACTTGACGAGAAAAAGAATGAGAGTTTCTATAAAGAGCAAGTCGTCTTAAACAGTTATAAATTGAATATAATAAATCAGATCCTTCTACTTTTGTCATTGTTGAATTATAAAAAGTACCATTTCGCAAATATGATTTCAAATTTATTTCGCAATTACAACGACGTAGATGAACTGTATTTGCAGTAATAATTACATCAAACCCTACTAAATAGAGCTCTCTTCCTATTGTTTTCGCTAAATGTTTATCAAATAAGAAATCAATTATTGCGATATCAATATCATCATCCCAAGGAATAAATGCTCTGTCTCGGACTGCACCCAATAATGTACCTGTATCTAAAATATATTTTATAGAGAATCTATCCAATATATCCCGTACAAGTAATAAGGATGCTAACCATTCTTTTTCTTTCTGATTCATTTCTGCAATACTTTATAATTATGCGTTGAAATCCGTCTTTCAACAGGGGGCATTTCCATATAATTTCCATAGAGTTGCATAAGCCATGAATTTGTCCCAACAGGTGCACTATAAGACTCATTTTCAAACACAACATTCATTTTACTTTGAAAAATAGAAGCACAAACGACCTCCCTATTCTTATAAGCTCCCTCCAAAAGATATTCTGATGATTTCTCCATAGAATATTTCATTGCATAGTTGTTTATAGCTTTTAAAACTGTATATAATGGAAAGGGAATAAAAATAAATTTCAAGAATGCAAGAATGATATTTTTAATCATTCCTCTTTTTCTCACATATTTCATTAATTTAAGAGTTGCAATATTTTGCAAAAACCAAACAAAATGACAATGTATTCTTTTTCTCATTTCTGAACTTGGCAGACCATCTATCGGGAAAACATCTATATTAACCCCGATATCATAGGAAGAGGAAGAATCGTCTACTAATATTGTATTTTTATCTAAAACTTTTCCAAAATGATAAGGATAAGTAGCATCCTTACTTATTGAAAGAAATTCGAATCTATCATGTTTAAATAACTTTTCAAATTTTAAATAATCAATACGAGGCATTACTATATCAATATCATCATCCCAAGGAATAAAACCTTGATGCCTCACAGCTCCCAATAAAGTTCCATACGCTAAATAATAATTCAACCCATTTTTTTCACAAAATATTTTTATTTCACTCAATATTTGTATCTGAATTTGCTTAAATTCATCACAAGACAACTCCTTCATAATATGTTTCAAAACAATTCACTAAAATCATCTAAGTCCACTGGATTATTTTGCAATCGCTGCCTATTTACACTCTCTAAAATGAAATACTTATTAAAATTTTCCGGCAACTTCAATGGCAATAAAATTCTTTTTTCTATATAGTCACCAATATCAATATTACACAGATTTTTTAAATATTCAATCTTTTGTTTATACAGAGATGGGGATATATTTTTTCTAATTCTATGTATATCCATATTTATTGACCAAAAAAAAGGAAATGTCATTGCTACTGCATGCCCATGTGGATACCCATAATAAGTTGTAAATGAATAAGAGAAAGCATGAGGCGCAGTCGTTTTAGTGATATTTATAGCACGACCAGCCCAATAAGCCCCCTCCGACACTTTATTTCTCATACTATTAGTAGGAGAATTTACAACTAATGGTAAATTAGGCCACAAAAGTTCAATTGCTCTCTTAGCAAATTCATCTGACTCTTTTGTAGCATAAGCATTCCAGTAAGCCTCTATAGCCTGAGCCAAAGCATCAAAACCTGCACAAGCTGTCAAATACCTCGGAGTATTGTATGTGAATGGGGGATATACAATTGCAACATCAGGTAAAATAGCATTATGTTCTACAGAATATTTCACTTTATTTTTATACAATACTGCAAAATGGGTCGCCTCACTTCCCGTACCGGCTGTAGTGGGAAGAACTATCAATGGAAGCAAATCTTTCTCTTTTTCAAATTTACCACTTGTAGGCTCACCAGAATAAGAATAAAAAAAGCGAAGTAGTTTAGCCATATCCAATACACTACCTCCACCAACAGCGACAATGACAGAACAAGAGTACTTACGTAATAGTAATAACCCTCTTTCCAAATCTTCGATTTTAGGATTTTCTTCAAAATCAAAATACTCCGTTACTTCACAATCTAATTCACTAAAAACAGCAGTCATAATAGATTTGGCACCACAAGTCTCATAAGAGTTTCTGCCACGCACCAAAAAAAGGTGAGAAAAAGAAAACTCCTTCAAAACTAAGAGCAAATTTTCGATTGAAGACTCTCCCAAAAAACAACGCTGCTCCATAAAATCATTGATTATTCAAGAAAAGCATAAAGGTATCTTTATTTTGTAAGGGAGTAGTAGTCGGACGTCCCAAATCCTTACGTGCTCCTTTTCTTACCTTAACCTCTAACAAAATAGGACCATGCATATACGTAATTCTTTTAAGGGCTTCACATAAGCTATCACTGTCTGAAACAGATAAAGCTGCCTCATAACCGCAAGCCTGAGCTATTTTACACAAATCAATATTAAAGGCAACTGTGGGTTGTCCACCTACAGAATCATGAGCCCCATTGTTAAAAATAACATGTACATAGTTGTCTGGATGTAAGGAACCTATTATTGCAAGCGATCCCATATGCATTAAAGTTGATCCATCACCATCGAAACAAAAAACTTTGCATTTTTTTTTCTCAAGAGCAATGCCTAATGCTATTTGAGAAGCATGCCCCATAGAACCTACTGTCAAAAAATCCTTCTCATGTTCCATAAAAGCAGAAGTACGGTATTCAAATAACTCACGTGATATCATACCTGTAGTAGAGACAATAATATCCTCTTTTGACAATGAAGAAGCTATAAGTTGAATAGCAGCCTCTCTTTTCAAAGGTAATATCACCTCTCCATCTTGTTGAAGCTTATACTCCTCAAAAGTTCCTTTGGGAATTACAAAAGCGAAAGGTTCATGTGTCTCATTCATATAAAAATTGGCATAATTCAATTGAGATAAGAATTCTGTTTCATTTTGAGACATAATGGCATATTTTATACCCATAGCTTCAAGTAAAGGAAGTGTCACTTTGCCCTGCTTAATATGCTGGGGCTCATCTTTTACTCCTGGCTCGCCACGCCATCCCACAAGTAACAATAAAGGAATATTGTAAACTTCTTTATCCGTTAATGACATTAAAGGATTGACAGCATTGCCAAGACCGGAATTTTGCATATAAACAACTGGTATTTTTTTTGTGGCTAAATAATATCCTGCAGCTAAACCAACTGCAGCTCCCTCATTGGCCGCGATAACATTTCGTTCTGTAACAAAATGATCGGTGATATATGCACACACATTTTTCAATAAAGAATCGGGAACTCCCGTAAAGAAATCCATTTGCATGGAGCAAAGAGAATCAATGAAAAATTTTGAAGATATCATAATAACAAGAATCTCAAATTAATAGAATATAAACGAAGTTATTTAGTACCCGGAATCAATTCTAATATTTCTTTGACAGGCATACATAAATCATTAGCTTCATATGAACGGGCATTAGCCAAAATGGACTTTGCTGTATTTAGCATGGCGGGATATGCACTTCTAAGCATATGATTGGCATAAATTACTACATTCACTCCCCATGATGCTAATTCATCTTCTGTTATATGATTATATGTTGTAGGAACAACCACAATAGGTATGGATTTATGCTTCTTACGCAAAGTCATACAGAACTCCCTAATATCCTTACCCGATTTATCCTTACTATGAATCATAATGCCATCAGCACCAGCCTCAATATATGCTAATGCACGTTCCATTGCATCATCCAGACCTTTACCTGCAATAAAGCTCTCAATACGAGCTATTATCATAAAATCAGCCGTTATCTGAGCACGCTTACCAGCCTTTATCTTATCGCAAAAACCTTCAATTGTATCCTGGGTTTGAACAGCGTCTGTTCCAAAAAGCGAGTTCTTCTTCAGACCAATTTTATCTTCAATAATAACTGCTGATATCCCTAAGCGCTCCAAAGTACGAACTGTAAATACAAAATGCTCTATTTTTCCACCTGTATCTCCATCAAAAATTACGGGTTTAGTTGTACATTCCAAAGCGTCATTCAGATCATGAAGACGGGTAGTCAAATCAACAGCTTCAATATCCGGTTTTCCTTTAGAGGTAGAATCAGTAAGACTACTAGACCACATTCCATCAAACTCACGTTTAATACCGTTAACCTCAACACTCGTATTTTCGATAATTAAACCTGTTAATCCACTATGAGACTCACATATTCGAACAATTTTCTTGGCAGAAATCAGACGTTTTAGACGTTTCAAGCGAATTTCAGGGGTAGTACCAATTTCCTTTAACTGGGTATTTAACTGGGTGGAAGATATACCTTTTGTATAAGGAACATCTATCACTTTACCACCCCATTTAGAAATTGTATCTATGACACGTTGACGAGTTTCTTTTTGAATACCATCCTTCCAATCATCACCATGAACTACAAAATCAGGTTTTATCAACTCTAAATTAGGAACATAATCAAGAGTTGTTTGGGGAATCACTTCTTCAACGCCTTTCAAATTCTTCACAATTAGCGAACGCTGTTCATAAGTCAAATATGGCAAACGTTTATAACTAGCAATAGCAGCATCTGTCAATACTCCAACAGTTACAGAACCATATTTCTGGGCCTCGTGAATAATATTCAAATGCCCTGGATGAATAATATCAGCACTCATGCCGACATAAACTTTTTTGTTCATATTTCTGGTATATAATTAGTAATATAATTAACACTACTGAAGCTGTTTTATAAAAAGTCCATGAAAAAGTCGCAAATATTGCAGTATAAAAAAAGAATAACATTAATATCAATCTTGCGAAAGTTGCTTTTTTCTGAAACTTATAAACAGTAAACCGAGTTGTTATTCCCAAAAAGAATGGCCACAACAATATTCCAAAGTAACCAAAATCTAAATAATAAAATATCAATGCTGTATAAGCAAAATTGAAAGTTATACCATAACCGACAGTTATTAGATGTTCTTGAAGATAGCCACCTATAACTTGATTAGCGGTTGTATAACTTCCTCCTAACGCATGAATAAACATCTTTAAAAGTGTATCAAATCCACCAACAGTTGCTCTTCCATACCACAAGCCTAAAAAGGAATCATACTGATACTCAAAAGCATAATCTAACGCTCTAATAGGTCCCAACATATACCATACAAATTGGGACAACAATTCTTCAAATCCCATAAGGATGGTTTGTCCATCTATATCAGTGACTCCTTTTCTCAATGTAGTTTGAATAGAAACAATCACAAAAATTATTGCACAAAAGAAAAAAAGGAAAAAAGTAAATTTGAAAGAATATTTTCGAATATTGCAATGTAATTTTGAAGCAATCTGGGTTCTTAGTACAAATAACAATATAACATATAAAAAGAGAGCTAGATAGTTAGCCCTTCCTCCTCCTAAATAGCCATAAAGAAAAAAATAGAGAACAAATAACATTAAATATATAGGAGGAAACTTGCTCTTGAAGACTATACAATAAGCTAAAAAGAACTGCACTATTGTTTGAAAAGGAGTAAACAGAAACTGAAATAAATATATCTCATAATTTGTACTAAACAGAAGCCCAGATTCAAAAAGAGACTCTCTTGCTTCATCTGCACCTACCACCTCTAACAACAACAAATACTTACAAATATAATTATATAGAATAATGATACTTGATATTCCTGCTAACACATACCACCAATTAGTTTTTATGGCTAAAATATTAGCTCTATTTTTATAAATTGAATGATTGTATTTTATAGGAAATATACTAAAACCTATTAAAAAAGAAACAACATACCCTAACAATATAATGTATGTTTCATTTGAAACAAGAAATAAGTCGCAAGGATTAAATGTAGAACAAAATAAATATGCACCCCACCAAAACAAAAAAACATATAAGAATTTTTTTGATAAAAAATCCATTCTACTTTTTTTTAAAAGTAAAAATATGAGAGTAAAAAAGCAGAATACTATCAAACTCATTTCATACGAAATTTTCGACCTTTAGTCATCCACCAAACTGTCAAATACCCCCACCTATATATATCCATAATATTTCTAGGAAAGTATGAGAAAGAATAGAACAAAAATGTTACAGAATGGCATATGTAATTCCAGAGAGAGATATCCACTGAAGACAACATAGCCTTATTAACGTAAGCCATATATCTATAATATGGAAAATTAGAATTTATTTCTTTCAACTTTTTCGGGACAAATAAATCCCGTTTGTGAATTTGATAAGTTATATGACTAGTAATACCTATTTCGCTCTTTCGATATACACACATATTATCATAAAAATAATATATATCACCATAAAACGAACAAACTAGAAATAAAAAACGATCATAAGCAAAAGGAATTATGTCTATTGAAAGCAAGGGAATTATGTCACTTCTAAAAACAAAAGATGCAGTATGAAAAATACGATTTCCCATAACATCATCCATTTTTATTATATTCTTTCGTAATAGACAAAACAAATGTTCCCTATTTTCTTTTTCATATATAACAGTAGATTGATGAGCTGTTGCCGAAAAAGATTGATTTGCTTCTAACATTTTAATTTGAATAGATAGTTTCCGAGAATCCGTCCAATAATCATCTCCTTCACAAATAGCAATATATTTACCTTCGACCTTAGGATATATATATTTTGAAAAAATATCAATTCCTTTAGAATATTGATTCTCTTTTTGTAGAATAGTTTTAATCTGAAAAGGGCATTTCTTGATATACTGAGAAATTATTTCAGTTGTACTATCTGTAGAAGCATCATCATGTATTATCAATTCTACTTGAAAATCCACCTGCTGAGAAAAAATACTATCTAAGCATGAAGATAAATATTCAGCTTGATTATAAGTAATGCAAATAATACTTACCAATGGCTTCATAAAACTATAAATTCAATAATCCTCTACGGCGTTCTTTAATTTTTTTTACAGGTATTCCTGCATATACCCCCCATTCATCAAGGCTTTTATTAACCAAAGACATAGCTCCAACTACACACCCCTTAGATATTTTCAACTTTGGAAACAATATACTTCCTGAACCAATTTGCACATATTCTTCTAACAAAACGGAACCACCCTGAACATTTATTTTGCTTTTATCATGTATTGGACCTATTAAAAAATCACCACTAAAATCATCCATTGAGCTAAAAATTGTTGCACGAGGAGAAAGTCCTGTATTATCACACATCGTTATTCCATAGGCTCCATAAAGTGCACAATAAGCAGAAATATGAATATTTGATCCAAGTTTAATATTCCCAGATAATATACAAAAGTCGTCAATACGGACATTATTACCTATTTCAATAGTAGAAGGGGTATAAAAATGAGCAAAACGACTAATTTTCAAATTATCTCCATATTTTTTAAACCCTAACGATTTTATTTCTTCTTCCGTTAAAAAAGACGTACTACCAATCATAAAAAGATTATTTCGATATAACCGATATTACTCTATCGATTTCTATTTGTGATAAAGAATTATATATAGGCAAACATATTACACTATTTGCCACCCGATTTGCTACTAATAGATTCTCAGGCTTAGCCGATTCCAATCCTCGATAAGTAGAAAATTCGCTTATCAACGGATAGAAATACCTACGCCCCAATATATTCCGTTCCTTCATCTTGAAATAAAGTTCATCGCGTGTCATGCCATATTTCTCAGAATCCACGAATATGGGAAAGTAAGAGTAATTATGACGGACTCCGGGCATATCTTCCATAAAAGTGATACCAGGTACATGTTCCAAGCCTTTACGATACATGATAGCCACTTGACGACGAGCTTCAATAGCTACATCCACTTGTTTCAAATTCAACAAACCATAAGCACTACGTACTTCGTCCATCTTGCCATTGATACCCGGAGCTATGACAGTCGTTTCCCCTGCAAAACCGAAATTTTTCAAATAGTCGATACGCTTTTTAGTCTTCTCATCATGGCAAATCAGAGCACCACCTTCAATCGTATTGTAAACTTTGGTCGCATGAAAACTCAAGGTTGACATATCACCGGCATTCAGAATTGACTTTCCAGCAACTTCTACCCCAAAAGCATGGGCAGCATCATAAATGACCTTTAAACCGTATTTGTCCGCTATCGCTTGGATACGTTCTGTATCACAAGGCTTGCCATAAACATGTACCGGCATAATCGCCGTTGTCTTGGGGGTTATTGCCGCTTCTATTTTGTCCGGATCAATGTTACAAGTTTCTGGATCAATATCCACAAATACCGGTTTGATTCCATTCCACCACAAAGCATGAGTGGTAGCTACAAAGCTATACGGAGTTGTTATCACCTCACCAGTAATACGCAATGCTTGCAGAGCACACATCAAAGGCAGTGTGCCATTGGTAAAAAGACTGATATAAGGCACCTTCAAATATTCACACAAGGCTTTCTCCAATTCTTGATGATAATAACCGTTATTGGTCAGCCACTTACGGTTCCAAATATCCTGTAAATAAGGAATGAAATCGTCAAGCGAAGGAAGTAATGGAGAAGTAACTGTAATCACTTTATTTTCCATCTTACTATAAAAATATATACTGATTTCTATTTTTTGTGAAGAGCCGACAACCCAAGCCGTTTTACCTCAAGATACTCTGGTAATCTTAATCTTTCATAAACAGCAAAAGCTAATGTCAAACCAACAATAATCTGAATGGGCAATTGAATATAAACGGATATATCCAATAAGGAAAAAAGCCACATGACAGCAGCAATTGTCAAAGAAACTGCAAAAACCGGAAGCACATCCTTGATTTGTTCTATGGTAGAATAGCGTATCAAGTCGGCAGAATAGTGGCTATTTAAGAAATAGGCTATGAAAGAGGTTAAGACACTCCCCCACAGCATATATTCGATGCCATAAAAAATACCTATCAGAATAGGAAACACCGCAATGGTCTTCTTTATGATTTCTAATTTCAGAAACAAGTCCGAACGTCCTTTCACCTGCAAGATATTCAGATTGATGGCATGAAGCGGATAAAGCATACCACTGAAACAAATAATCTGCAGAAAGGAAACAGCAGTCAACCATTTCTCACCGATCAGAATTATAATCAAAGGTTTAGCCACAGCTGCAAGTCCCAGCATGCAAGCGAATGTCACAAGCATTGTAGTCTTTATTATCTGCCGATAAGCTTCGCGCAAGCGCTCCGGTTCTTCTTGAATGGAACTAAGCACCGGATAACTGACACGCTGGACAATACTGGTCAGATTACTGGAAAATATCGTATTGAACTGCTCTGCACGAGTATATTGCCCCAACTGTGCAGAACTGTAACAACGGCCTATAACCACATAATAAACATTCTTGTAAAGAGTATCCAATAATCCGGACAACAAGAGCTTATAGCCAAAGCCGAACATTTCCTTGAAGCTTTTTACGGAGAATTCCCATTGGGGCATCCATTTACAGAATATCCAAAGAAACAGAGAATTCAGAATCTGCCGGGAAAGCTGTTGCCACACCAAACTCCATACTCCAAAGCCCACTATAGCCATGCCTATGCCAACCAATCCACTTGAAACAGAAGAGATTATGGATACTTTGGTCTGTGTCTTAAAATCAATACCTCTTACTAATATGGTACGGGGAATGATACCCAATGCATTAACAATCAGAATCAGCCCTATTACCCTTAACACATCTATCAAAACCGGTTCTTTAAAAAACAGACTGATAGCGGGAGCAGCTACATATAAAAGGATGTATAAAACAATACTGACTATCAAGTTAAACAAGAAAACCGTATTGTAGTCTACCTTTTCAATACGTACTTTCCGTATCAGTGCATTAGAGAAGCCACTGTCGACAATGGAGTTGGACACCGCTATGAAGATAGCTATCATGGCCATAATGCCATATTCGGCAGGAGTCAAGAGACGGGCCAATATCAGGCCTACCAAAAAGGTAACACCGGAATTGGATATGTTATCGATAAAGCTCCACTTCGCACCATGGACAGCTTTATTTTTCAAAGATTCGGGCAATATTGTTACAAATTATTATTCGATCTCCTCCACCAGCGACGCATGCACAAACGTCGTCGCCACCGCCATCACCCCCTCGATGTTCACCACCACCCTCCTGTCATGGCGCACACGCACAAACACCCCTTCCACTCCTTCGAAGATGCCGCCGGTGATACGTACCCGGGTTCCTTGGGAGAGGTTCAGCTCGGTGGGTTCAAGATAGAGCACAGCCTGGTCGTAGGTGCCAGACACGGCGATGAAGCTGCGCATCTGTGAGTCCGGGATGACGATGGGCTGGCGGGTCTCGCGGTCCATGATATAGCGGATAGGGATGTTCATGCCCGGTTTGTTCTTTATTTCATCCATACGCTCGCGGGTGGAGCGGACGAAGACCAGGTTATGGACCGCAGGAACAAGCTTGCGCAGGCGGCGCTCTTTCCTCACGACATACTCATAGCGCATGGGAATATAGTTTTCAATGCCCTCTGCATCCAGGTAATCCTTGAAAAAAAGCTCTCGGCTATAGGTGACACGCACTGCATACCAGTGCATTTCTGCATTCTCGTTCACGAAAAAATATGATTGGGGGACACCGGAGTAGCGAAGTACCTCCCGGTCAAGTAATGTAATGCGGTTACTTTAAATAGGCTATATGCATTCATTTTATTTCAAAACCCTCCACCATCTCGGAAGGAAGGCGACGAAATAGTTATATTCAAGCTATCTTGCGATAAGCCGTTATCAACGAAACGTTTATGATGAAAGAAATGTTTTATAACACGTTCCGTTTAATGAACGCAAAGGTAACGTCAAGAAATGAAAGTACAAAATATTCTGATTGATAAAATGATAATCTTTTTTAATGCAGACATCATCACACTATATATCAAAGAATTACGCCTATTAGGTTAAGATACACGCGCACGCGCGTCATTTCTTATCTTTTTAAAGAAAGGGTGTGTTACATATATAACCATAGGTTCCGGTACCTCACCCTATACATACAGACTACACACACGCTTCACTAGTTCACGGAGAGGGGCACCACAGATTACACAGATTGGCACAGAGGAGCACAGAGAAGAATTCTTCGCTACGTTCTGAGTGACGGATACTCACGGAAACAAAAGGATGATACGCACGGACATACACAAAAGTGATACGCACAGAAACTACAAAAATCCGTGCCAATCCGTGTAATACATAGTGCACAGACTTCTCTTTTTTATTAATTTTGCACCCGATTCGTTAACTTAATATAAAATTAGATTTTCAAATTGTAATTATGAGAACAAAAAAACGCCAATTAGCGTGATGCAAATCAAAGGGAGAGATTACCAAGTGCTGTACACCAAAGAGAGCAAAGAGGTGCAAGTGGCCCTCGACCTGCTTTCTATGGTAGAACACAAGTCGTTAACCGTGGAATACAAGGAGCGGAAGGCTTTCCTGACACCCTTCATCCCACTGCTGATAAATCCCCAAAAGGAACACGGACTGAAGGGTGTAAGCCCCTTCGCCAAGCTGCTGCATCTACTTGTAAACTTTATGGACGCGGACGGAAGCGGCAATACGCTGAACCCCGATTGCATTGAGGATGAGATATATAAGCTCTTCAATGAGCTATATCCCAAGGAGTAAAACGGACCAAGGAATTCAAATTGTAAAAAAACGGCTGTCCCACTGCGGATGGCCGTTTTTGCTTCCTAAGGAAATAAACGGCATCTTTGCGCCGCCAATAAGGCAAACTTAATACAAGTAGAATGGAAAACATTCCAGTGACCACCTACCGTGGTTTCAGCGCCGTCAGCGGGGAGACAACCTTCACGCAGGACATGGCTGACATAAAAAACGGCAAGCATGCCAAGTTAATCATCAAAATCGCCAGCCTCGTGGCGCAGGGAAAGGTGGAGGAAGCCAACCACGTCAAGAAGCAGCTTCCCTTCAGGACCCTCACGGCCAACTACCGGGAAAGAAGGCTCGCACCGAGCATCACCCGCTACAACCCCGTCATCACGCTCGACATCGACGACCTGGAAGAAGGACAGTTGGAGCAGACCCGGACCCTCATCAACGAAGACCCGCACACCCTGGGCAGTTTCCTCTCCCCCAAAAGGCACGGCTACAAGCTGTTCGTCTTCATGCAGACGGAATACACCCGGCGTCTGTATGACCGTCTCCGGCAGGGCGAGGTGACCTACGCCACGCTCGAGGAGATACACCTGAAGCTGTACAGCGCCGCCAAAGAGCACTACGAGGCCCTTCTCGGAGTAGAGGTGGACGGAAGCGGAAAGGACATCTCGCGAGGATACTTCATGTCCTTCGACCCGCATGCCTATATCAATGCCGCACTGCTGGAACAGATTTCCCCGTTGCCGGCACGCATCATCCCGCCTGCGAAGAAGGAGAACAGCCCAAAGAAGACGCCCGTCGAAACGGTACACCCCCTCCCCGCCTCCTCTGCCGCCACGCCGCAGGACGCAAAGCCTTGGGAGAAGCTGATATTCTCCCAAGCCGTGACCGCCGTGAAGCGCACCACCAGGTTCCGGGCAGGCAACCGCGACAACTTCCTCTTCGCCCTGGGCAACAAATGCTACAGCAAGGGCCTGGACGAGCAGACAGCCATCAGACTGGCGAAAAACGAGTTCGGACAAGAGTATCCCGACGTGGAATCTCCCCTGCACAATGCCTACATCTATACCGACAAGACCAGCGAAGCCGCTACAAAGAAGGAAGAGAAAAAGCCCGTCATCAACCAAGTGATGAGCTTTCTGGAAGAGCACTACGGCATCCGCAGGAACCTCATCCTGGACCGCCTCGAATTCATGCCCTATGCCCTGTCGGCAGATGCCGGAAAAGGTTACCGCCCCATGCGCGGAAAGGACTACAACACCATATTCGTAGACCTGCAGATGGCCGGCATCTCCTGCTACCAGAATTTCCTCAGAGCCGTGATAGACTCCAACTACGCCAAGGAGTTCAACCCCTACACCGACTATCTGTACGCGCTTCCCCCCTGGGACGGGACGGACTACATCGCCCAACTTGCCGACACCCTGACGACCGAGAACCGGGAACTGTGGCAGGAGGGCTTCAAACGGTGGATAGTGGGCCTGGTGGACTGCGCGCTGAGCGACGAGGACATGAACCAACTCGTCATCATCCTCTACAGCGAGCAGGGAAAGGGAAAGAGCAGCTGGATTCGGCGCCTGCTGCCGCCCGAGTGGAAAGAGTACTTCTACAACGGCATAATAGACCCGAGCAACAAGGACGATGCCCGCCTGCTCGCCACGCGAATCATCATCAACATGGAGGAGTTCGAAGGCGTGAAGCCCGGCGAGCTGGCAGCATTGAAGCGAATCATCGCGCAGGACAACGTGACGCAGCGCAAGGCCTACGACATCGAAGCCTTCACCCTGCCCCGCCACTGCTCCTTCATCGCGAGCACCAACAACCGGCAGTGCCTGCAGGACATCGGTGGAAACCGGCGTTTCCTCCCCATCACCGTCACCGGCATAGACTACCACACCCCGGTGAACCATCCCGGCATCTACGCCCAGGCGCTCGCCTTGCTGAAAGACGGTTTCAGATACTGGTACGAGGGCGAGGAGATAGAACAGCTGAACAAGCACAACGAACGGCACCGCATGAAAGACCCCGTGGAGGAGAACCTCTTCGTCTTCTTCCGCAAACCGCTGCCCGAGGACCTGCAGGTAAAATGGCTCCCTGCCAGCGTCATACTGACCAAGCTCAGCATATTCGGGAAGGTGCAGGTGAACCCGCACACCCAGCTGGTACTGGTGCAGGCACTGGAAAAGTACGGATTCGGCACACGGACCAACGAGCAGGAGACGACCGAATATGAGGTAGTGGACATCCAGCTATATCAGTAACCGGTATTCGAGGAGAAGAGAGAAGCCCCGTAACATATATTGTTGTGCATGACAACATATATTGTTACGGGGCTTTACATATATTGGCGTTTTCTTTACACGGCTTCCCTATTTCCGGCCGGCATCCTGTCAGGGTTCTCCCAGATACTTCACCAGCACTTTCACTTCCAGCGGAGTGAAGGTGCGCCGGTATTTGTTGTAGCCCACCTTCTCCAGCTCACCCTTCAGCGCCTTGTTGTGGCGTATCCATGCCGCCAGGGTATAGATGGCATTGCTGATGCAGTAAGTCGGGTTGTAGAGCATGGCAAGCTCCTCCTTCGAATAGGCGTGGATGCGGAACGGACGAAGGTCTTCCTCCTCCTCTTCCCTCTTTTCTTTTTCTGTTTTCATTCCTTATGTTATTGGTTGATTATTACACCATAAAGATACTGAATATCAGCGGTATGACCAAGCGTATACAGACATAAACGGGCATCGGACGAAGAACTTTTCCTGAACAGAAAGGAAACGGGAAAGAGACGGCGTAACCCGAAGAAAGCCATGAGCAGAAAAAGCCGGAGAAGTACTTTTGCAGCACCCCTCTTCCCCCCCCTAAAGGAGAAAGAGAAGAGTATTGCAATACGGGACTTTAATTTCTAATTGTTAATTTTTAATTATTTAATTGTTTATGGGAGTACCATTCAAGAAGATTGCGAGGAAAGATCCTCGAAAGGCAGATGCGGTGGCAAAGTTCTACCCGCAGCTGGTGACACTGGGCGACAATGCGACGCTGGACGACATTGCGTATGTGATGAAAGAGAAGAGTTCGCTGACACTGGGAGACATCCAGAGTGTATTGACCAATTTTGTGGAGGCCATGATAACAACCCTCTACAGCGGCCAGTCAGTGAATATCAAGAACTTCGGCGTATTCAGCCTGTCGGCGCGTACGGCAGGCGTACTGGATGTAAAGGAGTGCACCGCCAAGAACATCAAAGCGGTGAAAATCAATTTCCGGCCTTCCAGCACCGTAAGACCGGACATCGCCGCCACGCGTGCCGGGCAGAAGATTGACTTCTACGACCTGGAGGCATTGGTGAACAAGGGAGACGGTGAAGGAGGAAGCTCCGGCGGCGGTTCCGGCTCGGGAGACGGAGGCGGTTCGGACGGAGACCAGGGCGAAAATCCGTTGGGATAAGTATGACTGATTTTACTACCGATTCGTATGTTCAACTTTTAAAACGTATATAGCATGAAAAAAAGTATCTGGGATAAAATTCTGAAAGTCGTAATTGCAGTAGCCTCTGCCATCTTAGGGGCATTGGGAGCCAATGCGATGAACGTGAGCATTTAAGTCGCCGGAAAGAAAGGACGGCAGGAAGAGGAAACCCCGAAAAAGGTTTCCTCTTTTTCTTCCCTCTCTATACAGCGCAAGATACGCCAGCAGCTACGCACCCAATAGCGGAAAGCCATGTTCGGGCTAAAAATGACAGAAGGCACACCGGCATCGTGCAGACATGACTTCAAGAGAATTTATGGAATGAATCTGTTCCAGGTTTTCACAGGCTTCGTCAGGCGTTTCACCGTAGGCGCTGCACAACACATTATTCATGAAATAAGCGTAAAAACCACCGCCGGCTGCCGCCTCTACGGTATAGTCATTTCTGTTCAGTTTCATATTCGGGCCTCCTTTCTTTTTTTACGCTGCAAAAATGAGGGAAAGTTGTTACGAGAAGATGTGAAGGAGGTTACAATAGTATGTAGATTGGTTGGCTTTGATGCAGTGGAAAATAAATGGATTGAATATTAGGAGTTTTCATTTATTCAGTTTACCTTTGATTAAAAATAAAAGCAATGGGTAAAATTAAACCATATAAAGAGCAGGACTCTCCCAAACAAACGGCACAAGAACCGATGATGGCAACTTATCATCAATCAGCCATACCGATGGACGACTTTATCAACAGTATTCCCCGAGATGCTTTGGTTGAAGCCCTTCTATTTGCCTTAGAAGAGAATAAAGCAGGACACTGTATATCAAACTCCCAAATAGAGAGTATGATAAATGAACGCATGGGATGGAAATAGTCTGGTCTAAGTTGGCTTATGAGCACTTTTTAGAGATACTTATTTATGTAGAGAATAATTTTGGCATGTTGACGGCACAGAAAACACGTCAAAAGATACAAGACAAAGTAAATCTTTTAGCAAAACATCCGTATATAGGAATTATAGACAGTGATTTTTCTACTCTATTTAACAACATTACTGTCCGTCATTTAAAACTTTCCCCTAACGTGATATATTATTTGATTGATGAGAATAGGATTGTCATTGCAGCAATGCTTCATTCAAAACAATCTCCGGAAACTGTACGCAAAACAATCTCAGAATTTCTGAAGCAATATAAATAGCTGTTCATCAATTCATGATGAGAGATAACTCTATAAATTTAAAACCGAGAGGACGTATCAAGATATACAATCACCCCAGATTACGCGGATTGACACAGATAAAAGTTTCTGATTATCAGAACTCCTAAAATCATCTGTGTTAATCCGCGTAATCCGGGGTGGGTATTATTAATAGGAACGTGCGAAAATCACGCGGCAGGCAGAAGGCTTGCCGGTAACCATACACTTGCCCGGTTCCTTGTCACCCGGAACAAATGAATCGAAAGGAATACAACGGATGGTTGCTTTGGTCTCTTCCTTGATTTTCTCTTCGGTTTCGGTAGTCCCGTCCCAATGAGCCAGAATGAAGCCGCCTTCTTCAATCTTTTCCTTGAATTCCTCGTAGCTGTCCACGCTGGTGATGCGGCTGTTACGGTAATCGAGCGCTTTCTTGTAGACATTTGCCTGAATGTCCTCGAGCAAATCCTTCACGTACTCTTCGATACCCTCGCAGGAACGCGTCTCCTTCTCCAGTGTATCGCGACGCATGATTTCCATTGTATTGTTCTCCAGGTCGCGGCCACCCATCACCAGACGAACGGGAACACCCTTCACCTCATAGTCGGCAAACTTGAAGCCCGGACGTTTGTTGTCGGCATTGTCGTACTTCACGGAAATACCCATTGACTTCAGCTTGGCAACAATACCTGCCACTTTCTCGTCAATCTTAGCCAGCATCTCCGCATTCTTGTAGATAGGTACGATGACTACTTGTATCGGAGCCAGGTGCGGAGGAAGTACCAGACCGTTGTCATCGGAATGCGTCATGATAAGCGCTCCCATCAGACGGGTGGAAACACCCCAGGAGGTAGCCCAAACATACTCCAGCTTGTTCTCCTTATTGACGAACTGTACATCGAACGCCTTGGCGAAGTTCTGTCCCAAGAAGTGGGAAGTACCGCTCTGCAAAGCCTTTCCGTCCTGCATCATCGCTTCGATGGTGTAGGTGTTGAGGGCACCTGCAAAACGCTCGTTGGCAGACTTCACGCCCTTTACCACGGGCACCGCCATGTATTTTTCGGCAAACTCGGCATATACATTCAGCATCTTTACCGCTTCTTCTTCGGCTTCCTCGCGGGTGGCATGTGCCGTGTGTCCTTCCTGCCAGAGGAATTCGGCGGTACGGAGGAACAGACGGGTACGCATTTCCCAACGGAACACGTTTGCCCACTGGTTGCACAAGATAGGCAGGTCGCGGTATGAATTGATCCAGTTCTTGTAGGTGTTCCAGATGATGGTTTCGGAAGTGGGGCGGATAATCAGCTCTTCTTCCAGTTTTGCAGCAGGGTCCACCACCACACCGCCGCCATTCGGATCGTTCTTCAAACGATAGTGCGTCACGACGGCACACTCTTTGGCAAAGCCTTCCACATGTTCCGCCTCGCGGCTGAGGAATGATTTCGGAATAAGCAAGGGGAAATAAGCGTTGACGTGTCCCGTTTCCTTGAACATATCGTCCAACTGACGTTGCATCTTCTCCCAGATAGCGTATCCGTAGGGCTTGATCACCATACAGCCGCGTACAGCCGATTGTTCTGCCAAATCGGCTTTTACCACCAACTCGTTGTACCACTGAGAATAGTTCTCACTACGTTTGGTAAGGTCTTTCAATTCTACTGCCATTCTATTTCGTTTTTTAAAGTTTTCGTTGATTTCTCTAAACAGTCGGCAAAAGTACAAATTTTAAAGGAAATTTATTTGAAAAACAAATAGTATTTTTAATAGAACCGAAAACACACTAATCTACATATTCTATTTTAATCACAATCTTCCTGCTTTTAACAAGTTCCCCCTTTCCCCGGACAGAAGGCTGGTGAATGTCCGAAGGGAAAAACAAGAAGAAACTGCCGGCATCGGCAGAGTAGTGTTTTATCCGGGAAGAGGTATAAAAAGCAACATCCTTTTTTGAATTATACGCCTGACGTACTTCGACGTCACTTGCCAGCCCCATCTTTTCATTTCCCCAGAGTACATACTGAAGGTCGACAAAACGGAGGTGACTTTCAATATTCCCTTTCTCCACCTCTTTGGGAATGTATTCACTGACCGTAGCCCAGCATTTCCCCTCCAGAATGACATGGTTGCCAATGGACAGCGCTTCCAAATCATGTTCGGCAAGAAAGCGGAATGCAGCATCCCAGACATCCTTGTTCTTATGATATTGGCAGGCAAATTCAACAGCATTGACTGATTTATGGGGAGAGACAGTCCAGCCATTGGACCAAACGGCACTTTTCATCCATTTCTTCGCATTTCCGGAAGTCCACTCCGGACTTGTCTGTGCTGATAAATACATACAAAAGAGTATTAATGAATAAATAATTGATATACGCTTCATATTTTTTATTTTATCGTGAATTGAAACTGGTCATAAGATTCCGTACGCCATGCCTTGTCCTTGGTTTGAGGAGAAAAGCCGAAAAGCGGAGAATAGGTCCTGACCTGCACCGTATGTCCGTCGGGCAGGAATTCGAGCAGACGCAGCCAGCCGTCTCCCCCGTTTCCACTCATGCCGCCACCCAACGCCTGGCAGTTGAACATCATCTGGTGCACATCGTGTCCGGCTGCATTCTTGTCGGTACGGAATCCCGTGGTATAGTCCAACCGTTCATTCGGAGTGGCATAGTGTCCGCACAACACAAGACGGATGTTGGCGGAAGGTTGCACCAGCTTCTGCCAGATGCCTTCGCCCGTATTGGACGGGGTTATCTTATAGCCTTCTTTGGTGATGCGCTTGCTGTCGAAGCCGGTAAGGTAGGAATGGGTGATGAGAATCACCGTATGGTCCTTGAAGCGCGGGGCAGCCACCAGCTCCCTGGCCCATGACAAGACCTCGTCGCGCGGGGCAAATTCAACGGCAATAATCAAAATCCTCCCCCAATGCTCGTCCGTTATCTCCATGGCGGCATTCTCCAGCGTAGGCAGGCCGTTTCTGTTATTGGTGGCGGCCACGATGGTCTTTCTCCATAGGCTGTTGCGCTCTATCGGGAAATATTCCGGGAAGCGGGTCATCGAGTTCTCCGAACGGGTGTAGCCGTAATCATGGTTTCCGGTAGAAATGAGATAAGGGACCTTGTTGTCCAACCGCCCGAAAGCCCGCGACACAAATGTCCACTGCTCCCGGCTCGTAAGATTCCCGAAACGCGGGAAGGGAGGTAGAATACATTCATTCTGGTCTACCAAGTCGCCCGTACAAAGCACCGCCTTTACACGGAGGGAGTCTATATGATGAGCGGTCCACGCCGTCATCAGCTCAAAAACCGGCTGGTTATAGTCATACTTCACGTAGTTTTGCGGGTCGCCCAGCAGGACGATGGAAAAAGAATTAGGATTGCACAAATGCTGCTGGTTGGTATTGACTTGTGCCCGGAGCTGGAGGAATGCCAGCAGGCATCCCAAACAAAGAATGATTCTGTTTTTCATGGTTGCGTACTGAATTGATAAATACATGTCTGTTTATAAAGGTCTCCTTCACGTAATACGATGGAGGGGAAATGCGGATTGTTCGGTGTATCGGGAAAGCACTGGGTTTCAAAGCAGACGGCGCTACGACGCGGATACACAGTGCCATGCATGCCCGTGAAGCCCGGCAAATAATTGCCGGTGTACATGATAAGCCCCGGCTCTGTGGTATAGATATCCATTCTGCGCCCACTGGACGGACTGATGCAGGTGGCGGCGAAAGAGAGCTCATGCAGCGCGGGTTTCTTCAAGACAAAACAGTGGTCATAACCGTGGCCGTTGAGCAACTGCAAGTCTTTCCGGTTGATGCGTTCGCCTATGGAATGGTAGTCGCGGAAATCAAAAGGCGTATCGCCCACTGCCCTGACTTCACCGGTATTGTTCGTATTCATGTCGATAGGCAGGTAGAAATCCGCGTTTATCCTCACCAGATGGTCTTCAATGGAAGTAGTGGGAGTTCCCATGCCCGCCAGGTTAAAATAGGCATGATTGGTGGGACAGAACAAGGTGTCGCGGTCTGTCTCCGCCTCATAATCTATACGGAACCCATTGTCGTCCGTCAAGGTATACATCATCCTTACCGTAACATTGCCCGGAAAACCGGCTTCTCCATCGGCATGGAAATGCCGGAGGAGAAGTTGGTTTTCACACGGTTGCTGTGCTTCCCACACCACCGTGTGAAAACCGTTATCACCACTGTGCAGAGTATTAGAAACAGAGTTAAGCTGTAAGTGATAATCTTTTTCTCCTACACGGAAAGCGCCGTGCAATATGCGTCCGGCTACGGGGCCTATAGTAGCTCCTATATAATAGTCCTTGCTTTGCCTGCGGGCCTCTTCCAGCGTATCGAAGCCTATGACGACATTTTCAAACTTACCATGACTATCAGGAGCCATGATGGATAAGACGATGGCCCCGTAGTTCGTGACGCACATCTCCATACCGCTGCCATTGCGCAGTATATAAAGGCCGGTATCCTTTCCGTTGATTACGGACCGGAAATTATCAGGATTCAATCCCGTCAGGTTGGTCTTATCTTTCATACTTTCTAAACTTCGGGATATTCGTTGCACAACAGATGTTCGGCCGGAACATCCTCTTCTATCTGCGGGAAACGCCCCTTGGGGGTGAGGAAACGGTTGTCTCTCATGTCATCGTTCACTGTAGAGACTTCGCCTACCAGACAATGGTCGTCCTCGGCCCAGAAAGTATGGTAGAGATAAGGCTCATAACAAATGCTTTGTCCGGGAGCAAGACGCACCGTTTCTCCGGGAGCTACCCGTGTACTGACTCCGTCGATGGAAACGACAAGCGGTTCTTCAGTCAGCATTTCAGTTTCCTTGTCGGCCTTCCACAGACGCATGCAGAGGATTCCTCCACCCCGGTTGATGATGTCTTCCGTTTTCAGCCAATGGAAATGGGTGGGAGTAACTTGTCCGCAGCGGACAAACATAATCTTTTCACAATAGGGTTTGTCTTTCTTCTGCAGACTTCCATTACGGAGGGTTACCAGCGTCAGGCCGATTTTCAGGAAATCGCCCCAGCCGAAGTCGGTCAGGTCCCAACCCATGGCTCTTTCCCGGATATCATCACATTCCGGTCCTTTGGTCTTCCAGTCGTCCGGAGTCCAGTCCGCCCATGGAGGCAGCATGAAGTGGTACTTTGTCATAAATGCTTTGGCTTCGCGGATATATTGATTGATTTCACTGCGTTTCATATTTATCTATTTTTTAAGGTGTTATACTTTTATTTCTTCAATAATTCTTTCAGCGGGATAGCCTGGAACTGAATGTCGGCTTGACTCCCCTCATAAAAGATACCTATGGTATGCTCGTCAATAGAAGTCATGCAAGAGTACCCCGCCCCCCTACCTTCATCCAACAACATCCAATACTCCTCGGGCCAAGTTTGCCCGTCATCGAAACTCACCTTAATGGTAATGTTGTTACGGCGCTCTTTTGAATTAGGATTGGCAAAGAGTAATACATGACGTTCTTCTCCGTCTTCAATATAATCATGGCGCAGCAAGGATGCCTGGCAAGCCGGTTCAATGAGAGCTCTGCGCGACGTGGGATGTTCCGTCCACGTTTTTCCCAAATCGGCAGTGACGGCAATGGCCCGCCCATTACCTTCCTGACGTCCCCGGTTGCTGCGCTCACGCATGTTCAACATCAAGGAATGGTCTGAAAGTTCTACCACCTGACATTCGTTGGTATTGTAGTAGGCCGGTTCGCCTACGGTCCAGTTTTCGCCCTTGTCTTTACTCCACATGATTGTAGAGAACTGAAGCCCGTCTTCGTTCCGCCCCTCTACCGGAAATACCAATGTACCGTCTTCCATTGTGATGCCACGACCCGGTCCGGGAGCAAGCAGCCACCATTTTTCCTTTTTTACTTGGCGGGTAATGTTACGCGGCTCACTCCAGGTAAGTCCGTCGTCGGTACTCTTACTAATCAGGAATTGAGAACTTTGTTTGACACCATATCCCGGCTGAGAACCGTGCGCACGCCACTGGTGGTTCCATACGGTCGAGGTATCGGTAAGATTCTCTATCCATTTGCCCGTCTTGGGGTCCAAGACTCCGTGCATCCATAACCCTATGACATAGAGGTCTCCGGTGAAATCATCCGACAAGATGCAACCATCACTCACTCCATTATATTTCTGAGGTAGCCCGCCCCATTCTTTCATATCCAGAACAGTCTGCATGGGTTGCCAAGTCCGCCCTCCATCTTCACTGCGATTGATGGCAATATCAATGTCGCCCTGCAAATCGTCATCTCTTTCATTGCGTGCATCATACAAGGCCAGCAAGGTACCTTTCGTCGAAGTCACCAATCCGGGAATGCGGGAAGTGTGTACCCCGTCCTGACCCGGCTGCCGCAGGGCCACTCCTATACGGAGCGGCTTTACTGCGGGCAACTGGCGGATGCCCACCAGCCCCAAGTCTGTCTGGACACTGCTGCATGAGATTTCAATCTTGCTTGTAGCCTGCGCCGCATCATCCCTCAGTCGGAGTGTCACCCAGCATGTCAGTGTATCTTCCTCTATCTGCCGGCCTACCTTAAAACTCAATTGTTTGTTCACCGGTTTGGCACTTGCACAAACCTGCCCACAATTCTCATCCAAGAACAGCGAAGCGGAAACGACATCACCGGAACGGACAGTTCCATCCAAAGTGAAATTTATCTTTTCCAACTGATATGCCACGCCGCTGTTCCTAATCAGACGCAGACACAATACCGGATTATGCTCCTTCAATGTCAACACCGGATATACCGGTTGCCGAATCTCCACCGCTATCTTATCCGTATAATTTTGGCATGCCATGATGCCCCAAGCAGACAAGACCAGTAAAAGTATAGTCTTATATCTCATATCATCCCAATATTTATTTGTAACCTTCCGTTTGTGTTATATTCGGATTAGTATTGAGACAAGCAGGAGCAATAGGCCACAAGGTAACATTCTTCTCCCCTTCACGCCCCTTCAAGGTCTCAATAAGCTCGAATTCCTTATTAAAGCGAAGGTATGCCCACCATGCTTTTGATTCTGCGACAAACTCTTTCAGTATTTCGCTGATAATGGCATTGTCTATGGCATCCTGAGTCCTTGCCGTGTAGTAGTTGTCTACCCCATAAGCACGCTTGGCCACTACATTCAGATTCTGCAAAGCGGCATCCGTATTTCCCAAGGCATTTTCCACTTCAGCTTTCAAAATATAGGCTTCGGCCAAACGATAGACGGGGACATCACTGTCAAAACTACGCGTATCATTGGCAAAGGAGCCTTTGAACTTCACAACCATCCTTTTAATCTGTACTTCTTCCGTCAGGAACTTATCCTCGAATACCCGTACTGAAACATCCGTACGCGTGTCACGTGCATCCTCAGCCAGGAAATCGCAATAGGCTTGCGTGGGCACAACATACTGGGCATGGGAACCGGCAGGAACCTCATCCTCGGTATATCCGGCTTCCCTCAGCCGGGTTCTGTCACCGTTAGGTGCCAGATAATAGGCGAAAAAGTTGGGGGATGTTCCCGGAGTCACATTTTCATTGACGATATAGGGCAATGTCCAGATAAGCTCAGAATTGGCTTCGTTGTTTAAATTGAAAATATCGGCAAACGTGGGAAGAAGTGCATATCCGGCTTTCAATACCGCATCAACAGAAGACTGCGCCGTACTCAGAGCCGCATTCCCTCCTCCCAGACGCTTTGCCTTCCATAAGTAATATTCAGTACGCAACATGTTGATGGCTGCCGGAGATGCCTTATGGAGAAGCTTGGAAGAAGCGGGCATCAACCTTAAAGCTTCTTCTATATCGGTTTCGACCTGAGCATATACTTCAGAGGCCGCCGTACGGCTGGGATACATGTCCTCCTGCTTTTCTGACTCAAAGCCGGAAGTCAGTAGTGGACAGTCACCGAATACCCGCACCAGAGTAAAGTAACAATATGCCCGTAGGAAATAGGCATTGGCCATCACCTCATTACGTGTAGCTTCATTGGTGAAAGAGATTTCCGGAGTATGCTTCAGAATCAAATTTGCACTATTAATGGTAGTATATATGCTACTCCAATTTGTACCTGCATCACCGCTCAGCAATACGTTTGTACCCACTCTATTAAAAAACGCATCATTTACCGCCCCACTCTCATACCAGTTTGAGCGCATCTCTCCATAGATGTTGAGCAAATCGGAAAAGGCAGAACGGAATTGAGTATATGCTCCATTTACCGCACTCGTAGCATCGCTCTCCTCTGTCCACATGGACAAGCTGGTGAACTGGCTGGGCTGTATCACATTCAGGTCTCCATGACATGATGTAAAAAACGAGACCCCACTTATAAGAAGAATGCCGGATAATATTTTTATTTTCATAATTCTTATTTTTCGTATTAAACTTCTTTTATCACAAAGTAACTTTACATCCGATAGAGAACTTACGGATAGGCGGATAGGTGTTGAAACTACCGGAATAGGTACTTGATGCACCTACTTCGGGAGAAAGGCCTATTACTTCCGTAAAATAATGCAGATTGTTTCCGGCCAGGGTCAATACCAGCCCTTTCAGACCAATCTTTGCCAGCAATGCCTGAGGCAGAGCATATTGCAGAGAGATTTCACGGATACAGAGATAATCGGCTTTCTGGGTGAAAACATCGGAGTTGTCCCGGAAATTCTTATTCAACTCATCGGAGTCATTGCCTGAGAAACGGGCATACTTGGCCTTACTCGGGTCATCCCCCACATTCCAGCATTTTAGGATTTCAGCAGGCAGGCTGGTGTTTCCATTCATGAAATTACACATCTGGCGTTGCAGATAACCATTGGAAATGGAGTGCCCCAAAGCAAAATCAAGATAGACATTCAAAGTGAAGCCCTTGTAAGTGAAAGTATTGTTCAAACCTCCGGTGGTATGGGGAATCGTATTTCCCAGCAGGAACATATCATTGCTGTTGATGATATCGTCTCCGTTCAGGTCTTTCCACTCATAGTCTCCGATAGTCTTTTTTCCGACACCCAGTTTCTGTTTCGTGGTCCAGTCCCAACCTTTGGATGAGGTGTCATAACGGGCATTGGCAGCCTGCTCGGGAGTTGTAATGATAAAGTCTTTCTTATATCCATAGAAACGCCCCAACGGTTCACCCTCGGCAACACCTCCGAATTCTTTGGTCGTGCCATCCTGCATTTTTACAGAGTATCCTCCCTGGCGGTTCTTGTCCCGTCCGTTTTCGGGCAGTTTAAGCACCTTGTTCTTTACGTAAGTAATGGTGAATTTAGATTCCCACGTGAAATCCTTCTTGACAATGTTACGTGTTGTTATTTCAGCATCGAAACCACGGAAACGTACTTTTCCAAGATTGGTAAGGATGGAACCGTATCCCGACGTATTGGGCAATACTTTGGAAGTAATCAGGTTATCCGTAATCTTATTGAAATAGTCTATACCCAATATGATGCGGTTCTTGAACAAGCCTAAATCAAAACCTAAATCCAATTGTGTGGAAGTCTCCCATTCAAGAGCCTTGTTAGGCATGGCCGAAGAAACGGTCGCAGCACTTTGATCATAACTGGTGGTAATGGCATACAATCCTAATGCATCGTAATAGCCGATGGAGTTGTTACCGGTCTGCCCATAACTGCCACGCCACTTCAAATTACTTATAAAACCGATATTCTGCATAAAAGGCTCATCACTCATAACCCATCCGACAGACAATCCGGGGAAGAATCCCCATTGGTTGCCTTTGGCAAAACGGGAAGAGCCGTCCTCACGGAAAGTAGCAGTCAACATATATCTTTTCAGATAATCATAGTTCAATCGGCCGAAATAACCGATATTCACATCTTCCTGCTTGGTCGACGTTGCATCGGAATAAACAGAACCTCCGTTCAATGTCGGTATCTTGTCGGAGCTGTGTCCGGTAGTGGCAGCATACACATACTTGTACAAATATTGCTGATAGGAATATCCTACCATCGCACTGATGCTGTGTTTATCGGCAAACGTTCTTGTATAGCTGGTGTAGAATTCCAGTTTCTTCCGTTGCTCATCCGTCATGTTGGTAGTCGCCTTCCGCGTTCCATTCATCGGGTTGGCACGCATGAATGTATCTCCATGGCTGTTTTGCGTAAACAAAGAAGCGGTGCCCACAGCATGCCATCCTTTCAAAACTTCCCAATCAAGAGAGCCGACTAACCCCAAACGGTTGGTACGCTGATTGTTATCATTAAAATACGAGTAGAAGCTCGGATTCGGAGACGAAGAGTTTGGACCTGGCGTCGGGGTTCCGTACCATTCATTGTCAGACACCCAATATTTACGTTGAACGGCCGGGGTCATCAGTCCACGGGAAATCACCTGATACTGACTGGCATACTCTTCGCTATTCGTCTGGCTGTAATCTATGTTGCTACTGAAAGTCAGGTTCTCTCTGATTTTGGCAGTTACATTAGTACGGGCATTGAAACGGTCGAATGCCGTGCCTACACCTACACCGGAATCTTTCATATAGCCAATACTGCCCACATAGCTCAATTTCTCCGTACCTCCTTCTATCCCCACATAATAATTTTGCCAAAGAGCATTCTTGAAACAAGTACTGGCCCAATCATTATCTTCAAAAATCAAAGTCTTACTGGGATCCAACGGATCAGCCACAGACTTCCATCCTGCCGGAATGCTCTCTCCATCCCTCAGGTAACGGGTAGAAAACTTGGAAGCATCCGTATTGCCGGAACTATAAGCATATCCGTCAAGGTATAACTTTTCCGGACTGGGTCCGGAAGCCCAACGATCGCGCATGATAGTAACAGCTTGGGTAGCATCCAGATACTCAATCATCCGCTCCACATTCTCGTTTGCAAAGGAAGCCTCAAACGTCACTCGAGGAGCACCGCTTTTTCCTTTTCTTGTCGTAATCAGGACAACTCCATTCGATGCACGCGAACCATAAATAGCAGAAGAAGCGGCATCCTTCAAGACTTCGATAGATTCGATGTCATTGGGATTGATACCCGCTGTACTGCGCTCTACGCCATCAACTAATATTAGAGGAGAATTACTCTGACTGATAGATGAACCACCACGAATCAAGAACGTAGCCTCTGCACCCGGAGTATTGTTCTCATTGTACACGCGTACACCCGCAATTTTACCCTTCAGCCCTTCTCCCACAGTATTGATAGGAGTTGCCTTCAATGTTTCTCCATCCACCTTGCTGATGGCGGATGTTACGGTACGCTTGGATTGGGTACCATAACCTACAACCACCACTTCATCCAGCCCCATGGTGGTCGGTTCCATCCGGATGTTAAGAATCTTTTGATTAGTAATCAGGATTTGCTGTTCATCATAGCCCACATAGGAAAATACAAGAGTTTCCCCCTTGCTTACTTTCAGCTGGAAAGCACCATTCATATCCGTAATAACTCCTCGAGTCGTACCCTTCACAGCGATGGAAACTCCTGGAAGAGTTTCACCAGTATTGTCCACTACTACACCTGATAGGTTAAATTCTTGTGCCCAAAGCAAAAATGGGCAAAATAGTAGAAAAGTTATGAGGTGAAAATGAAATATTTTTCTCATCTTTGTTACGATTTTAATAATAAATTGTTTCAGTAATTTATTTAAGGGGAAACGGGAAGTGCCAATACTCGTTTCCCCTCCCTTTTCGGGGGTCAAACTTAAGTTGACCAATGAGTTTTTTCATTGGATGTATTGTTGCAATATCTCCATAGGCAATCGTTTTTAGTTAATTAATGTATTTGAAGAATTCCGTATTTTTCAATTCGTTTCTTGTCTCCTCCAGCTCTTCTTCAGAACAAGGAGCTATCGGCAATCGACATGGTCCACAGTCTATTCCTGCCAGTTTCATGAATATCTTACCAGCTCTGACTCCTCCCCCATGCTTTATCAGCACATCAATGATTTCAACAGATTTCCATTGCATTTCACGGGCTGTTTCAAGGTCTCCCTTTTCCATGGCTTCCATCACAGCTTTGTATATACCCGGAACATAGTTGTAGGTACTGCCTACGGCAGCCTTAGCTCCAACCGACAATCCGGTAATCAGTATCTCATCAAAACCGTGCAAGACTTCGAACGCCCCACCGTCCGCATGAATGCACTGCTGCATCTCCATCAGGTTGTTATGAGTAAACTTGACTCCCACCAGATTGGGAATTTGCTTCTTGCCCTCTATAAGGAACTTGTGTACCGGCAAGGAAACCCCGGTTATGGACGGCATGTTATAGTAATAAAACGGCAAGCGGGAAGCCGATGCAGCTATCGGCTTGAAAAAACCTATCAGCTCATCTACAGAACCGGGCTTGAAAAAGCAGGGCGCCATGGCTGCTATCATATCAGCTCCAATAGCTTGCGCATGGGCTGCCAGCTCGGCACACTGAACCTGCGACATGCCACCTACATGCACTATCACTTTCAGTTTTCCCTTGGCTGCCTCCATCCATTTTTCCGCAACAGCCTTTCGTTCTTCTGTTGTCAGAGAAACGGATTCTCCCGTCGTGCCACAAATAAACACTCCCGTCACACATTTCTTTTGCATCAGAAACTCTGCATACGGCCCGATCACCTGCAAATTTAAGGAACCATCTTCGTGCATTGGCGTAAATGGTGCAGCGATTAATCCTGTTAAAAGTCGTTTGTTCATAAATAAAATTATATTATAATTAATGATAGGTTCAAACCTATTTTTTCTTAAAGAACAAGCTTGCCAGATAACCTATGACAAAACATGAGATAAAGCCGGATGCCGTGTACAAAAGCAAATGGAACGTCTGGAATCTGGCAACAAACAATTGTACGATGATACTTGCGACTATACCAATGATTGCTCCTCCGGAATTGGCGCGTTTGGTAAGCATGCCCAACATGAACAGTCCTCCCATACTGCCCAATATGAGCCCGAGTATCTTGTTAAATTCGTCCCACAATGAAGCGATATTCCATGTTGCCATAAGAAAAGCAAAAGATAGACTAATGATTCCTATCACACAAGTTGCCATACGTGCCGCATGCAATTCATTGCCACCCTCTCCCTTATGAAAGAAACGTGAATAAATGTCTACTATATAAGCTGTGGCTGCCGAATTCATACTGCCGCTCAAAGTGGACATTGCCGCAGCGAAGATGCCCGAAATCAACAACCCTACAATACCGACCGGTAATTGGGTAAAAATATACCACGGGAAAATAGCATCGCCGTTAGGAATACTGATACTCAGATTCTCAGGATACACCTTGTAATAGGCATAAAGCGCAGTGCCTATAAAGAAGAAAATCAGTGTGGCGGGAACAGTCAGTATCGCATTGGTCCATACACTCTTCCGTGCCTCTTTCATCGAAGAGGTAGTGAGATAGCGCTGAACCATACTTTGGTCCGTCCCATAGGTGGTAAGATGGGTAAAACATGCGGCAATAACGACGGTCCACATCGTAGCATCCTTCAAGTCAAAGTTCGTCGCTCCCAAATCGAACTTGCCGTTTGCCGCGGCAATATCAATCGTTTCACCCAATCCGCCGGGAAGAGAACACGAGATGTATATCACTGCAAATATCGCTCCTCCCAACAGGATGATTACCTGAATGGCATCCGTCCATACGACCGCCTCTATTCCCCCTATCATTGTATATAGGATACTACAGACTCCCATAATACCGATACACAGGAATATGTCCAATCCGGTCACCACATTCAAGGCAATGGAGGGCAGAAAAAGCACGACACCCATACGCCCTACCTGGAAAATAATAAAGGCCAGACTGCAAATAACCCGGATAAAGACATTGAAACGTATCTCCAGATATTCATAGGCAGTCGTTATATTCAATTTCCGGAAAAAAGGAATAAAGACATAAACAATGACGGGAGCCACAAACACAATACCGGTATTGAACAACACATAACTCCAGTTAGTGGCATATGCCTTGGAGGGTATAGCCATGAAGGTGATGGCGCTCAACGCGGTTCCGAAAAGACTCAGCCCGGCAGCCCACCACGGAATGCGTCCTCCACCCTTGAAATAGTCGTTCGTACTTTTCTGGCGCCGTGAAAAGTAAATTCCAATTCCGGCCAATACGGCAAAATAACCGATAATCACAAGGATATTGACAAGTCCCAACCCCTTTTCCAAAGGAACAATATCCCCTTGAAGGCTGTACAGTCTATTCGTTCCGGAACTGGCATTGCTACCGAGTATAACGAAGGAACGGTTTCTTTGCAAGACTTGCATGGTGTCATAGGTACCTGGAATACATTCAGACTTGACAAGAGTCTGCGTAATTGTATGGTATTTCCATAAAGCATTCTCTTTTTTAAGATGCTGTGTATCTTCCGGCTCTTTCTGAAAAAGAAGTATATGGTTGGCTCCGCTGGCGACAGCAGCACATATTCCTTTCGGAAAATCCGAACCTAATGAACTCCATTTACCCAATTGGGGGTTATAGACATATCCATCAGTCAAGCAAGAAGACAACCCTTCTTCCGTTTCCGTCTGTCCACCCAATAAATACAGACAAGGGGAAACGCCGTTGTTCTGTACCACGAGAATTGCATCTTCCCGGACGCATCCCGGATAGCCCGGTAGTTCTTTCCATCCTCTGGACTTGTTCGACAAGTCCAGCACAAAAAAAGAATCCGATAACCTGGACGGACTTACCGACTTCCTGCCTCCAAACAAATATACCTTATTGTCCAGTAGTGCTCCTGCCGCGTTAGACAACGGAAAAGGAAGTGGCGGCCAATCTTCCGAAACATTCAGTTTGCCCTGCTGCATTGTGACAAGAAATACATCTTCGTAGCATTGGGAAGAATCACGCCCTCCAATACACAAGATACCGTCAGAGAGTGTTATGGAAGCGCCATAAGCCAACGGCTTGGACAACACATCTTCATACAAAGCGAATCCGGCATTTTCAGAAAGGCATACCGCATTTCTTCCCCATCGGCTATAATCGTCGGAAGTGCCGCCTGCCAATACAATTTGTCCGCCAAGTACTCCGGAAAAGAGTCCCAAAGTGTTGTGTTCCTCATTAAAAACACTCTCGTTGCCCCACTTTATCTGCTCAGAATGAGAAGCATCTGCAGCTCTCAGGCTTTGACCCCAAAACAAACAAAGGCATACCAATGCAACACAATTATTTACAATCCGTGTCATTTGTCATATTTTTATTGTGATTGACCCTTATTCTGTTCTCCTAACACTGCCCTATCATAAATCAGCTTCTTATAGACATAAAAGTGTTGCTCGATAGCATTTCTGTAGCCCATTTCATCCTTATTCTTGATAAAGTTCAATAAATCGGTGTGAGTTACAATCTTTCCCTTTTTCTCCAGTTCTATATTTATAGCTTCCACCCGTTCCCTCAAATTGGTTTTTACAAAGTTCATAACCGGATGAATGATGCTTTGGAACTGTACAATCGTCTTATTCCCCGTTATTTCGTATAGTTTTGAATGGAAAGTATATTCGCTGAGATTGGCATATTCGTTGTTCCCCAATGCAACGCCTGCATTAACAATCTCTTCCAGTTCCATAATATCCTGCTCTTTAATATTATGAAATATGTCACTACTGATTCCTATCTCCAAGGCAACCCTAAATCCCAAAAGATCGAGAAGTGATTCCTGGCTCATAATACGGGGATCAACCACTCTCTTCATTCCCCCTAAGATGAAAGGCTCAGTTAATATCATTCCACGACGTGTACGGCTTTCAATCATTCCCATCATTTTCAGACGGCTAAGAGCTTCCCGAAGAACACTACGAGCTACCCCCAACGCTGACGACAACTCAATTTCGTTAGGGATAGAATCACCCACTTTCAAGTCCTGACTTCTGAAATAATTCAATAACTTGTCTTCCACTTGGTCTACCAAAGTAATCGACTGCCCATCAATTTTTAAGTTTTCCATATATTAAATCGTGTTATTATTAGTCCTATTAGTATTATTTGTCAGACAAATAAATGGATAATTTTTAATAAAAGCAACATATAAAGAATATATTATTTCTTCTTTTATATTTATTAACTTTTAAAGTGTTGCATTTTTGCAAATTTACTATTCACGATGTAATATATGTTTCGGCTATATTACATATGCGAACAAACAATAAGAAAAACAGAAAAAGGGGAAAAACAATATAAGTGCAGCTTAAAAAATAGTTTAGAAGAATTATTAATACCTGAGAATGAATGTTCTTAAAAAAGAAAAAGACTGAATAACTAAGTATTCAGCCTTTTATAAAGAGCGGCAAGCGAGACTCGAACTCGTGACCCTCAGCTTGGGAAGCTGATGCTCTACCAACTGAGCTACTGCCGCATAAACATTTCCAAGGTCATGCCTTAAAAACGGTGGCAAAGTTAATAAATTCCTTCCTAAAAAAACAAACGTTTCGTCAAATATTTCCTATTTTTGCTCGGGAAAACAAAGATATTCTTTCAAAATACAGACTAAATACCAATGAAACGAATCATACTCATCACCGGAGGAGCACGTTCCGGCAAAAGCACCTATGCGGAAAAGCTGGCACTCGAGCTCTCTCCCACTCCCGTTTATCTTGCCACGGCACGCATCTGGGACGAAGAATTCCGCCAGAGGGTAATCCGGCATCAGGAACGCCGGGGACCGGAATGGACAAACATCGAAGAGGAGAAAGAACTCAGCCGCCACCGGCTGGAGGGACGGATCGTCCTGATAGACTGCATCACCTTATGGTGTACCAACTTTTTCTTCGACCTGCATTCAGATACCGACCGGGCACTTGCCGCAGTAAAGGCAGAGTTCGACCGCTTCACGGCACAAGACGCAACCTTCATCTTTGTAACCAATGAAATAGGTATGGGAGGAACTTCCGAGAACGAACTGCAACGAAAGTTCACGGACATGCAAGGCTGGATGAACCAATATGTAGCCGCCCGTGCCGACGAAGTGATACTGATGGTATCCGGCATCCCACTTACCGTAAAAAACACTCATTCATAAAACAACAGACAATTAAAATCCAACAGACTGATGAAAACATTTCATATCACCCGTCCGGACGAGTCAATCCGTCCCGCATTGATTGACAAAATCAACAACCTGACCAAACCCAAAGGTTCATTGGGCATTTTAGAAGAACTGGCACTCCAAATCGGACTCATACAACAGACATTATCCCCCACCTTGAAACATCCGCAAAACATTATCTTCGCCGCCGACCACGGCATTGTAGAAGAAGGGGTCAGTCTGTCTCCAAAGGAAATCACCTGGCAGCAAATCAGCAACTTCCTTCATGGAGGGGCAGGTGTCAATTTCCTCTGCCGGCAGCACGGCTTTACCCTGAAAATAGTAGATGCAGGAGTAGACTACGACCTCCCCTACAAGAAAGGCATCATCAATATGAAAGTGCGCAAAAGTACCCGGAGTTATCTGCACGAGGCAGCCATGACGGAAGAGGAAATGGAGATGTGCCTGGAACGGGGTGCCGAGGTGGTGCGCCAATGCCATGAAGAAGGCAGCAATGTCCTCAGCTTCGGTGAAATGGGTATCGGAAACACCTCTTCATCCTCCTTGTGGATGACCTGCTTTACCGGTATTCCTCTGGAACAATGTGTCGGCGCAGGCAGCGGACTCGACAGCGCGGGCATCCGCCACAAATACGAAGTGCTGAAACAGTCTATGGAGAATTACAAAGGCGACGGCTCTCCCCGGGACATCATCCGCTACTTTGGTGGACTGGAAATGGTAATGGCCATAGGCGCCATGCTGCAAGCTGCCGAGCTGAGGATGATTATCCTTGTTGACGGATTCATCATGACCAACTGCCTGCTTGCCGCCGCCAGGCTCTACCCGGAAGTGACGGATTACGCCATCTTCGGACACTGCGGAGACGAGTCGGGCCACAAACTGGTACTCGACGCCCTGCATGCCCGTCCGTTGCTGAATCTGGGGCTGCGTTTGGGAGAAGGAACGGGGGCCATCTGTGCATATCCCATTGTCGACTCGGCCGTGCGGATGCTCAATGAAATGGATAACTTTGCACATGCCTCCATCACCAAATACTTTTAACATGAATAATATCTTAGCAGCATTCATCATGCTCACCCGACTGCCCTTCTGGAAAATCAAGGAAGTACCGGCAGAGTGTTTCAAGCATGTGGTTCCCTATTGGCCGCTTGTAGGCTGGCTGACGGGAGGCGTGATGGCGGCAGTGCTGTGGCTTGCCGGACAGATTATGCCGGTGTCATTGGCATGGATTCTTGCCCTCATCGCACGCCTGCTTGTCACCGGTTGCCTGCACGAAGACGGGCTGGCGGACTTTTTCGACGGTTTCGGTGGCGGCACCACCCGAGAACGGACTCTAGCCATCATGAAGGACTCCCACATCGGAAGCTACGGTGTCATCGGATTGATATGCTATTTCCTGCTGTTGCTCCAACTTCATCACCTGCCACTGGGACTTCTCTGCATCCTTGTGCTCTGCGGTGACTGCTGGTCCAAGTTCTGTGCCTCCCAGATTGTCAACTACCTGCCCTATGCCCGGAAAGAGGAAGACAGCAAAAGCAAGACCGTCTACAACCGCATGAGCTGGCACGAGTTACTGGCCGGATTTCTTTGCGGCCTGCTTCCTTTCGTACTGCTGCTGCCTATAAAACTGTGGATTGCCACCCTCTTCCCCCTGCTCACCTTCTTCCTGCTCTACCGATTGATGAAGCGGCGCCTACAAGGATATACGGGTGACTGCTGCGGGGCCACTTTCCTGCTATGCGAACTGTCCTTCTACTTGGGAAGCCTTATTCTAATTATAAATTAACAACTGAAAATTAAAGATGGAAGTAATACTCATTCGACACACTTCGGTAGATGTTCCTCCGGGGATGTGCTACGGTCAGACCGATGTTCCCCTGAAACCCACGTTTGAAACGGAAGCCGCCGTGACGGCAGAAAACTTGAAGGCATACCTTCCGTTCGACCACGTCTACACCAGTCCCCTAACCCGCTGCGTGCGCCTCGCCACCTATTGCGGCTATCCCGATGCAGAACGGGACAAACGGATTATGGAAATCAATTTTGGCGACTGGGAGATGAAGCCGTTCGAGCAGAATGAAGACCCACGCCTGCAGGAATGGTATGCCGACTACATGAACGTGGCAGCTACCGGTGGAGAATCTTTTACCATGCAATACCGGCGTGTCAGCCAGTTTTTGGACGAATTAAAGAAGAAGCCCTATACACGCGTTGCCATCTTCGCACACGGAGGCGTATTAATCTGCGCGCAACTCTATGCCGGAATCCTCAAAGCCGAAGAAGCCTTCGACGCATTGACGCCCTACGGCGGCATCGTCCGCATCAATCTCGACAAGGAATAGTGAACGAAATAGTAGGGCCTTCCTCCGCTTCGGTTTGCACCTTGTAGATACCTCCAAAATAATGAATAAAATGGGCATTGATTTCATGGCGAATCAAGCTCGTTTTATTCTCAAAATGTACCTTTGCAAACGGGGCGTTGACCACGTCGAAATAGAGGGCCGACCTAGTGCGGTCCCGTCTGATGCGGATAATCGCCTCATAACGGGCAGTGTCATTCTCTGACGGAGTCAGCATGCTGACAAGCAATGTATCGAACCACCTCCGGTCCGTCCTTGCAAGCTGTTCCTTGAAATCGGTCTGCAGGCTGACAGACACAGTGCTCTCCCCACGACCGTTCACTTTATCCAGCACCTCACTGCACAACTGAATAATGTCACACTCCTCGTCCTCATACTGAATCTTGCCGGACTCCAAGCGGGACAACTCCAGAATGCTGTTGACATAATTCAGCAGACTTTCCGCATTGGTCTGAATCATCTGCCCGTATTCCCTCTTAGTCTCCTTATCCAGCTCCTCCTTCCCGGTCAGCAATTCGGCAAAGCCCACCACCACATTCAGCGGAGTACGTATATCATGGCTGATTTCCGATTTCAGACGTTCCTTCGCGATGTTGTCCGTCTCTGCCTGCAAAGCGGCTTCAGCCGTCTTCTTCTCTACGACAGCAATCTTTCCGGAGACATAGCGCGTATACAGATAGAAAAGCAGCATCAGCAGCAGACAGACGCCCAGGAGTATAAATCCTATACGGTAATTCATGTCCTGAATCTTCTGCTTCTCCAACAGCAGCTCGTCAATGTGGTAAATCTCCTTCACCTGCTTCAACTGGTTGGCCGAGAAGGCATTGTTCAGCGAATCCTGCTTGCGTATGAGGTAGCGCCGGGTCTCGATGGCCCCGTCAATGTCCCCCTTGTCATATTGCGTACTCGCCTTGTAGTTTATCAAAGTGGCAAAGGTGGAGACGTAGTTGTTCAGTACCGTAGGGGTCACCTCGTCTATCAATGCGATGCTTTTGTCATACTCATCGGTCTTGGCATAGTATTGAAGCTGTATCAACTGGACATTCAGCCAGAAGACGGGATCTACATGCGGTTCAAGCAGTTTCTTTACTTTCTCGATATGCTCGTGCGCCACTGTAAAGTTCTTCCGGTTCATGTAGTGCAGGATATACTTCACTTCGCAGTCAATCTCGAAATTGCTCCAGTTCTTCCGTGTCTCGGGTTCTTTGGAAATAACCGTCTGCAACGTCGTGTCCATTTCATGCAAATAGGGCAGCTTCAGGCTGTCTTTACCGCCATTGCCGTATACCTGGGCAATACGCGACAGTATATCCACCTTCAGGCTGGCCTTTGTCTGGGGAGAGAAATTCCGGTAAGCCTCCAAGAAAGAGTCCAGTGCCTCATTCGGGCGGCTGGACACTCCGTAGGCACATCCCAGACTGTTATACGCTGCTATCATCCCGTTATTGCTATGGCGGAGTTTTGATTCCTCCAACGTCTCCTTAGCCACATACACCGCTTTCTCTATCTGTCTCTTGGAAGCCAGGGCGCGGCTGATGGCAGCCTTCTGCTCCAGATAATAATCGTAAGTGCCTACCTGAGGGACAAAATCCTTCAGCACATCCACCCAATACGACAGACTGTCCGGGTCGTGTTTCTTGTCATAACATGCCGCCAGATAGTAAGCGCCCATATTCTCATAGAAAGCGTTCTTCTGCCGCCGCGCCTCCTCGTACAGACGGGTGGAAAAAGTCATGTTATAGGGAGCATACTGGTGCTTGTAGGCCATGTCACGGAGATACGTCAGCCGGACAAGGGTGGCCGGCAGGGTATCGGCAACCTTCAGGATGCTGTCCTGATACCGGACAGCCCCCGTGTCTTCTGCCAGCAGCGGACAGATATATCCGCAAAACAAAACATGGATGAGAATAAGTATTCGTTTCATTGCGCCGTTCCTCCGTGTAATGCGGGATTATACTTCAAAGGATGCGTAAAACAGAAACGCGCGCCACGGGTGTACCCACTGTCCACCCACAGCTTGCCGTTCATATATTTCACAATCAGTTGGCAGATGGAAAGGCCCAGTCCGCTTCCCTGCACAAAATCATTCAGCTTTTCAAAGCGTTCAAAAATCAAGTGCTGCTTCTCCGGTGGAATGCCGCATCCGGTATCCGTCACGGAGAAAAGTGCCGTACCGGCATCAGCCATCTTCAGTTCCAGCACGATGGAGCCTTGTTCCGTAAACTTGGTGGCATTCACCAGCAGGTTTATCAAGACTTGGCGGAGGCGCGCATCGTCCGTATCCAGCATCAGGACGGACAAATCCGTGTCAAAACGCATTTCAACCTCCAGCTTGCGCGAGGCCATCACGGTCTCCACGACCTCATTACACAACTTCACGGCATCATGCGTGCGGATGTTGAAGGTTATATTGTCATTCTCGAAATCCGAGAAATCCAGAATGTCATTGATAAGTTTCAGCAACTGAAAGGAATTCACCTTGATAATTTCGGAGAACTCCCGGCGCGATTCGTCATCGAACGACTCGTCCTCATCCGTCAGTACCGCCGAGAATCCGACAATGGCATTCAGCGGCGTACGTACCTCATGGCTCATGTTCGAAAGAAACATATTCTTCCGTTGTATGGCTTGCACCGCTTTCTCCTTCATCGCCTCCTGCCGCATTTGGGAACGCTTCAAACGGAATATCTTCTTCCAGCCCAGCACCAGGAGGAATATCAGAAACAGTACGGACACAGTGATGCCTGCCAGATAGAAACGCATGGATACAATGCGGTCGCGTTCGTTCTGGTAGGCCAGTTGGTCGGCCTGGAAACGGGTACAGAGCCGGTCTATCTCCTTGGGATAGTTCTTCTCGAACGAAGTCTTGATATACGAAAAGACCTTGTCGTACTGTCCGTAGGCTTCTTCCTTGTTTCCCATCTTCACCAGTAAATCCGCTTTTTCGAGCAGAGCTTCCTTGTAGATGTTATGGTTTATCCGGGCATATTCGGTTTGAAGGAAATCATTGTAGGCGGTCAAGGCTGCCTCATGCTCTCCGGTGGCCACCAGATAACGGGCATCTATAATCAGAAGGTATTGCCGTATCTCCGGAATCAGCTGCGTTTCAAGCTGGCCTATCTGTACCAGACAATGGCTGGCAGCTTTCAAGTCACCCTTGAATAATTGGCAGGAAGCATTGGAGATGTGACGCATGGCCAGCTCCAGCGGAGAAAGCCGGTCTTCCGGATAGAGGTTCAGACGTGCAAGATAACGCGAGGCACCGTTTACATTCCGTATGCGCAGGTTATAATCTATCAGTTCCACCAGTAGCATACGGATATGCACATCCTCCCCGTCCATCCCATCCAGCAGTCTCAAGGACTCTTCATAAGCGACACCGGCTTCCCGGAGCCTGCCGGTATAGCTGTACACCTCTCCCATGGCATTCAGCGCAAGGGCATTGCCGAAGGGGTAGGCAAGCGCGCGGGCTTTGGAGTACATCTGGTCGCTCTGGGCAATAGCCATACGGATTTCTCCACGGAAAAGGGAGGATTTTATAAGTATTCTTTCCAGTTCGAAATAGGTGTAATAGCGCTGGGATTCATCCAATTGGGACAAAAGGCCGTCGGCATTCAGCGAGTCACACTCCTCCCGGGTCAGATAGTCGAAACCGAGGCTGTTGTGAAAAGTGGAGATGACCTCATGGACTATACTTTCCTTTTCTTTAGTCCAAGAATCCGCTTTATCTGTTGCCGATGCAATTATTGTGCTCCCGAACCAAATAAAGAAAAGGAATATATATAGTTGCTTTATCCTCATTTATAAGACTTTGTCTGCTTTAAAAGTTACATTTTTAATGCAACGCGGTCTTGCAAAGATATTATATCTTTTTGGAACGGACAAAGAATCAGTTAAAATAACAACATTTTAAAAACAAAAGGAAGCCAAGGTCGATGTCACTATTACGGCAACCACCATCCACCACTCCACACGTCGGTTGATGCGGACAGCCACACGCATATCTTCCGTCTTCAGAGGCCGTTCATTAGAACCGATATAAGGTTTCCATACCTCCTCGCCGAAATAGTTGTGCGGACCTCCGAAACGGCAGTCCAGAATACCGGCAAGGGCGGCTTCCGGATAACCGGAATTGGGACTGGCATGCTGGCTGCCATATCTGCCCACAAAAGCAAACAAGGAAAGACGACCGGAAACCAGTACCATCAGAAAGGCTGTCAGACGAGCAGGAATATAATTGGCAACATCATCCAAACGGGCAGCAAAACAGCCGAACCGACGATAGCGTTCATTCTTGTAGCCGACCATGGAATCCAGCGTGTTCACCATCTTATAGGCAAGCATGCCCGGAACTCCCAACAGCAGATACCAGAACAAGGGAGCAACCACCCCATCGCTCAAATTCTCTGCCAAAGTCTCCAATGCCGCGGTTCTCACCTCCTGCGCCGAGAGTGCAGACGTATCACGCCCTACGATACGTGCCACTTGCATCCTCCCTTCCTCCAAGGAACGGTCCACCGCCTTGAACACCATACGCACCTCGCGAACCAGCGTAGTGCCCGCCAAGCAATAGAATATCAGCAATATTTGCACCGTCAGAAGCATGCCCGGAGAAAAGAGTGCCGCCAAGCGGAGCAACAAAAGCGTAATGACATATACCCCCAAGACAAGAGACACCGCCACAAACGCACCTTTCAGGAAACGCGAATCGCCCCGGTTCAACCGGTGCTCACAGAAAGAAATGGCTTTGCCGAAAGCCACCACCGGATGGGGTAGCCACGCCGGGTCGCCCAGCCAATGGTCGAGCAGCCAGGCAGTGAGAAGCGGCAGGTTCAAGTTGAAGGCGACACCCAAAAGTATAAGCACATCTTCTTCCATCGGTCATTCCTCCTCAAGCCATTGTCCTATTGCTTTTACAAGCCTGTCATTCTCCTCCCGGCTCTGGGCGGCTATACGGAAGAAGCGCTCATTCAGTCCGTCGAAGTTGGAGGCGTCCCGAATCAAGATACCATGCTCCCCTGCCAGATAGTCTTTCAAAGCGGAAGCTCTACCCATACGGAGGCACACCAGCATGAAATGGGTTTCGGTGGCCCATACCTCCAGTCCTCCCAATGCCTCGAGCGCACTGCGCAGGCGGGCAGCCTCTTGCAAGTAAGACGCCACATCCAGCGGATTGGGAACATCATGTTCCAGCAGATGGAGCCCTGCCTCAATGGCAAGCTGGTTGACCGACCAGGGCATACGGTTGGTACGCAGACGGTGCAGCAGGTGGGGGGCGCCGGTGACATATCCCAGTCGCAGACCGGGAACGGCATAACGCTTGGTCATGGAGTGCAGCAGCAGAACGTTGGGAAATTCCGCCGCCTCGGCAGCAGAGAAAAGCGGACGCAAGGTGAAAAACTCGTAAGACTGGTCGATGACGAAACATACCTGCGGATTATGACTGATAAGTGTTGCCAGATATTCCTTCTCCACGACCGTTCCGGTAGGGTTATTGGGATTGCACAGCCACAGCATGCGCACCTCTTCCGGCAAGCGATACCCCTCGCTCTCCGCAGGAAGCCGATAGAGGGAAGTGACCCGATGGCCGTGCATGCGGCAGGCATCGGCATATTCACTGAAAGTGGGCTGCACAATGGCGGTGTTTGTCCCGCGGAAAGTCTGTGCGGTGAGATAAATGGCTTCGGTAGCTCCGTTCGTCACGCACACTGCCTCGGCAGGAAGACGGTGGCGGCGGGCAAGGCAGGCCTCAAGCGTGTAAGGCTCCGGTTCGGGATAGTTGCCGATGCCGTCAATCCGGGCACACAGATGCGCCTTCAAGGCAGAGAGGTCTACCCTGCTGTAAACATTCGAGCTGAAGTTTGCCGTAATGGGACGGCTGTATTTATAGGAATCGTCTCCGTGTCCTTCAATCATGGTTCTTTGTCAATATTTGGTAGATAAGCGGCAGGTTGACGTGGCGGCGCACGTGCTCGGCAAGCCTATCGTATTGTTCTTCTTTGAATGTATGGTAATCGAAAGCGCCGGCATTCCCGGACAGTTTGTCTGCAAAAGGCGCAAGCAGGAAATCTATGAATTCCGGATTGTCGAGAATGCCATGAATATAGGTCCCCATGCAGGTGGAGTCCACGTAGTAACCATCGGTAGAGCCGTTCTCCAGAAGATTCAGAGGAGAATCGGGAGTACCTTCCACAGGGGTGGTCACTCCCATATGGATTTCATAGCCCTGCATTAATGGAGAATGGAGAGTGGAAAATGGAGAATGGGGATTGCACAGACCGAACTTCACCTGACGGGTCACCTTCTCTCCCGACATGCGGGTACTGATGGGCAACAGTCCCAGTCCGGGCAGGCGTTCAATGTCCCCCTCCACATGCTCAGGGTCGAGCACCTCCTGCCCCATCATCTGATAGCCGCCGCAGATACCCATCACGGTGGCACCTTCACGGTGGGCACGGATGATGGCAGCCGCCACACCGTTACGGCGTAATTCGTAAAGGTCATCAAGCGTGCTCTTGGAGCCGGGCAGCAGGATGACGTCGGCCTTTGCCAGCTCATCCACATTGTTGGTATAGAAGAGATGTACGCGCGGGTCACGTTCCAGGACATTAAAATCGGTAAAGTTACTGAGGTGGCGCAGCAGAATGACGGCGATGTTCACCTTTCCCTTCTCGGCACGGACAGACTTTGCGGCAAGCGCCACGGAGTCTTCTTCTTCAATGTAGATATCACGGTAGTAAGGTACTACCCCGACAACGGGAATGCCGCAAAGCTCCTCCAGCATCGTAATGCCCGACTCGAAGAGACGTATATCCCCCCGGAACTTGTTGATAAGAATTCCTTTAATGCGTTCCCGCTCATGGGGACGAAGCAACATCAGCGAACCATAGACACTGGCAAACACACCACCACGGTCAATGTCCCCCACAAGGATTACATCGGCTCCGGCATGCAGGGCCATCGGCAGATTGACAAGGTCGGTATCCCGCAGATTGATTTCGGAGATGCTTCCCGCGCCTTCCAGCACAACGGGATTATAGCGAGCGGCAAGGCGGTCGTAGGCAGCACAAACCTCCCGGCGCAGCTCGTCGCGTCCTTCCTTGCGGAAATACTCATAAGCATTGCGGTTGCCGATAGGACGCCCGTTGAGGACAACCTGCGAGGTATGGTCCGACTGTGGTTTCAGCAGTAGCGGATTCATGTCCGTGTGGCAAGGCACTCCGGCGGCTTCTGCTTGCACAGCCTGGGCACGGCCTATCTCCAGCCCTTCGGGAGTGGCAAATGAATTGAGCGCCATATTCTGTGCCTTGAACGGTGCGGGCTGATAGCCGTCCTGCTTGAAGATGCGGCAGAAGGCGGCAGCAATGATGCTCTTTCCCACATCACTGCCCGTCCCGGCAAACATAATCGGATGAAGTTTCTCCATAAATTCCATTTTAGCGAATGCAAAGATAGTGCAAATCCGAATATCTCTCCCATTCATAAGCCATATCTTCGGAAACTATTCGTTATATTTGTAACGTTCTATTCAAAAAGATGACTACTGAACAATTCCCACCTCCTCTTGTTTAGAGAAACAAGAACCCCTAAACCGAACGAACTTATGAATAATCTATTATGCCGGAGATTTTTTCCGGCTGCTGCCTGCGTGCTGCTTGCCATCGGTGGAGTGGCCGCACAAACCTCCCTTCCCCTTAGCTTCGGTGATGCCCTAAGGCAGATGCAAAACGGCAACCGCAGCCTGAAAATAGCCGACAAGGGAATTGAAGCCGCCCGTGCGGAACGTGACAAACTGAATGCCCTCTGGTACCCCTCCCTGCAAGGTGCCGGTACGTTCGTGCATCTTTCCGAAAAGATAGAGGTAAAACAGCCCCTTTCTCAGTTCACCGACCCGGCAAAAGACTTTGTGCACAACATCGTACCGGACGACCAATTCATCAGCAGCATACTCGACCAGATAGGCTCCCATACCCTTGCCTTTCCACTGGCTCCACGCAACCTGACTTCCGTCGGCCTGACCGCCGAATGGGTCGTATTCTCCGGCGGCAAGCGCATCCGGGCCTCGAAGATAGGCAACACCATGATAGACATTGCCCGCGAAAACCGGGGACAGACCGATGCCACGCAACGCACCCTGCTGACAGAAAGCTACTTCGGGCTGAAACTTGCGCAAGAGGTAGTACGCGTGCGGCAGGAGACTTACAACAGCTTGCAACGCCATTACCAGAATGCCCTTAAACTGGAAGCTGCCGGCATGATAGACAAGGCAGGCCGGCTCTTTGCCCAAGTGAATATGGATGAAGCTGCCCGTTCACTGGAGGCTGCCCGGAAGGAGGCCTCCGTCGTGCAAAGTGCCCTGCGCACCCTGCTCAACCTGCAAGACACATGCAGCATCCATCCTACCTCGGAGCTTTTCATCAACGACCAACTGCCCGCTAAAGAGGAGTTCCTGCAAGCCATGCGGGTGGAGAACTACACCGTGAACCAACTGCAACTGCAGTCACAGATTGCCCGCCAGCAGCTCCGCATCGACCAGAGCGGCTACCTGCCGGACATCGCCGTATTCGGCAAGCAGACCCTCTATGCCCACGGCATACAAAGCAATCTTGTCCCCCGCACCATCGTAGGTGTGGGCTTCACCTGGAACCTGTTCGACGGACTGGCGCGTGAGAAGCGCATCCGCCAGTCGAAGATAGCCCAGCAAACCCTCGCCTTGGGACAAGAAAAAGCCAAAGAAGACCTGAGCGTAGGCATCGACAAGCTCTACACCCAACTGCAAAAGGCACAAGACAACGTACGCGCCTTGAATACCACCATCGAGCTGAGCGAAGAGCTGGTGCGAATCCGCAAGAAATCCTTTGCCGAAGGCATGGCAACCAGTACCGAGGTCGTAGATGCGGAAACGATGCTGGCAACCGTCCGCGTGGCGCGTCTGGCAGCCTATTACGAATATGATGTGGCACTGATGAACCTGCTGGCTATCTGCGGAACGCCGGAACGGTTCGAGAAATATTTCGAGACAACTTATTAAAACCTACCCTTTATGAAAATCAATAATAAAAGCATCAGCATTGCATTCGTCATTATCCTGGCCGCAACGGTCATCATTTCGCTTGCCGGCATATTACTCATGAGCCGGCAGCCCCTGGTCCTGCAAGGACAAGTGGAAGCAACGGAAATACGTATCAGCGGAAAGCTGCCCGGACGTGTGGACTCCTTCCTCGTACAAGAGGGCGACTGGGTGAAGGCAGGCGATACGCTTGTCGTCATCAACAGCCCCACCATCGAAGCCAAATACCGCCAGGTGAATGCCCTGGAGCAGGTGGCCCAGGAGCAGAACAAGAAGATAGACGCCGGTACCCGCCGCCAGATTGTGGCCACCGCCCGGCAACTCTGGAACAAGACGCAGAGCGACCTTGCCCTCGCCAAGACCACTTACCAGCGCATTGTAACGCTTTATAAGGACAGTGTCGTCACCTCCCAGCGGCGTGACGAGGTGGAAGCCATGTACAAAGCCGCCCAAGCCGCCGAACGTGCCGCCTACGAGCAATACCAGATGGCCGTGGACGGAGCGCAGAGCGAGGACCGTGCCTCGGCCCGCAGCCTGGTGGAAGCGGCGCGAAGCACCGTCGATGAAGTCTCCTCCCTCCTCGTCGACTCCCGCCTGACTGCTCCCGAAGATGGCCAGATAGCCACCATCTTCCCCAAACGCGGAGAGCTGGTGGCCCCCGGTACTCCCATCATGAGCCTTGTCGTGATGGACGATGCACACGTGGTACTGAACATACGCGAGGACCTGATGCCGCAATTCAAGATGGGAGGCACTTTCCGTGCCGATGTCCCCGCCATCGACGGCAAGGACATTGAATTCCGCATCTACTACATCAGTCCGCTGGGCAGCTTCGCCACCTGGAAATCCACCAAACAGACGGGCAGCTATGACATGCAGACGTTCGAGATACACGCACGTCCCACACAGCAGGTAGAGGGATTGAGACCGGGGATGTCCGTACTCTTAAAAATGAAGAATAAAAAATGAAAGATAAAGAATTTGGCTACGCAATGAAAGCGCTCCGCATGGTTATCCGTCGCGAATGGCACCGCATGACCTCCCGCCGTCTATACCTCGGCGTCTGCGTCGTGCTACCCTTGCTCTGTCTGTTCTTCATGGCCACCATCTTTGGAAACGGACAGATGGAGAACATTCCCGTGGGTATCGTCGACCTGGACAACACTGCCACTTCGCGCAATATCTCCCGGCGCATCTCTGCCGCCCCCACCTTCCGTGTGACGGAGCACTTCACCGACGAAGCCGACGCCCGCCGGGCATTGCAACAGAAGGACATATACGGCTACCTCGTCATCCCGCCCCGCTTCGAACAGAAGGCGGTGACGGGAACTGGCGCAACGCTCACCTATTATTACCACTATGCCCTTCTTTCGGTAGGCAGCGAGCTGATGGCGGCGTTCGAGAATACGCTTGCCCCCGTGGCGCTCTCGCCCATCGTGATGCAGGCCGAAGCTCTGGGAGTCAGCGGAGAACAGATACAGACCTTTCTGCTCCCCGTAGAAGCCAGTACCCATCCCCTCTACAACCCGGACATGGACTACTCCATCTACCTGAGCCAGCCTTTCTTTTTCGTACTGTTCCAGATACTCATCCTGCTCACCACCGTCTACTCCATAGGCAGCGAACTGAAATTCGGCAGCGCCGGCGAATGGCTGGAGATGGCACGAGGCAATATCCTCACTGCCGTAGCAGGGAAACTGCTGCCCTATACCCTCATCTTCTCGTCCATCGGTATCCTGGCAAACTATGTACTGTTCGGCCCGCTACATATCCCCTTCGCTGGCAGTCTGTGGCTGATGAATGCAGTGACCGTGCTCTTCATCATCGCTACCCAGGCATTGGCGGTCTTTATCTATTCTGTCTTTCCCAAGATTGCCTATATCATCAGTGTAGTATCCATGGTGGGGTCGTTGGGGGCTACGCTGTCCGGAGTCACGTTTCCCGTTACAGCCATGTATGCGCCCGTGCATGCGGCCTCCTACCTCTTCCCCGTGCGGCACTTCACGGAGGCGGCACAAGCCATGATTTACTTCGATGCAGGATTTGCCTACTTCTGGCAGTCGGTAGCTACACTCTTCATCTTCCTATTGGCAGCACTGCTGATACTGCCATTGCTGAAATGGTGGATAAAAAAAGAGATAAGGGAAGAAGCAATCTCCGCCTCCCCATCACCTTGCCCACCTACCGCATTGTCAACAGCTTCCGTCATCCGCCACGAGTGGCATGCCATCGCCACCAATCCCGCCATCCTGCTCGTGCTGGCAGGCGGTATCTTCCTCTACGGACTGCTCTACAACTACATGTACGCCCCCAACCTGGTGCGCAAGGCTCCCGTCGCAGTGGTAGACCTCTCCCACTCCGCCCTCAGCCGCGAATACATCCGACTGCTCGACGCCACTCCCCAGACCGCCGTCTACGGCCAGACACCCAACATCCTCGAAGCCCGCCAATGGATGAAGCAGGGCGACGTGGCAGGCATCCTTTACCTGCCTGCCGACTTCGAGGCACGTGTGGCACGGGGCGAGACTTCGGTCTTCGTACTCTATGCCGCCACGGACGCTTTCCTCAACTTCAAAGGACTGCAAGAATCCAGTGCGCGCGTCATGCTTGTCGTGAACGATGCCCACCGCATGGAGGGCACCGTATTCCTACCTCCGCAAGGACTGCTGGCAGTGGCTTCGTCCGCTCCCGTCAGCGTGTCCGGCACGGCGCTCTACAACTATACAGAGGGCTACGGTTCCTATCTGATTCCCGCCGTCCTAATTGTCATCATCTTCCAGACGATGCTGATGGTGATTGCCATGCTGACGGGCGAGGAAGCGGAAGCCCGAAGAAAAGGAATACGGCTGATGCGTGCCGACTCATTGAAGGATACATTACGGATTGTCGGAGGTAGGACCTTCGTATACTTCATGCTCTACGTGGTGTTTTCCCTATTCCTGCTGGGACTGTTGCCGCACCTGTTCAGCATCCCACACATCGGCAGCGGAGGAGACATCGTCACAATGATGATACCCTTCCTGCTGGGCACGAGTTTCCTTGCCCTGGCCGTCTCCCGCTGGTTTACAGACTCCGAAGCACCGTTGCTGATGATAGCCTTCTTCTCTGTGGGCTATATCTTCCTTTCGGGCGTGTCCTATCCGCTGGAGCTGATGCCGTGGTATTGGCAGACAGCCCACTATCTGTTTCCGGCAGGTCCTGCCGTACTTGCTTTTGTAAAACTGAATTCAATGGGTGGAACGCTGGCCGACGTATGGCCGCAGATGCTGACGATGTGGATACAAGTATTGGTCTATGGAACTTTGGCGCTCTGCACTACACGCCACCTCTACGGAAAAGGAAAAGTGAAGGCATAAAAAAAGGCTATCTATCCCAGACAGCCAATCTTTTGTTAACCTTAAATCTAATACTATGAAAAACACATTGCAAATATACGGACTCCTCCGAATTCTCCAAAATTTCAGCTCATAACGGTCTTATTTATAACATGGTTTAATAGGAATATGCCGTTGTTAACAGATAGAGGCTGGTCAAATAAGAAATTTTCACTATCTTCATCCCCAAAATCGAACATCATAACTAAAGAATATTTTGCCATGATTCATACCATACTCGATACAGACCTTTACAAATTCACCACCTCGTATGCCTACATCAAATTGTTTCCCTATGCCATGGGCACTTTCAGCTTCAAGGACAGAGACGACACCGCCTATACGGACACGTTTCTGAAGGAACTGCAAGAGGCGGTGGACAGCCTGGCACAGACCGTACTTACTGCCGAAGAGCTGGAATACATGACCCGCCACTGCCGTTTCCTGCCGAGGGTCTATTGGGAGTGGCTCTCCTCCTTCCGCTTCCAGCCGGAGAAGGTAAGCATCCATCTGGACGAGGACCGGCACCTGAACATTGAAATCACGGACTATCTGTACAAGGCCACCCTTTACGAAGTCCCCCTGCTTTCTATCGTATCCGAAATAAAGAACCGTTCTTTGGGAAACGTGGCCGACATGGACGGCATACTCTGCAAACTGTCCGAAAAGGTGGCACTCTCCAACCGACACCAGCTGTATTTTTCAGAGTTCGGCACCCGGAGACGCTTCTCGTTCGAGGTACAGGACAAAGTCATAGACCGTCTGAAGGAAGCCGCCGAATACTGTACCGGGACTTCCAACTGCCACTTCGCCATGAAATACGGCATGAAGCCTATGGGGACGCATCCGCATGAATGGTTCATGTTCCACGGCGCACAGTTCGGCTACAAACACGCCAACTACATGGCCTTGGAAAACTGGGTGAACGTGTACGACGGTGACTTGGGCATCGCACTGTCCGATACCTATACCTCCGGCATTTTCTTAAGTAACCTGAGCCGCAAGCAGGCCAAACTATTCGACGGTGTACGCTGCGACTCCGGCGATGAATTCGATTTCACCGACAAGCTCGTTGCCCGCTACCGCGAACTGGGCATCGACCCTACCACTAAAACCATCGTCTTCAGCAATGCGCTCGATTTTGGCAAGGCACTCGACATCCAGGAGCATTGCAGGGGCAAAATCCGCTGTTCCTTCGGCATCGGCACCAATCTGACGAATGATACCGGATTCAAGCCCTCCAACATCGTAATGAAACTGACGCAATGCAAGATGAACGTCAACCAGGAATGGCGCGAATGCGTGAAGCTGTCCGACGATGCAGGAAAGCATATCGGCAGCGAAGCGGAAGTACGGGCATGTCTGTATGATTTAAGGCTCGGACAGCAAATAGAACCCCTATGCTGAAAACAGCTTCCCGGCGGTTAGCGATAAGTGCTTACAGTCTTTTCCTTTTGTAGGCAAACTCTTGCCATTTCTCCTCCGGCCAGTCCTGCCGCTGCATCTCCATGCGGGCCATGACGAAGAACAAGTCCGAAAGGCGGTTGATGAAGCGCAGAATATCCTCGTTCACAGGGTCTTGGCGATGGAGTGTCCACAAACGGCGTTCGGCACGGCGGGCCACGGTACGGGCAAACTGCAGTTGGGCTGATATGGGAGTGCCACCAGGCAAAAGGAAGTAGCCGTTGTCCGTCATCAGCAGGACGGTCATGGCATCCATCTCCTGCTCACAGCGCAGCGTGAGCTCTGCGGCAGAAAGCGGATTAGGGTTCACCACTCCCGAGGGAGTGGCCACATGGCTCATCACCACCATCAGTTCCCGCTGGACAGCATGCAGCAACTCCTGCCATCCATCTTCTGCCGCCAGCATGGAGCGCACGATACCAATCACGGCATTCAATTCATCAAGGCATCCGTTTGCCTCGATACGGATGTCATCTTTCGGCACACGCGCGCCACCATGAATACCCGTTGTTCCTTTGTCTCCAGTTTTGGTATAGACTCTTTTCATTCTCTATTTGATAAGGAACTGTGCCCACTGCGGGATTTCCTCTACATATTGTTTGAAGAGGGTCCCGTTTACAGTGCGGAACAATAATCGAGGAATTTGATTTTCTATTGAATTATCGTAGACATATACCCTATCAACCAAGGATATTGCTTTGCCTATATTCAATAACGATTTATAATAACGGGAAATAATTTTGGAAATGGGAACTTCATGCCCTCCATTCAAATAGCGCTGTGTAATACGCCGTACATTTATCTCAGGATTATTTGTACAGACAAAAAAAATGCGAATAAAAAATCCTGCTTTTTTTGCTTCTTCAACAAATGCAAGTTTTTCGTCTGAGGAAAAGACTGTTTCAAATACAAAATCTTGCCTTTTCCTTAAACACTCATAACGCATTTTAGTCGCCAATTCTGCTGCCTTCAATACTGCAACGGGAGAATTCCAATCACCATATTGTTCTTGCGCTATATTATCAGGATTAATGTAAAGGCTATTTTCTGCCCATTCATTATGAAGCAGTTGCACTGTCGTAGAAGTTTTACCCGAACCATTCGGACCAGCTACTATACAAAGTGTCGGATTTTTTTCGTTCATCACATGGATATATCACTTACATTTTTAGCTCTATATGCTTTCAATTTTTCTCTCACCTCTTGCATTCTCCGCTCCAATTCTCTTTTTGCCTTGCGAGAACTTTCACGGGCCGCAACAGCCACTTGTTCCATCAAAGCATGCAGTTGTTCATCAGTAGGGTCTTCCAAAGAAGACAAGCGATAAGTATTCAGTTTCATAATCATAATATATTTAAATGAAAACAAAGATACTCCACTATTTCGAGAACACAAACGAAATTACATAAAATATCAATGCGCTATCCGGACTTTTTCATAATGAATTCAAACTTAGATTAGGACTATTTTTAATCAAGGAATGATTAAAATGCAAAAAACGGCCGGACATGCCATGCAGAAGTCTTATTATATCCTTGTAAGCAAACCCTTTCCCACTTATATAAGGGATCATCAATATGCCAGAGAAGCATCCAGCTTCTATCTTTATCATATTGAGAACTGCAACTGAAACCAAGTCTGTAGTTCACGTTAAACTGCGGTAACGATTTACCAACTTTGGATAACTGTCCTTCTAATTTATCTAACGTTTCCTGTCCCCACTTTTCATCTTGTAAACCATTACCGGTATTGTGCTGGAAGTTTTCCGGAGATCTTCCACAAATATTCACCAATACATCAAACCATTGCCCTATGCTTGGCAGAAACCACGGACTACGTTCGATCCCATCCGGCACCTTATTGCTGTTATTGTAAGTTTTCACCAGATAAAAAGCACGACAGTCGCTTACAAAAGATGCATCACCCTCATGATTTGCCAGCATTTGTAAAGTTTCAGAGTACCCGTTCATGTTATTCTTAATTCTGCTAAAATCATGCTTTGACTTCACATCAGCTATTGATATTGTATCAATATCCGCTTCGATTAAATCCATCGGTCCCCAATTCCCTTCTTTCAAACTATCCAACATCATCACATAGGCATGATTCCATCCTTTTTTATTACACCTCTCGTCTGTCATCCTTTCCGGATCGCAAGTAATTACCATTCCGATAGCATTTTCATAATCATAGATTTTCCCATCTTCTTCCAACTTCCCGTTTCCGGGATGTACTTCTATTCTTTTATCGATTTCGTTCTGAAAGACAAAATCCCCGGGATAAAGCTTTCTTTCTATACTTCCTTTACCGGGTACGGGACTAATAACCTTCAAGGTATAGCATTTTCCAGAAGTAAAACTGATGGAGCTGCCCGAATAATTTATCTTTACATTCGTATCATCTCTGCCATCGGTAGTCATATAGTTTCCGGTAACCCGTGCATTTGCTTGCGGCGGAACAATGGCACAATATTTCAAAGAATCTATCTGATATGGAGTAATACCGTTCAGACTCACATTAATAGCCGCCGAGTCTGTTCCTAAAACCCTCGATTCCCTATGGTAAACAAAGCCTGCTTTTTCTGGTGCAAAACAACCTACGTATACTTGCGGTTGCAATACAAGCAATGCAAACTGGTGTTGAAACAGCAAGTTCAGGATTATTCCGGAAGAATTGTCAATAGCAGGTACGCCGGTGGCAACCAACAAATCGCTGGCAATATGCTTTTCTGTTGTGGACTGGTCCTTCGCAGGTTGCAGTTTTTCATTCCCGGTCAGTGAAGCAATGGCTCCGTCCATACCTTTTGAGAGATCTATTGTGATATTCTTCCTATATGGATAGTAAGCGACATAACTCACTCCATCATACCAATAAAGTGTACCATTTCCCACCGGATTCCAACTGCCGCTTGACATATTGTAAACCAATTTGGCATTATCAATATTATCCATTATAGCACCGTCCTTTATGGCAAAAACACCAATCGAATCACCATCGACAAACTCCATTTTAAAATGTTCGTCCCTTACAGAGGTACGTGTAGAGGACTTTCCTGCATTGGAGAGCTCTTCAAAATCAGCGACTATAGCCCGAACTGTAAAGGGTACTCCCTCACAGCACTCCTTCATACCTCCATTGTTTGCTTCGTATTCGTCAGTGCATGCACTACACACTAAAAGGATGCCCCCAAATACTATTCCAGTGAAAAATTTCATATATCTTTTCATATTATCTTACTTTAAACAGATTGGCATCTTTTTGCGAAGTCCAGAATTACCCCGTCAGGTCAATCAGTTTCTTGTTTTGCTTCCGTTCCAATAACGGTCTCGGTTTCAGTATTCTCTTCCCATGATACGGGGCCGTTCTCCGGCATCACAGTAATTGCCTTTCTTGCTATACCTATAGTATAGCTGACAGCCCTTCCCAAAGCCCAATTGTCAGTCAGAGGTAAAAACAGGTTTTCCATACTGACAGTTTGAACAACAAGAGCATTATTACTATCTTTGGCCGTATATTGATAAGAAATATTGAACTTACTTCCTGCCCCGGCAGGAAGCAGAAAGAAGGTTGCAAGCAGTTTCTTTTCTTCTATAATTGTATCCGGTACCGGAAAACTTATTATACCGGTGGTAAAGTTTTCCTTTTCATCAGCCGATGGATATGTCCACTTCCAGCCTATGTCACTATCTGCTGTAGGATTATAATAGGTAAGCAATCCACTCTTCATTCCCGTAATCGAGAAGGAAGTTACTGACTTTCCCTCCGTATTATCATTACTTTTTATATAGACATTGACCTTGGTCAGTGTATGGTGCAGTTTGAAAGTTACATTACCATTGCTTTGATTCATTACCGGAGTTGCGGCAAGAAAATCTATCTGATTATTTACAGCTATCGGAACGGTATACCCCAACACCGGAAATCCGCTTGCCGTTCCTTCATTCTGAAAAGAGAGGTAACCATTTTCCACTTCATTCACGTAAGGGGCATAAGCAAAGAAACTGATTTTATCCGTGGTGGAATTGTCCGGCCAGAACTTGACCGGACTATAAGACCATGTTCCCTCATCCAGTTGTTTTTCCACAAGCTGGTTATACATAAAATTCGGTATGGCAGTATTCTCGTTGAATTTTCCATGTGTAAAATATGCAAACACTCCCACATTCTTAAGTTCACCGGCAGTGGCAAATTTCCCGGTTCCCCTCGTCATTGTAATAACTCCAGAAAAGCCGATAGGAAGATTCTCCTGCGGAAGTCCGTTCTTACTTTCTTCCCCACTGCATGCTCCCAACAACAAAAGTAATGCAAGGAGGATGCTACACAACCGCTTCATCCCTATATCTTCTGCTTTTCCTTTCATACTCCTTCTACCTAAATGTTACTTTCCCCATTACTGGTCCATCCCGTCATATTGTCATCAACAGCAATACTGATAGCATTCATCTTGATGGTCAACACGTAAGTATGCTGTGTCCCTTTTTTAAAAGTTCCTTGCGGCAATTTGACTTCTTTATCCGTCACAGTACTTGTCAGATTACTACTATCATTCACCTTTGTCACAACATCATAACTAATCTTTAGGCTCAAATCCCCTTCCTTGGCTGTACCGTTTTGGTTATTCACAGGAATGAAATAAAGAGCTTCCTTTTCTGAGAACAAAGCTGTTGCATCGGTATTACTACTCACGTCGACAGCACTCTTCTTATACCCCCATTGGTCAATGCCTGTTCTATTCACAAACTCACTAAGGTCTTGCTCAGCCGAAAAATAGGATGCGGAAGGTGAGATGGCATTCCAAGCATCAGTACCGAAATCATAAACCGCTTTGTTGTAAAGTATTCCACTTCCCGGAGACAGTTTTAATCCTGTTACAAAGATTCTTGTTTCAGCGCCCAGATTCACGTCCGGCTTCACCTTGACATTGGCTATTTGGGTAAGCACATGGCTGAATTTAAACTGGACTGTTCCTTTGTTACCGACATTGCTCTCAGAAGTCAAGTCTTTTATGGCAGTACGGCAATCCGTTACTAAATCCACCATATCTTTCCAATTATTTGAAGTTTTTACTTCAAAGGTGATTTTAGGAGCCTCTTTATCACTTTGTGCCGATAAAATTATTTTTTGGTCTGTTCCCTCTCCCGGATTGGATTCATAAGGTGCATAAGCGAAGAAAGTTATTTTATCATCATTCGTCGGCCAAAAACGCAGAGAAGCATACCCCCAACTACCGGAAGTCCATGTAACATGTTCATTATACATAAAATCGGGTGTTGTACTCGCTTTCTCACTATCCCATCCTTCCTTGCTTGTTTTATAGGCAAAAATACCGAAACCGGCATCCGCTTCTTTCAGCGTGGACGTAGTGGTTTCCGTTCCTCTGGTCTGTACTCCCGTATATACATCCAAACCGATTGTCCGGTCTGCATCCGGATTTATCTCCGTAACTTCATTTTGCGAGCAACCGGCTATCGTCAGCGCTGCCATTGCCATCAATAAACTTTTCGTTCCCATCTTCTATTCATTTTTTCAATTAATATTAATTATGTCCTCAAATATCTATATCACTGTTCACTTCATCCTCCCAGTCATCCACGTTGGCGTCAAAACCCGAACTTCCTTCAACTTTCACATTCGGTACTTTTTTTTCGCACGTCATGTCGATGAAAATGCTCATTCTTCCATCTCCTTCTTCCAACTGGCTTATTTTCAGATCATCAAAACTTTCTTCAAATGTGGTTTTCCCGTCCACCAATTCTGCTCTCAAATGCAGGTTATGTGAAATCTCCGTATCAAAACCAAACACGCTGATAGAGGCGCTTAGTGTTCCGTCCGTCGCCGATCCGGAATTATAAACGGGATTACCGAGACAAAACTCCTGCGCCACAGTCTTTTCTGAAATCTGTCCCGAAGCGAGAAACACAGATTCTGCAATACCATCCAATTTACAAGTGGCATTACGTATATTGTTCATTCCTTTAATACGGATTTTAACTGTTATCTTTTGAGTCAGTTTTTGGGGAAGGAAACAGAGCTGGCAACCATTTTTACTACCGTCAATCTTTTTGCTCCCCCAGTTAGTCATGCCCGATGAATAGTTTCCCGACATGCCCGGAGTCACTTCAAAACTTTCCATACAATCGGCTGCAAGTTCGTCGGGACTATCCATAATGATTATCTCCGTGGAAGGGACATTCTTTGTCACCACATTTGTGGCATGTGCCTCCAACGTCCGGTAGGCATCTTCTCCCCTAAAGCCCAGGTTACCAAAATCGTCAAATGAACGGTTAAAGAGAACAACGTCATAACGTCCTTCTTTCAGATACACAGTCTTATACGTTCGGTCGCCCATCAGTACCATAATGGGACTACTGCCGTCTGTAGGATAGAATACAGTGGTGGCACCATAATCCTGTTCCTTCTCATTCAATCCCGACCGACTCCAATCGGCACTGATCATGATTTCAGTTTCAAGGGAGTAAACCTGCTCACGGTGACTACAAGCGACCAACATGAAGAAGGTGAAGTTGTAAAACACCCACAATAGCAGCATGTTTCCCGATGCAAAAAGCAAGTGTTTTATTTTTATAAGTATCATTATAATTTGCTTTGTCAAGCCGTTACTTACCAATAATCATAAAGACATATATAAAATGAAAACAAGTTCCAAATAAATATAGATAAATCATCTATATATCAATAATTTATATACGAGTTTTTATTTTCAGTTGTTTTCTACGTTTTCAGTTGCTTTGCTCTTTTTAGGTACATTTTTGTTTCTTGTTTGTTTCTTGATTTCGTTTTTTATTTGTACCTTTGTGATAGGAAATAACGAATAAAAGGACACAAATATGCCAAGGACCAGAAAGCCAATAAAAGTAAAGGAGCCGATTCGTCTTCGGACGAAGGAGTTGGCCAATGGCAGCAAGAGTTTGTATCTGGATATATACCGAAATGGTAAGCGGACATACGAGTATTTGAAAATGTATCTTATTCCGGAAACGGATCGTAATGCCCGCCAACAGAACGAAACGACAATGGCTGCCGCAAATGCAATCAAATCGAAGCGTATCATAGAGTTGACAAGTGGTGAAGCCGGTATCATGAATCACAAGGATAAGGTTTATCTGCTGGACTGGATGCAACTCTATAAAGAGGAACAGAAGAAACGTGGTAAGAAAAACATAGGCCAGATAAAATCTGTTACCGGTATCTTGAAAGAGTATGCAGGAGAAAGATTCACATTAAATCAGATTGACCTCACTTTTTGCCACGGCTATATCGACTATATGCTGACAAACTACCGTCCCAAAGGAAAACCCATCTCGGCTTCTACGCGTAATACCTATTACCAGATTTTCAACGGTGCGTTAAATGCCGCTGTCCGTGCGAAACGGATCTTAAAGAATCCATTCAACGAAATGGAAAAATCGGAGAAGCCCAAGATGCCGGAAAGTGTGCGTTCGTATATGACTATTGAAGAAGTGAGATCATTAATCGCTACACCAATGCAGAACGAAGGGGTAAAAAGTGCCTACCTGTTCTCCTGCTTCTGTGGACTACGTATCAGTGACATTATCGGATTGCAATGGAAAGATGTGTTTATTGACAACGGCCAATACCGCTTGGCAGTAGCCATGCAGAAGACGAAAGAACCGATTTACCTTCCGCTCTCCAATGAAGCGTTGAAGTGGATGCCGGAACGTGGGGACAAGACAGCAGACGACCATGTGTTCGATTTGCCTTCAGGTATCAACCAACTTATCAAACCGTGGGCCAAAGCCGCCGGAATTTCCAAGCGATTCACCTTTCATACCGCCCGCCACACGTTCGCCACAATGATGCTGACATTGGGGGCCGATTTGTACACTGTATCTAAATTGCTCGGTCATACATCTGTAAAGATGACCCAAGTGTATGCCAAAATCGTCAATAAGAAAAAAGACGATGCAGTAAATCTGACCAACGGTTTATTCGATTGACAATGCAATGAACATCAGATATGTAATCACTTATAAGGGTGTTGTTCCGACAGGATTCTCTTTCGGGAGCAACACTCTTATAATATATCATATAAATCCAATTTAAAATATTTCATCATGAAAAGACCTAACAATGGCCCTCTCTCTTTTTGGAGGGAAAAAACATCTGCACCATTTTGTTGCAGAACAGGATGTAGCGAAAGAATTATTCGCATTGCTCGTTGAAGCAAAAACAATGTATCTCCGTGATGTCGTGACGGGCAATAAGCAGTACTACCGTTACGTGGAGGATTTCGTAAACAGCCACCGGTATATCAACTGTGACCATGCGGTCTGCCGGAACTGCCATGAAATGAACATTCATATCGTCAAGGGGCTATTAAACGATTGCTCCCATCTTATCCGAGCATTTTTTACCGAAGCAGACTTCTCGTTCGAGAAGTGTATGGAACTGAAACGAACGTATGATACGTTTGTGCCACCATCACAGTCCGTCACGTGCTGCAAAGATGGACCGACAAGAATTTATCCTCTTTCTTTTGGATGCAATCTCACTCGTAAACAGATGATAGGTATTACAGCTTGTGCCAATGCTTATCATCTGTTTTGCGTTTCTACCCTACACGTTGAAGATATGGAAGCCCTGCTTTCCTGCAAAGAAGGATTCTGTATTCGTGTAAACAATATCCGCCATGTGGCCATCCTGTTTGATACACTCCTTGAGCACTCGTTTATCCAAGCCAAATGGCAGTCCGTTCTCAGTAATGGGCGGTTCTTGCAAACCAAGGATGGAAAAGGATTCGTTTCAGCTTCAAGCCTTTCATCCGCTCTGTCTGCCTTACGTAACAACATGACATCAACAGGTTACGGTATCAGACGAGCCATTGATGAACTGAGAGAGTGGTAAGAAGTGCCAATAAGCGAAGTATGTGAAAGGTAAAAGCGTGACAGTTGCCGTGATACGTGGTTACTATCACGGTACAAACTCACGCTGACCTTTTGGGTTGCCCTATCTTTGACCTCCGTTAGCGCGCTACATAACGGAGGATATACTTCATTGTCTAAATTTATAATAACTCATTTATGCAAAATAATAGATTGACATTCATGGAACGGCTGAGTGAACGGCTTACAAGCGTCGAAGTCATCCTAAAGAAATTAGATCCGATAGAAAGTCTGTTGGAACGCATCGCATTGCTGGAAAAAAATATATATACCACCAAACAGGTGTTTACCTTCCAAGAGGCTTGTATGTATATCGGAATATCCGAGAGTATGCTGTACAAGCTAACATCAGGCAAGGAGATTCCGCACTACAAGCCACGTGGCAAAATGATATATTTCGCCAAAGAAGATCTGGACGAATGGCTTTTGCAGAATTATGAACCAACCGTAGATGAAGCAGCACGTATGGCAAACGAGGCCGCTGCCACACAACCTTTCTTTAATCAAAGACGCCATGGAAAACGAAAGAAGAACTGAATATAATGTGGATATGAGGCCGGAGGAGGATTTCTTATCGGATATCCTCTCCGCCTCGCAGATTCGGGCGACGGATACCTATGAAACGCCGCCACAGATTATCTGGATAGACAACTCGACCATTGCTACGCTCGGCAACTTCAGCGCATCAACCGGCAAGGCGAAATCAAAAAAAACATTTAACGTTTCGGCCATTGTCGCTGCATCGCTGGCAGGGAAACAAGTGCTGAACTACCGGGCGCACCTCCCGGAAGGTAAACGCAAGATTCTGTACGTGGACACGGAGCAGAGCCGCTTCCATTGTCACAATGTACTGGAACGCATCTTGCGGCTTGCCGGACTGCCCACTACAACCGACAGTGAAAACCTCGACTTTATTTGCTTGCGCGAATACTCTCCGGCAATACGCATTGGGGTCATCGACTACGCCTTACGTCAAAGAAAAGGATACGGACTTGTTATCATCGACGGTATCCGTGACCTGATGCTTGACATAAACAGTACCGGTGAGTCCGTGGAAGTCATTAACAAGATGATGGAATGGTCATCAAAGTATGACCTGCATATCCACTGTGTGCTACATTTGAATAAAGGAGATAACAATGTGCGCGGGCATATCGGTACGGAAATGAGCAACAAGGCGGAGACTGTACTGGTCATCAGCAAAAACAACGATTGTCCCAACGTCAGCGAAGTTCATGCGTTACACATCCGTGAGAAAGAGTTTAAACCTTTTGCTTTCACTGTCAATGAGGGCGGGCTCCCGGTTCTCGCAGAAGGGCATTTGTTTGAGAATGCCCCACATCAGAAACCGAAACAGCGGACGGGTTTTATGGAACTAAGCATCGAACAGCACCGTGAAGCCCTTTCCGCTGCATTTGGAGACAAACCCATCCGTGGGTTTGAAAATATGCTGCAAGCCATGATGACTGCTTACGAGGCAATCGGGTTTAAGCGTGGGAGAAACGTAATGGTCAAACTGCTGCAATATCTGACTGACACCTTAAAACTGGTTATCAAACGAGATAAACTTTTTTATTATGACATGACACAGGCAGAAACCATGCTTTTCGATGAAGAATGAGAGCGGGCGCGGGCCTATATAATTCAGTTTAATTTAGTATTTATATATATAGGGGCGCAAACTAAACTAAACCGCTTTTGTACAAACAAGTGAAAAGAAATTTAATATGACCATAGACGAAGCAAAACGAGTGCGTATCGTGGACTTTTTGGCCCAGCTCGGCCACCGTGCGCAGTATATGAAATCAGAGCAATATTGGTATCTTTCGCCTCTCAGGAAAGAGGTGACGCCATCGTTCAAAGTCAATGACCGGCTGAATGAATGGTATGATTTTGGCGAGGCCACCGGAGGCGACCTTGTGGAACTGGGTAAGTACCTTTGCGGAACTAAAAGTGTGAGTGAAGCATTAGCATACATCAAACGGTATGTCAATGGTGTGTCGCTGCCGAGAACCCGGGCGTTGCCCGCAACCTCTCGACCAGTGGAAGCCGACATGAAGAATTTGATTATCGTGCCGCTGCGACACCACGCACTGCTCTCATATCTCCATTCACGTATGATTGATTCGGATATCGGACGAATGTTCTGCAAGGAAGTCCATTACGAACTGCGCCAGAGACGTTACTTTGCACTGGCCTTTGGCAATATATCCGGTGGATACGAGGTACGAAACCCTTATTACAAAGGATGTATCAAGAACAAGGACATTTCCTTGATACCCCAATCGCGTGGTGAGGCACAGAGCCGTGTCTGCCTATTTGAAGGATTCATGGACTTTCTGTCCTATCTAACCCTAAAACAGACGGACGATAGTGCCATTTGCATTAATGCTCCCTGTGACTACCTTGTTATGAACTCGGTCAGTAATCTGAAAAGGACATTGACGTATTTGCAAAAATACACGTATATTCACTGTTACCTTGACAATGACCTTGCCGGACAAAAGACAGTAGAAACCATAGCCGGGATGTATGGCAGATGCGTCTATAACGAATCAAACTGTTATGCCGGTTACAAAGACCTGAACGACTACTTACGTGGGAAGAAACAATGAACAACCCGCTCCCTAAGCCCTCCTTCATCACGGAGGGCTTTTTTATATCCCTACTTTTCCTGTTTTCTTATCCAAAATCATATTTGAATATGATTTTGAAATATGATTTTTGGATTTTGAAAAAATATTATATTGAAACGATACGTTTTATAATCAATAATTTTATCTTTCAAATTATCCATTCTTATTTTGCACACACAACCAAATATAAAAATCATATTATACAAAAATATATGAAATCATATTTTATTTTCACCATTGTCCTGACGGTTGCCTATCTCGTCTATTATGCAGTTATCATCGTGCAGGACCTTTATGGAAAAAAAGGAAATGGCAAGCCGGAAGAAGAGGTATTTGACCTCGGTGCGCCAGAAGATGAGCAGAGTGTGTACGTGACGGAGAGCGATACGGGATTCAATGTGGGTAATGAGAAATATGAAACAGATATTGCCCCTACCGCTTCGCCTGCACCACAGGAGACGGAAACCGCAGACAATAATGGCGAGATAGCCGTGGCGGAGAAGCTAAAACGCCTGAAAGCCCAAGCGGAGGAACAGATGGAAGAAACCGAGACCTACCTGTCGGACGCATACACGGCAGACGAACTATACAAAGCGATGCTTGCCAAAGGAAAGACGGGCAACCGTCCGAAACTGGTATGGAAACCTCTCAAAGACCGATTGTAAAATGTCGAAAGCAAAAAAAATATTATGTGCACTGTGCTTTGTCCCTTATGCGGCATTCGCCAAAAGTGGCAGCGTAAACTACAGTTGGGGTGCAGACGCACTGGCAACGATGCACGACTTCGTGGTGACGATGATGCTGTACGTGCTGTACATCTGCTACGCTGTCGCCTCGGTTTTCGTAGTCGTTGCCGCGCTCCAGATCTATATCAAAATGAACACAGGCGAGGACGGCGTGGTGAAGTCTATCGTATCACTTGTCGGTGCGTGCCTCTTCATCATTGGAGCTTCAATCGTGTTCCCTGCTTTCTTCGGCTACCGCATATAGGTGGCTGACAGAAGTGTAAAATAAATTCAAAAAACAAGAGTACCACAAAAATGTAATAAATATGTTTCAGAAATTTAAAAGAATGTGCCGAAAGGCAAAGAAAACTATCATGCAAGTTTCCACCAAAGTAAGAATGTTAATCATTGCCCTGTTGGGAGGCATACCTGCTATGGCTCAAAGTACGGCAGGCGATTACTCGGCCGGTACGACAGCTCTATCAACCGTAGCGGAGGAAATTGTGAAATACGTTCCTGTCATGGTCAAACTCTGCTATGCCATTGCTGGTGTCGTGGCCATCATCGGAGCCATTTCGGTGTATATCGCCATGAACAACGAGGAACAGGATGTCAAGAAGAAGATTATGATGGTAGTTGGGGCGTGCCTTTTCTTGATTGCGGCAGCCCAAGCATTACCTCTGTTCTTCGGAATTAACGCATAAACAGTCAGGGGAAATGATTAATGACGGACGTTATCCGGATTATCCGCTGTTCAAGGGGTTACAACGGCCTTTGGAGCTGATGGGATTACAAGGTCGCTACATCTATTGGGCGGCAGGCGTGGCTGGTGGAGCCATTGTGGGCTTTATCGCCGCCTACTGTCTTATGGGCTTTGTGGCCGGACTGGTCGTATTGGCAACTGTCTTATCTGCGGGAATCGTGCTTATCATCCTCAAACAGCGAAAAGGGCTGCACAGCAAAAATGTAAAACGTGGAGTGTATGTGTATGCCTATTCGCACAAAGTATGACTATAAGAAAAACCATCACGGCAATGTGTGTGGCTGATTGATTGTTGAACGCGGGCGGGTTCGCCTCCAGCCGAGGCAGACCTGCCCCTATTTAATGAACGCATATCGGAATGACCCTATATATCATTTTATTTTTCATCGCCCTATGTACGGGTATGGCCTTGTCAGTCTATACGTTCGGTACGGGCGGCAAGCGCAAGCACATCTTTCAGAATATCTATTTCTCTGTGGAAGATACAGATGGTGTGGGTGTGCTGTACACCAAGACGGGTGAATATTCCGCCGTCTTAAAAATCGAAAATCCGGTACAGAAGTATTCGGCGGACATTGACAGCTATTACGATTTCACGCATCTATTCTCTGCCCTTGCGCAAACACTGGGCGAAGGATATGCCTTACACAAACAGGACATCTTCGTGAGAAAACAGTTCGCGAAGGAGCCGGAGCATAATCAAGAATTTCTTTCGGCATCGTACTTCCGTTATTTTAATGGGCGTCCGTACACGGACAGCCTTTGCTATCTGACTATCACACAGGAAGCCAAGAAGAGCCGTCTTTTCTCTTACGATAGCAAGAAATGGCGCGATTTCCTCGTGAAGATTTATAAGGTTCGAGACCTACTACGCGACAGCGGTGTACAAGTGAAATTCCTGAACAAAGCCGAGGCAAGCGAATATGTGGACCGTTACTTTGCGATGAACTTCAAAGACCGTACGGTCTCGATGACGAATGTCAAGGCTGACGACGAAACGGTATCTATGGGTGACAAACGCTGTAAGGTGTACAGCCTCGTGGACGTGGACTGCGCCGCACTCCCCTCGCTGATACGTCCCTATACCAATATTGAGGTGAATAATACCGAGATGCCAGTGGATCTTGTCTCGGTGGTGGATAATATTCCGAACGCAGAAACGGTGGTGTACAACCAAATTATTTTCCTGCCCAGTCAGAAGCGTGAACTGGCATTACTCGACAAAAAGAAGAACCGGCACGCAAGCATACCCAATCCGAGTAACCAAATGGCCGTAGAGGACATCAAGCAGGTACAGGACGTAATAGCCCGTGAAAGCAAACTGCTCGTGTACACGCACTTCAACATGGTGGTGGGCGTGCCTGCCGACACCGACCTTCAAAAATGCACGAATCACTTGGAAAACGCTTTTGGGCGCATGGGCATACATATCAGTAAGCGTGCATACAACCAACTGGAACTGTTCGTCAGTTCATTTCCGGGCAACTGTTACAGCCTGAACGAGGAATATGACCGTTTTCTGACCCTCTCCGACGCTGCGGTATGCCTGATGTACAAGGAACGGGTGCAGCATAGTGAGGAAACGCCGATAAAAATTTATTATACTGACCGTCAAGGTGTTCCGGTAGCTATCGACATCACGGGAAAAGAGGGAAAGAACAAGCTGACCGACAACTCGAATTTTTTCTGCCTGGGGCCTTCGGGCAGCGGAAAGAGTTTCCACATGAACTCCGTCGTGCGCCAGTTGCATGAACAGGGGACGGACGTGGTAATGGTCGATACGGGTAACTCATACGAGGGGCTATGCGAGTATTTCGGCGGCAAGTATATCAGCTATACCGAGGAACGGCCCATCACGATGAATCCGTTCCGCATCAATCGGGAAGAGATGAATGTAGAAAAAACGGGATTCTTGAAAAACCTCGTCTTGCTTATCTGGAAAGGTACGCAGGGAACGGTCACAAAGACGGAAGACCGTCTGATAGAGCACGTCATCACGGAATATTACGACGCCTACTTCAATGGTTTCGAGGGCTTCACACCCCAACAGCGTGAGGACTTGCGTAAGAGCCTCGTTATTGATGACCGCAACAGCAGTGAGAAGCGGCACGAAAGCGAACGGGAACGCGCGGTCCGCATCGAGGGTATCATTGACGAGATAGAGGGCCGACGCAAGGAACTGAAAGTGGAGGAACTGTCATTCAACTCTTTCTATGAATATTCCGTGCAGCGCATCCCGGATATCTGTGAGGAGAACCGTATCACGGGCATCGACCTCTCGACATACCGCTATATGATGAAGGACTTCTATTTGGGCGGCAACCACGAAAAAACGCTGAACGAGAACATGGACAGCTCGCTGTTCGACGAGACGTTCGTGGTCTTCGAAATCGACAGCATAAAAGATGACCCGCTGCTTTTTCCTTTGGTCACGCTGATTATCATGGATGTTTTCTTGCAAAAAATGCGCATCAAGAAGAACCGCAAAGTCCTTGTCATCGAGGAAGCATGGAAAGCCATCGCCAGCCCGCTGATGGCGGAGTACATTAAATTTATGTACAAAACAGCGCGTAAATTCTGGGCCAGTGTGGGCGTGGTGACACAGGAAATACAAGACATCATCGGCAGCGAAATCGTGAAAGAGGCCATCATCAATAACTCGGATGTGGTGATGCTGCTTGACCAGAGCAAATTCAAGGAACGTTTCGACACCATCAAGACGATTCTTGGCCTAACAGACGTGGACTGTAAGAAAATTTTTACCATTAACCGCCTTGAAAACAAGGAAGGACGCAGCTTCTTCCGCGAGGTGTTTATCCGTCGGGGCACGACCAGCGGTGTTTATGGCGTGGAAGAACCGCGCGAGTGCTACATGACTTACACGACCGAACGAGCGGAGAAAGAGGCTCTGAAGCTTTACAAGCGCGAGTTACAATGCAGCCACCAAGAGGCTATCGAGGCATATTGCCGCGACTGGAATACCAGCGGTATCGGCAAGGCATTGCCGTTTGCGCAGAAAGTTAATGAAGCGGGATGTGTACTGAACTTAACCACTAAAATAACATCATAATGAAAACGAAAAGGATTTTAATCACCCTGTCACTGGGCTACGGGATAAATATGATGGGGTTTGAAAGCAGCTTGACGCGCGAACAAATCTCTGTCAGCAATCCGGAACTCACTGTTTTGTCCCTCCGGGAGTTTTGTATGCTGTCCAAGGAGAACCTGCTCCGCATGGATGACATGACACCGGACAAAGTAGCCGCCATCGAACGGTTGTTGGCAGAGTATTCCCTTCGGTTGGGTATGTCCGATGTAGAACTGGAAGCGTATTTGAACCGGTATTATGAAGAAAACCCCAAAGAAAAGGAGTTTTACGATATGTGCGACAGGCTATGTAACAGCAAACCTGTCTTCGATGAAAACAGGTTTCGAGAAGAACTATTCAGGGAACTGAACAGTAGTCCGATGAGTGAAAAAAGACTAAGTGACTTGGGATGGCTACGTTATCAGACCGTGCGCGAAACTTATCTAAACCAGCCTTTCTTTTTGAGATGGTTCGGCTCCCAAGAAGCCCGGATCAAAAGGGCCATCAAGGATACTACCATCATACATGATATGTTCTGCCGACTTGTCACGGAGAATTGTATCGAATCTGAACGGTGGTATTTCAATCACAAGGAACCGGAATACATAAAAGAGGTCTGAAACGATGAAACGGCTGTTTATCTTTTGGGTTATCCTATTGCCTGCCCTGACACAGCATGTTCACGCACAATATTACAGCGTGAACTATGACGCTCGTACCGTGGCGGCCATGGCCGCAGCATTCGGCACGGAGGCAGTAGCCGAAAGCTACTACCGCGAGCAGGTGGATGATATTCTGAAACACTATACAGCGGCAGAAGTGGCGGCAGCAGGGATATTTTCTTCCAAATTTTTGGAACACAAGGCTCTGTCCGACCTTGGCATCTGGTGCAGCAGCACGGAAAATTACTACTATCGTCGAATTTACCACATGGTGGCAGAAAAAATCATGCCGAAAATATGGGTGGTGGCGAAGCTGATGCTGCGCTCACCACAAACAGCAATCCACTGGGGCAGCTACCTGATGAAAGTGTGCGACGATACGAAGAGCCTGTGTATGCAGTTCGAAAGTGTGGTGACAAACAGCACGCTGTCGTTCTCGGACATCGCTTTTCTGGAAATTGACCGTGACATTGCCACCTTGCTGAACCTCGCAGAACTGGGCGGTACCGATTGGCAACGGATGTTGGACAACTTTACCAAAGTGCCGGGCAATTTCACGATTGAGAACTTAAAGGGCGACATTGACAACCTTTATAACATGGGCGTAGGGCTGGCAACATCAGGTATGGAGAACCTCGGTGACGCTCTACTGCAAAGTAGTGCGTTCCATGACCTGTTGGGTGGCAAAGTCAATGAAATCGGCAACCTGTATGAACACTACGGTACTCTCTTCGAGCAGGCGGAACATGACATCGGCAGTCTGCTAATCGACATGATGGGCGGTCAGGATAGCGTGGCCGCATTGTTCAATTTCAGCAACTACGACCTCACATCGTGGATGACCGACTATATGGACAATGCTGTCGGGAACTATTACACGCAACGGTGGTATATCGCACGGCGTGATCAAGGAAGCATTTCTCTATGCGACTACTACCCACCGACAGACGACAACAGCATATTGAACGGGGGCGCATGGACACGCTTTAACACGAGTGATCCGGGATTTTATCCGAACGCTTCGCAACGGGAGCAGGCCCTCGCCAATTCAGAACGGTATGCCGGATGGTCAAGAAGCCGAGTGCAACAGCTCAACAATAGCAACGATGGCTACACCTATACTATCAATACCCGACAACAGGCCTATATCATCAGTAAGGGTAACAAGCAGACAAAGAAGGCATACGCCTACGAGATACACGTGACACAGAGTTGGAATCGGACGGAGGTGGTCTATGAGGATGTCTTCAATTCCTATTCGATGGATTTGAATACGTTCAAAGCGCAGCTCAATGCCCGCCTCTCGGAGTTCAATGACAACGAGGAAGGCTATGTCTATTACATAGCATCCGATGCACGGAACTATTATCAGGCGACGGACGCCGCAAAATTGCAGGGATGCGAAAGCGTGACCATCAGTGTAACCTGTTCAGACGGGGCGACGCTGGGGCAAGGCTCGACACAATACAAGTGTCGCAAGTGTGGCGGCTCACTGGATGCCCACTCCAAAGAGTGTGTCATGCAGACCTCGGTAACGGAGAACGAACTGGACCTTTCAGAACTGGACGCACTGATACGGGAAGCGGACAATCAAGTCGCCGTTCTTCAATCTCAGATTAGTGCCTTGGAAAAGGAAAACGCCGACCTTCTGAAAAAAATTGCCGAGGCGAGCGTGGAAGACGCAGCAGCTTACCGGCAACAATATAACTCCAACCGGACACGTATCGAGGAACTGAAAAGCGAACTTGCCGAGTGGCAACAAAAACAGAAGGAGTACGCAGATGCGAAGCAGGAAGCGGAAGCAGAGAACGATGTGCCGACAGATGATTACTACCGCCTACCGGCTATCATGCAGGATTGCAAGACAGCCTATAGCCTCACTTGGCAGGACGGAGGTACATGGAGCGGCTATACGTTCGTCCGTAAGGCGACGATGCCGAACATCAATGGTATCATTACGTTCCGTGCGACTATTTCTATCGCACGGAAGCCGAAATACTTTCTGGGTATCAAGATTCACCGTGCCATTATCCAAATCAGTTGGGAATTGACTTCGGCATACACAGACACGCACGTTGCCGATGTACTGACACTCGATCCGAACCTGTCGAACGAGGAAAAGACTAAAATCGTGAATAATCGCATATCGGAAATCGCACGGGAATATCCCAACTGTAAAATCACTACCGAGTATGCCCGTACAGAACCTATGGAAGAAGTACCGAACAGCGACGTGTACCACCTGCTTTGGTCAAGTGACCGCCTCGAAATCGCACGAGAAGTGGATTCACGTATCACGAAAATATACGCCGACCTCGTATCCTTGGAGAAGATGATGCACTACAAGCGGAACATCATCGACGTACTGAAGGATGTGCTACCGGAACTCGATACGGACGAGGGGCGTAGGCTGACACTCGTGGAAGAGTGCCATGACCGCTGGGTAGAAAACGCACGGACATCCCGAAGTGGCAGAAAGGAGGTACGGCCATGAAACGCACTATACTGATAGCCATTACGTTGCTTGCGCTACTACCCGATGTCGCCAAGGGCCAATGGACATTCGATATCGTGTCGGTGGAAGCGTACATAAATGACCACAAAAAACAACGCAGCCTGTTGCTGGCCCGAAGCACGCTGGAATACAGCAACCAACTGCTGCACGAGTACAGCCGTGAGGAGACGGGCAAATACAAGGAAGTAAATATCGACCTTGACCGCTATACCCGTGCCTTTGATGTCATCGACGTGATGTACCAGTCCCTGCGGACGGTGCTGAACGTGAAGGATACCTACAGTTCGGTAAGTGACCGTATCGGTGACTATAAGACCATGCTGGAGGCTTTCCATGAGAAAATCCTGAAACATGGGAACATCGGGCCGTCAGACGCACTGATACTGACTATCAATGAAAAAGCAATACGGGACATCGCCAACGAGGGCGAACACCTCTATAAGTCGGTGAGCGACCTCGTGCTGTATGCCACGGGCGCAGCGGCCTGCTCGACCAGCGACCTGCTTATGGTACTGGAGTCCGTGAACAAGTCGCTGGACAGCATTGAGCAACACTTGAACCGGGCATACATCGAGACATGGAGATACATACAGGTACGTATCGGCTACTGGAAATCGAAGATTTACCGGGAACGTACCAAACGGGAAATTATTGACGGTGCTTTCGGACGATGGCGCAATGCGGGACGACTGGATTATTGACGGTAAAAGAGGAAGGAGGTAAATAATGCCACAAGTTAGATTATGACTTCTATGTACCGAAATTGATAAGGAATATCTTAAAACGCAGGAAAAGCGTTTCGTCCTGAATGTTCGGAGAAGTACAAACAGAGAAAGAAACTTTAAGTACAAACAAGTCTATCTGGCCTATAACCAAGAGGCAAATGGACATTAATAAAAGATGTAATGAAAAAGATCGTTTTTGAAAAAGACATTACGCTATATAAAGCCGATTGCCTTGAAGTAATGCCTCTTCTCCCAGAATCAAGTATTGATTTAGTTCTATGCGACCCACCTTTTGGAATTACAGCCTCGCAATGGGATAAGATAATACCATTCTCGAAAATGTGGGAGGAGATTAGAAGAGTGAGAAAGGATAATGCGCCTACGGCTTTATTTGGCAGCGAACCGTTCAGCAGCCTTTTACGCTGTGGCAATTTAGCCGAATTTAAATATGACTGGGTATGGGAAAAGTCAAAAGCAAGCAATTTCCTTCTTGCTAAAAAGCAACCTCTAAAAGCGCATGAGCTAATCAGTATCTTTTGTAACGGCAGAACTCCTTATTATCCAATCATGGAGGAAGGTGAGCCTTATGAGAATCGTACAAAGAGAGGAAGTAACTGGACAGGAGTAAACAAGGTACCAAATCCTACATTCAGAAATGAAAACAAAGGAACGAGATACCCACGAAGTGTGAAATATTTTAAAACTGCGGAATCAGAGGGCAAAACGATTCATGTTAATCAAAAACCAGTCGCATTGTTGAAATATCTGATAAAAACATACACAAAAGAGGGTGACACAGTCCTTGATTTTGCCTCTGGAAGCATGAGCACTGCAATCGCCTGTATTCATACGAATAGAAAATGTATTTGTATTGAAAAGGATGATATGCACTTCTTGCGGGGAGAGGAAAGGATTAGAAATGAATATAATATAAAAAGAAATGTGGAATAATACTGGTGATTAACTGATTGAAGCACATTGAGTATTGAAAGATTAATAACAAATAACCGAAAGTAAATATGGACAGAATACTCTTACTCGTGACGGTTACAATAATTGCAACCACGGCGGCAAAGGCACAATCCGTGACCTATAACCACGATTCGCCGAAACAAAACCAAGTAACAGTAATGGAAACCGGTACGGGAGCACTCTCGCCCGACCTCTACTATTCCATACTGCACAACAAGTATAAAAAGTCGGCAGCAGTCAAGAACAAACTGTCGTTCCGCACACTGGCGGGCGTCAACCTATACAACCAAACGGACGAAGCTGAAGCCATCGACTCGGCATTGGTGAGCCGGGCAAAGATAGAAGCCTTGAACGTGGCTGACCGTCAAGCGGACATCGCATGGGTCGCTGAAGGCGATAAGGTCAACGGACAGATGGTACGGCTCAAACGAAACATAGACCGTATCTTGCCTGTCGGGGGGACACCGGAGGATAAAGACAGATGGACGGAATATTACCATATCTACCAGTGCGCCATTGATGCAACGAAAGATGCCTATATGCCCAACGCACAGCGGAAGAAAGAGTATCTGCGCATATACGAAGATATAACTCGACAGAACGAAATCCTTGTCGGCTACCTTGCCAAACGGCAGAATACTACGATAACAAGTACGCTACTGAATGCTACCGCTGACCGTACTCTGGATAAGGAGAGTATTGTCCGCGATGCGGTGAACCGATGGCACGAATCGCGCTTTGCCGTGCGCGGCCCGCAATCAGGCAATAACACGGGTGGCAGCGGCGACGGAGATGAAACAGTAAACAAAGGGAACTGAAAAAACAAAAACGTATGGCAGACGGAAATATACTCTCGGATTTCGGTATTAATATCCTTGAAGAAGAAATAGACGATGTGATTTTTCAAACGAACGAGTTCCTGACTGATGCGACTTTTACCGGCTCGCAGGGACCGTTCTGGTGGATACTACAAATGTGCATGGCACTGGCTGCCCTGTTCGCTATTGTGATGGCAGCGGGAATGGCGTACAAGATGATGGTGAAACATGAGCCACTGGATGTGCTGAAGCTGTTCCGTCCTTTGGCTGTTTCAATCATCCTCTGTTGGTGGTATCCGCCAGCAGACACGGGTATGGCTGGCAGTGGGAGCAGTTGGTGTTTCCTTGACTTCCTGTCTTACATCCCGAACTGCATCGGCTCGTACACGCATGATCTGTACGAGGCAGAAGCCACCCAAATAGCGGACAAATTCGAGGAAGTGCAGCAACTTATCCATGTACGTGACACGATGTACCAAAGCTTGCAAGCACAGGCAGATGTCGCTCACACGGGTACCTCCGACCCGAATCTGGTAGAAGCGACCATGGAACAAACCGGAGTGGACGAAGTGACGAAGATGGAGAAAGACGCAGCCGAACTGTGGTTTACCTCACTGACGGCAGGAGTCATCGTAGGTATCGACAAAATCATCATGCTTATCGCTCTGATTGTGTATCGTATCGGATGGTGGGCAACCATCTATTGCCAGCAAATCCTACTGGGCATGTTAACAATATTCGGACCTATACAATGGGCGTTCTCGCTGTTGCCCAAATGGGAAGGTGCATGGGCGAAGTGGCTTATAAGGTATCTGACAGTACATTTCTATGGTGCAATGCTCTACTTCGTCGGCTTCTATGTGCTACTGTTATTCGACATTGTACTGTGCATACAGGTAGAAAACCTGACGGCAATCACAGCAAGCGAACAGACAATGGCGGCCTACTTGCAAAACAGCTTCTTCTCCGCCGGCTACTTGATGGCGGCAAGTATCGTGGCACTGAAATGCCTAAACCTCGTGCCGGACTTGGCAGCATGGATGATACCTGAAGGCGACACGGCCTTCTCTACACGGAACTTTGGAGAAGGTGTGGCGCAGCAGGCCAAAATGACGGCTACGGGCGGTATCGGCTCGATGATGAGATAATGATAAACCTAATATTAAATATCCAAAAGATGAATGTACAACAGAAAATTGAGAAATGGTGCAGGAACGAGCGTTTCGTGCACTATGCAAATGAACGCATAAGCGAAGAACTCGTTTATGCACCTAACCACCGAATTGATCCGGAATATGAAGAACTGGACGAAGCCATTACATGGGACAACCGATATATTGTCCCTATGATGACTTACCTTACCTATCGTCTGCAACTGGTCAAATTGCAGAAAAATGCCAAGAATCGAAACCGCCGTGTCTGGTGGATATTCGTGCATGTAATCATGCGGGAAGATTACACACAGCTTTTTGACGGGAAGTTCGAAAAATTTCTGACGGAGTTGCATGATACAGTCATGACAATGTTACATGACGAATACACACGATTGTCTAACAAGAAAAAATAAAGGTATATGGTCATCAAACATTTGGAGAATAAAATCCGACTGGTGGGCATCATCTGCACTGCTTTTCTTGCAGGGTGTATCATCATCAGCGTATCAAGTATCTGGACTGCCCGGACAATGGTGACGGACGCGCAGAAAAAGGTGTATGTGCTGGACGGAAATGTACCTATACTCGTAACCCGCACGACGATGGACGAAACACTGGACGTGGAGGCCAAGAGCCACGTAGAAATGTTCCACCATTACTTTTTTACTCTCGCACCGGACGACAAATACATCCGCTATACGATGGAAAAAGCGATGTACCTGGTCGATGAGACGGGACTGGCACAGTACAATACCCTCAAGGAAAAGGGATTTTACTCCAATATATTGGGTACGAGCGCGGTGTTCTCGATATTCTGTGACAGTATCTCCTTTGACAAAAAGAATATGGAGTTCACCTACTATGGTCGGCAGCGAATCGAGCGCCGGAGTAATATCCTGATGCGCGAACTGGTTACGGCAGGGCAACTTAAACGTGTGCCGAGAACGGACAATAATCCGCATGGACTGCTCATAGTAAACTGGCGCACATTGCTGAACAAAGATATCGAGCAAAAAACAAAGAGTAACTATTAAATCACCAAAGATATGAATATCAAAGGATTCAAACGGATGTTGTTCGGCGAGAAGATGCCGGACAAAGATGACCCGCAGTACAAGGAACGCTACGAGCGAGAGGTGCAGGCCGGGCATAAATTCGCCAAGGCGACACGCATCGACCAAGCGGCGGCCAAGGTGCAGGGCTTTGCCAACGCACACCGGACGCTGTTTCTGGTCATCGTCTTTACATTCGTCATCGGAGCTTTCGTATGGAACGCCTACCGCTTGGTAACTGTGTACAGACACAGTCCGGTAAGTCGCACGGCGACGGAAAAGCAGGATTCAGTGCTTCGGGAACGGCACAAGCTGTTGCAGGAAGTCGAAATAAGGGAACATAAAAACAGAGGGGACAAACCATAGTAAAAAGAGTACTTATGAATACACGGCTTGAAAAATCAGTCCGTTCGTCAGACGAATGGTACACGCCAAAGGAGATACTGGACGCATTGGGCAAATTCGACCTTGACCCTTGCGCTCCCATCCATCCGTTGTGGCCGACTGCCGAGGTCATGTATGACCAGAACATAGATGGGTTGTCCCAGATATGGGAAGGGCGTGTGTGGCTCAATCCTCCCTATTCGCGTCCTCTTATCGAGCTATTCGTCCGGAAATTGGCAGAACATGGCAACGGCATTGCATTATTATTCAACCGTTGCGATTCCAAAATGTTTCAGGACGTCATCTTTCCAAAAGCGACGGGAATGAAATTCCTACGCCACCGCATCCGATTCTACCGACCAGGCGGAGCACGAGGTGACTCTCCCAGTCGCGGTAGCATCCTATTAGCTTTCGGAGAAGACAACGCAGAGATACTGAGAAATTGTGCCATTGAAGGCAAATATGTACAACTCAATTAAAAGATGTATAATGAAGATATTGGAGAAAATCAATTTTCGCCAGCCGAAATATATGCTTCCCGCCATCCTTTATTTCCCCCTGCTCGGCACGTCTTATTTCATCTTCGACCTGTTTCAGACAGAAACGATAGAAATACAAGACAAGGCGTTGCAGACGACGGAGTTCCTGAACCCCGAATTGCCGGGGGCACAGATCAAGGACGATGGCATAGGCAGCAAATACGAGAATATGGCGAAATCATGGGGTAAGATACAAGACTACTCCGCTGTAGATAACATAGACCGGGAAGAACCCGATAAAAACAAGGAAGAGTATGAATCGAAATACACGCAGGACGACATCGACCTGCTCACGGAAGAACAACAGGAAAAAGCTGCGGCAGCGGAAATTGCCTCTGCCAAGACACGAGAACAGGAAGCACTTGCCGAACTGGAAAAAGCACTCGCAGAGGCGAGACTGAGAGGGCAAAACGCGACTGTACCCCCGGCAGAAACGGACACGGCCAACATTGCTCCACCACAAGGAGCAGCAGCCTCCGGAACCATCAACGAAGAGAGCCGGGCTGTGAAAACGCCATCAGCGGACGAACCGCCCAGCGAGGTGGTACGCAAGGTGAAGACAACCTCGGACTACTTTAACACACTGTCGAAGAATGTCCGTGAACCGAAACTCATCCAAGCCATCATTGACGAGAACATCAAAGCGGTGGACGGCTCGCGCGTGAGGTTGCGCCTGCTTGACGATGTGGAGATTGGCGAGTGTGTGATAGCAAGGGGAACATACCTGTACGCTACGGTAAGCGGATTCTCATCCGGGCGCGTGAAAGGTAATATCAGCAGCATCCTCGTGAATGACGAATTGGTGAAAGTGAGTCTCTCACTCTATGATACAGATGGCATGGAGGGGCTGTATGTGCCCAACAGCCAATTCCGGGAAACGAGCAAGGATGTAGCAAGCGGGGCAATGTCGGGCAATATGAACATGAGTATGGGAAGTACAACAGGAAACAGCCTTGCACAATGGGGGATGCAGGCGGTGAACAATGCCTACCAGAAAACAAGCAATGCCATTAGCAAAGCTATCAAGAAAAACAAAGTCAAGTTGAAATACGGAACTTTCGTGTATTTAGTGAACGGACAGGAAAAAAGGAATTAAAATGATGATGACATGGAAACAGATTTATCAGAATATCACAAAGGTACGGATGGGCTTTATTATGCGGACTATATAGCCCCAAATAAAGCCGAAACATTTATCGGAAAACTTGTGAGTACCGAATGGTGGCATCACAGAGGGCAGTTTGCCCTAATATGCAACTTCCGAACAGAAGACAGACGGAGGATTGCCTTATTCGCTTTTCAAAAACATACCGGTTTTTACGGACCAAGATACGGGAATGTTAATTTCAAAACAGTGGAGAAGGGCACTCTTTGGCAATGTGAAATCCAAATGACCCGGACGGGACGTTGTACTTGGGCGCGTGCCAGGCAGATAAAGAAATGAAGCGAAATAGGGAAAAGAAATCAATATAAATATTTTTAATCATGTGCCTATGAAATCTTCAAACTACTTAAAAAAATTATACGGGAATCCGACAGATGAAAAATATACACCGGGATATGGTGTATTACCCATTATCAAATATATACCCGAAGGCAAGATAGTCTGGTGTCCTTTCGATACGAAGCGCAGTGAGTTTGTGCAGAAATTCAAGGATGCCGGTTTCCATGTCGTGTATTCCCATATCTATAACGGACAGGATTTTTTCAACTATGAACCGTCCCAATGGGATATACTCGTATCCAATCCTCCTTTCAGCCGGAAGGTGGAAGTCTTTGAACGCTGTCTGAAACTCGGAAAACCATTCGCCTTGCTGATGTCCAACTATTGGCTGAACAACGTAGCACCCTGCCGACTTTTCCAGAATACTGATCTGGAATTACTCATGTTCGATAAACGTATTCAGTTCGGAAAAGGGAAAAACGTACCGTTCAACAGCAGCTATTTCTGCCATAAAATACTTCCGAAACAAATCATATTCGAACAGATAGATGTTACGGACAAATCTCCAAGTTGTATGCAGGATGACATCCCAGATAAGGCAAATATCAATTCGCAAGAGAATAAAGCAATCATGAATTTTCAATTATAACTCTGTATTTCAATGAAAAGGAATTTATTTGGCATTATGCTTCTATCAGGTATTTCCATTTTACCGAAAGCTAACGCACAAACTACCTACGAAGAAATGGAACAACTGACGGTGAACGAACAGATAACAACTGTCATCACGGCATCGGAACCGGTGCGTTTCGTGGATATTTCCACTGACAAGGTGGCGGGCGATCAGCCCATTGACAACATCATTCGCCTAAAGCCCAAGGAAAGCGGACACGAGGATGGTGAAATACTCGCCATCGTCACCATTGTGACGGAACGATACCGCACACAATACGCACTGATTTATACCACAAGGATGAAAGAGGCAGTAACAGATAAGGAGATATTGCTACAAGAGCGTAATGCGTACAACAATCCGGCAGTCTCAATGTCCACTGCCGACATGACACATCATGCACGGCGCATCTGGAACTCACCTGCAAAAATCCGCAACGTAGCTACCAAAGCACACCGCATGGTGATGCGTCTGAACAATATCTACTCGGTGGGTGACTACTTCTTCATAGACTTTTCCATCGAGAACAAGACGAACATCCGTTTTGACATTGATGAGATACGGATAAAGCTGACAGACAAGAAACTCGCCAAGGCAACCAACGCACAGACTATCGAACTGACACCTGCCCTGGTTCTGGAATCGGGCAAGACATTCAGACACGGCTATCGGAATGTGATTGTCGTGAAAAAGATGACCTTTCCCAATGACAAGCTACTGACCATCGAAATGACGGAGAAACAGATTAGTGGCCGTAACATCAGTCTGAACATCGACTATGAGGATATACTGGCGGCAGATTCGTTCCATGCAGATTTATTGGAGGAGGAATGACTATGAAAAAGACAATCATCGTGATAATTACCTGCGTGTGTATCGCTGCAAGTGCAAATGCACAACAAGGTAGCGGACGCCTCTCGCTTGGCACAGGACTACTCTACAAGAACGGCATGGATATAACGCTCGCCTACGAACACGAAATGAACTATCGCCATATGTGGGAGTTCTTCGTCAACGGCTATCTACAATGGGCAGAGTGCGCTTCGTGCGGGCATATCTGCCCGGAATCATTTTGGCGAAACTACCGCAGCTACGGTTTTGGCGTGGCCTACAAGCCGTGCATGACGCGGGGACGCAACCACTATGGCAGTCTGCGTATCGGAGCTTCAGCCGGAAGCGACATGAATAAGTTCCTCGGTGGCCTGCACTTCGGTTACGAACACAACTATGTGCTACGGGCCGGATGGACACTGTATTGGCAAGTGAAAAGCGATGTGATGATAAAAGGTGCGGACGTGCTGCGAGCAGGTGTCGTGCTGGGTGTGAAACTACCTATAAAATAGGGAAACAAAAAAGAAAGCAATATGATACGAAAGATACATTTGGTGGCAGCGGCAACGGCTGCCGTGCTTTGCGCTGCCTGTGACACGCATATAGACGTACCCGATACAGCAGTTCGTCCAGGACATATCCTCTGCGAGGATGGAACAGCCTTGCCTTACGCACAATATGAACAATCGGGGAAAAAAGCGATAGCGGTGGTCTTCGATACCGAAAAATGCGGAGATACGGAGGGGGACGGTTATGCAGTTTACCTGTGGGACATTGCTCCACAGGCATTCGCCGACAGCCTCGGCATCGCACAAGGCACATCGGCTGACATCATGGCTTATGATGGCAATGAGAATACATTCGCACTGTATGATACACAAGAAACCGCTTCGCCAATGGCAGAAGCGGTTTTCGACCTATGGCGGTACGGGCAGAGTGCCTATGTACCGTCCGTGGCAGAGATGCGGCTGCTCTACACCATGCGAAAGATAATCAACCCTGTCATCGAACAATGTGGCGGTGAGCCGTTACCACTGGATGAAAACGACTGTTGGTACTGGACATCCACAGAAGTCGAAAAGCAACAGACAGCCAAGGCATGGCTCTATTCCATGGGGAGCGGTGCAATGCAGGAAACACCTAAAGTACAGGCGCACAGAGTACGCCCCATAATTACCATAAACGAATAAAAGATAGAAAGATATGAAAGATACGGATATATTTTTCAGCATAGCATTGATGATATTGGGAATTGTCCTCATGTATAAGTCCATGAAAGGTAATTCATGCCGACAAATACTGGCAAAACTCGCAGATTCCATAGCATCGGATAAAGAAGATATTAATTTTCAAATTAAAAGGTTCGGCTACCTTTTGGACGAAATGACTGCCGATAATGAAAAAAATTCAATCTTGAAGCGTCATGCCGACAGACTGGAGGAACTTGTCACGCAATTAGACCGCACACGAAACGAGCTTGAAACAAGTAATCTGTCAATGGCGGATATTAACGGAGAGTTGAAAAGAAGTAATGCCGAACTTGTAAAGAGAGCAACCCAATTACGCAATGAGATACAGCAAGACGAGCTTGTCATCCAAAAGATGCAAGAACGCCTTGATTCTCTCAAAAGAATCAAAGTGGGGCTTGAAATAGCCCTGAATAACATTCAGGCAGAAGAAGTACACTATCTCTCGGAACCGGTATTCAGTTTGGGTATTACCCCATCCATCAAAAGCCATCTTGAATCTCATGGAATATTATATATCGGAGACCTGATTCATCTTAACGAGCAATATCTCATGGAAATCTGGGGTATCGGTCCGGTAACACTTGATAAGATAAAAACAAAACTGAACGAGAATGGTGCATGGTTCGGTATGGATGTAATCAGAGTAGGTAATCATTGGTATCGTAGAAAACAAGGACTAATAACAGACTGACTTATGGAAGAAAGTAAGGAATTGCAAGGGTTCTATAAAATATTCCGCACAGTGGTATATGTGTCCGTGCTGCTGGAGTTCTTTGAATATGCCATTGACCCTGCAATGCTCGACCACTGGGGCGGCATACTGACCGACATTCACGGACGCATCAAACAATGGATGATTTACCACGACGGCAATCTTGTGTACAGCAAAATCGCAACGGTACTGCTTATCTGCATCACTTGTGTCGGAACGCGGAACAAGAAGCATCTGGAGTTCAACGCACGCCGGCAGGTGGTGTATCCATTGACGAGTGGGTTATTGCTGCTCGTACTCTCCGTATGGCTGTTCGGCCATACGATGGAAACAAGGCTTTATACCTTACCTCTGAATATCATTCTCTATATGATTGCCTCCATTGCTGGCGTAGTACTGGTACATATCGCATTAGACAACATTTCAAAGTTCATCAAGGAGGGATTGATGAAAGACCGTTTCAACTTCGAGAATGAAAGTTTTGAACAATGTGAAGAAAAAGTCGAGAATGAATACAGCGTAAATATCCCCATGCGATACTACTATAAGGGTAAATTCCGTAAGGGGTGGATTTCTGTAAGCAACTGCTTTCGAGGAACATGGGTAGTTGGAACACCGGGATCGGGTAAGACTTTCAGTATCATAGAGCCGTTTATCCGACAGCATTCGGCCAAAGGTTTTGCCATGGTGGTGTATGACTACAAGTTTCCTACATTGGCGACCAAGCTCTACTACCATTACAAGAAGAACGAGAAACTGGGCAGAGTACCCCAAGGGTGCAAGTTCAACATGATTAATTTTGTGGATGTGGAGTACAGCCGTCGGGTGAATCCAATTCAGGCAAAGTACATCAACAATCTTGCGGCGGCCAGCGAAACGGCGGAAACATTATTGGAAAGCCTACAAAAGGGTAAGAAAGAGGGAGGCGGCGGAAGCGACCAGTTCTTCCAAACCTCGGCGGTAAACTTCCTTGCCGCTTGTATCTACTTCTTCGTGAATTATGAACGTGAACCCTACGATGCCAACGGCAAGCCTCTATATGCGGAAAGACAGCAAGATCCGCAGACCAAATTCTGGAAACCGACAGGTATCGTGCGCGACCGTGAAGGCGGCAATATCGTGGAACCTGCCTACTGGCTGGGAAAGTATTCGGACATGCCACATATTCTGTCATTCTTGAATGAAAGTTATCAGACGATTTTCGAGGTACTGGAAACTGACAATGAGGTTGCTCCGCTGCTTGGTCCATTCCAGACAGCTTTCAAAAATAAGGCAATGGAACAATTGGAGGGTATGATTGGCACGTTACGTGTTTATACCTCGCGTCTGGCAACCAAAGAGAGCTACTGGATATTCCACCGGGATGGCGATGACTTCGACCTGAAGGTGAGTGACCCGAAGAATCCGAGTTACCTGCTGATTGCAAATGACCCGGAAATGGAATCCATCATCGGTGCATTGAACGCTCTTATCCTAAACCGTCTCGTTACCCGTGTGAATACCGGGCAGGGGAAAAATATTCCTGTGAGTATTATAGTGGACGAGTTACCGACACTCTACTTTCACAAAATAGACCGTCTGATAGGTACAGCGCGAAGCAATAAGGTGAGTGTAACGCTCGGCTTTCAGGAACTACCGCAACTGGAAGCCGATTATGGTAAGGTAGGTATGCAAAAGATCATTACGACGGTAGGTAATGTGGTAAGCGGCTCGGCACGTGCCAAAGAAACGCTGGAATGGTTGTCCAATGACATCTTCGGCAAGGTGGTCCAGGTCAAAAAAGGCGTGACTATTGACCGGGACAAAACAAGTATCAATCTCAATGAGAATATGGATAACCTTGTGCCTGCCTCGAAAATCTCGGATATGGCAACCGGATGGATATGCGGTCAGACGGCACGGGACTTTGTGAAGACGAAAACAGGTATGGGCGGTTCAATGAATATTCAAGAATCGGAAGAGTTCAAGACTACAAAGTTCTTCTGCAAAACAGATTTTGATATGGCAGAAATCAAGAAAGAAGAAGCGGCGTATGTGCCGCTGCCGAAGTTCTACACTTTCAAGTCGAGAGAGGAACGGGAGCGCATCCTATATAAAAACTTCGTACAAGTGGGGCAAGATGTGAAAGAGATGATAAAAGACGTTCAAAATAAGCGCAACGCGAAATAAAAATCCGGCTGTCTGACATATAATGTAAATAAAAACAACAAAAACCGTCAGTACAATCGTACTGGCGGTTTACTACTAACTAATCTCTTCTTCTGGTTTATCAGGAGAGCTACCTGCTTAATAATTGGGTGAGTTGCTGATGGCAATTTTTTCGTATTCCTCTTTGTCAGTACCGCATTCAATTGCCCTGTCAATGACATCCCCTAACTCGTTGTAACAAACTTCTTCATTGACACACTCTGCATCTTTGCCTTTCAACAGATATACCTCATAATAGTCCGACCCATTAAGTGCAATAATGACGTATCCGGTGTGTAACAGTCCGTTTACTTTGATACGAAGTGCAGGCAGGTCTTTGAAGATGGTGGCTGCAAACTCTGCGATACCCCATGACATGAGGACGGGCATAGGGGTAAGTCCTATCAACTGCTCTTGAATGGTCTGTGCTATTTGTATTACATACTCTTTTTCCATAACTATGCTATTTTTAAGATGATTATTGTTTTTTTATTCGAACCATTCCGGGTTGTCCTTTTTCAGTTCGGCAACCAATTCTACGTCTGTCAGTCGCAGGTTTGCCATGTCGGTAAAGAAGAAAACCTCATCATAGATTCTTTCGGCTTCCTTGCTTGCGAAGCCTTCGTTTTCATCGTTGAAACTACCGGGCTGAAGGGCATCAAGCAAGGTAATCGAGCCGATAAGGAGTTCTTCACCCTCGTTGGATTCCACCACACGGCAAGGATAGTTATTGCCGCCAAATTGTACTTCTTGTGTTTTCATACGCTTGTTATTTTAATGGGATATGCTTTCCATTTGTCTTGAGGTATTCCATAAGACACTTTGCTTCTTCATGTGATGCACGATTGCGGTCATCATAGCGACGTGTCTCATCCGCCATCACAATGATGCACTCCTTAAACAATCTATAGAGGCTCTGTTGCAGTGTGGGGTGCATATCAGGTATAGCGGCTGCAAAACGCTTGGGATTGAAACTAAAACTATTCACTGCCATTTCCCATTCTTTGGCAAGTTTGTACTCTTTGCTTTCTTTGATGTTGTCCATTGTCATGAAATTTTAATGATTTATTTTTCTTCCCTCTGTTCGGTTCTATATTCTGTCTGAACCGCTTGGGATTTACAGATGCTTTACAGGACTGACGAACAAGCTACTTCCAACACTTTTTTTGGAAAATTACTCTTTCACAGAAAGGAAGAATTTTATAAAAATGCACTTCAAAGCGATGGAATCAAGCGCGGCAGTCCACCTTCGCGTCTGGAAAACCAACCGGCGAGGACAGGAAGGAACCGGAGAAGGAATAAGATGGAAAAGATAAAAAGGAGGAAACTGATAGGTATAAATGAAGACGGGTGGCGGCGGGGTATCGGGAGGTAGCTATAAATGGGATAGAAAAGGCATAATCGCGCGGATGGCGGGTTTGCCCGGCAGACGCGCCGCCCGACAACGGTTTGGAGCAGTTGTCCGTGAACATCTTCACCTTAATCTAATTACAAATTAGGAACGAATAGAGGACAGATTACTCCACCCTCTATTCGTTGGTTACTGATTATGGTTAAGCTGCAATATCTTCCTCTTGTGGCTGTTCTTCGGTCTGCATCCCTACTTCGGATTGCTGTTTGTCAGATTGCTCCGCTTCCTGCTTTGCTTGTTCCTGCACCAAAAGAACGGCTTTTTTCTCTTCGATACGTTGGTGACGCTTCTCATACACTTCATTATGTCCGTTCTTGATGTCTGCCAACAGGTCGGGCATATGTTTTTGTGCGAAGTCAAGCAAGAGGGATGCAATGGCATTGTTGCCGTATGCGTTCTTGAAATTAGCAATTAGAAAATCCCTGCGAATAATCGCTTTCTGCTTGCTCGTGAGGTTGGCAATGATGTTTATCTTTTCTTCATCTGTAAGGTAGGAATAAGGCTTTTTTTCCTCGATACCTACCGCTTCGAAATGCTCTTTGCGGAGGGATGATAGCAAGAAGAAATAAATCATCTTGTCCTCGTCTTGCCCAAACTTGCAATCGGACATATCAACCTCCAAAATCTGTTTTTTTGTGTCCTCTACAGTCTTTTCAAGGGCAATTTCCTTGTTGCGTTTGTCTTGCTTTTCCAACTTCTCTACCGGTGAAAGCGTCTGCTCCTGTTTTGTGTCATTGGTAGTACAGGTAACTTTCGGAACATAACAGAGTACGATGTCCTTGCTCTCAATACGGAAATAAAGGATGATTTCACCTGCTTCACTTCGGGTACGGATTTCTTCGCATTCTTCCGTGTAATCGTTCAAATCCTGTTCGAACTCGCTCTGTGCCTGTTCGTATTCTTCGGTGGTGTCGTACTCTTCTTTTCGGGGTGCTTCGGGCTGTTCGGGATATGCCTTTGCATAATAGTTAAGGCTTTCCACTTCGTAACCCATGGCGGTAAGACGTTCTACTACGGCTTCATTGCTGTTGAAACTTTCATAGCAGAGGGATACCTCAGGGCGTTCTTCCATAAGGCGCACGGCTTTCTCCGTGAGATATGCTGCATTCATTTCAGCAAGGCAAGTACGATTGGCGCAATTTCCGCAACCACCCTCGCAAAATAACATCATATTATTTGTATTGTGAGGACACGACAGACAGAGGGTCTTGTCAAATGCGTATCGCTCCAAGTCGGTGGTATATTGCCGTTCGATGTTCCGTGCAACATCAGAGGCTTTCATTCCTCGCCAACTATTGTACTGCACCCCCTCTTTAAGATGCTTGTTGTACACCTCTTTCTGAATATCTTCCCCATAACGGCAAATTTCGCTCGCTACGCTGATTGTGATTTCGTCCTGTTCCAAAAGCTGTGCGATTTCGGGCATTAAGGAAACGAATTTAAGGCGTGTGCGGATATAGCTTTCGTTTTTACCGAACTGCACCGCCAAAGACTGCACATCGTGGCGACCACTATCAATGAGCTTTTGGTAGGCATTTGCTTCCTCTATCGGGGTAACATCCTTGCGCTGGAGGTTTTCAGTTACCGCCATTTCTTCGGCAACTTCGTCTGAAATTTCCATAACGACAGCCGGAATGTCTTCCAATCCTGCCATGAGGGAGGCACGATATCGGCGTTCTCCAAAAACAATCTCAAAGCGGTTGTCTTCTATTGGGCGTACTCCAATAGGCTGTAACACACCCTGCTGACGAATACTCTCGGAAAGTTCTGCAAGGCTCGCTTCGTCAAAATTCTTACGTGGGTTGTAATTGCTCGGCTGCACGTTTGCCAATGCTACCATTGTGATGTTTTTCTCTACTGATTGAATTGCTGTTGCTTCCATAATCATAAAAATTTAATTGGTTTTAATATTTAATTTTTTATTTTCCCTTTGTTCGGTTCTCTTTTCTGCCTGAACCGCTTGGGATTTACAGATGCTTTACAAGGACTGACGAATAAGCGATTTCCGACGCTTTTTCCGGAAAATTACTCTTTCGCAGAAAGGAAGAATTTTATAGGAAATGCACTTCAAAGCGACGGAATCAAGCGCGGCAGTCCACCTTTGCGTCTGGAAAACCAACCGGTGATGGCAGGAATGGACCGGATGAGTGGCATTAAAAGAATATAGAAAAGGAAGAATACGCTGAAAGGCGGATGGTAAAACGGATGGAACTATAAAGGGATGATTAACGATACAACGGGACAAGCGGAAGGACGTAAGACCAGACGGTGTAAAACAGGAATGGAACTTACCAGATAAAAATCCTTTGAGCCATTTCGCTAAATAAATCTGTATCAATTGCCTGTTTTACCAGAAATTTGCATTATTTTTGCAGTAACGAAACAGCCGTTTCGGAAACAGACGTTTCGGAAACAGACGTTTCGGAAACAGCAATAAAAAAGGATAAGGATATGAGATTTTTTGACAGGACAGAAGAAATAGCCTCTCTTCGCAAGATTCGCGAAATGGCCAAAAACAATGCTCAGTTTACAGTGGTAACGGGACGTCGCCGTATCGGTAAGACATCACTCGTGTGGAAGGCATACGAGGACGAACCGATTCTCTATTTCTTTGTTGCCCGGAAAGCCGAAGGCGATTTGTGTGAGGACTACCGGCTTGAAATAGAGAACAAGTTGGGAGTCCCAACCATGGGGCGGGCCGAGCACTTTACCGATGTGTTCGAGTACCTGATGAAACTTTCGGCAGAACGTCCCATCACACTCTTTATCGACGAGTTCCAGGAGTTTTTCCGTGTGAACAAATCGGTGTTCAGCGATATGCAGCGCATCTGGGATCTATACAGCCCGAAGTCCCGTATTAACCTGATTGTCTGTGGTTCGATTTATTCCATGATGACAAAGATATTCAAGGATAAGAAAGAGCCGTTGTATAACCGGCAGTCGCGCTTTATGACTGTGCGTCCGTTTACCCCAACTGTTCTGAAAGATATTCTTTCGGAATACAACCCCGGCTACACGGCGGAAGATCTGCTGGCATTGTACGCTTTCACGGGCGGTGTGGCGAAGTATGTACAACTACTCGTGGATGCAGGAGCAACAGCCAAAACGACTATGCTCGACCAGATTATAAAGGCCGACTCCATATTTTTGGGCGAGGGTAAAGCGATTCTTATCGAAGAGTTCGGCAAGGATTACGGAATCTATTTCTCCATACTATCGGCCATTGCACGAGGAAAAACATCCCGTTCGGAAATTGAAAACGTGGTAGGCAAGGAAATCGGCGGTTATCTTACCAAGCTGGAAAAAGAATACGAAATCATATCGAAGAAGCAACCGCTGTTCGAGAAGAGTTCCGCCAAGAATGTCCGGTATGTCATCGAGGATAATTTTTTCACGTTCTGGTTCCGCTTCATCTACAAGTACAGCTATATGCTGGAGATAGAGAACTATGGAAGTGTGAAGATGATTATAGGTCGGGATTATGAAACTTTCAGCGGTCTGATGCTTGAACGTTACTTTAAGCGTGTACTGATAGAACGGCAAGTCTATACGCGTATCGGAGGCTGGTGGGACCGCAAGGGTGAGAACGAAATAGACATAGTAGCTGAAAACGAACTGGACGATACGGCGACATTTTTCGAAGTCAAACGCAAGGCCGAAAATATCGACATGGAAAAACTGGAAGCGAAAGCAGCCGCTTTCATGCGTGCAACGGGAGAGTTCAAAGGTTATTCCCTGTCATACAAAGGGTTGTCAATGACTGATATGTAGCAATACATATCGGCATAACGTACTAACAGAAGTCACAGATTTAAAAGAACGGTAAGCGAGGAACATACCCTCACTTACCGTTTTTTTCCAAATACTCCTTCATCGCCTCATTTACAATGTCTCTCAATGACATATTCTTCTCAATAGCAAGGAATTTCATACGCGTATGAACACTCTTGTCGATAACGAAATTGCAATGTACCGCAGGCTCTTTTTCAGTTTTAAGTGGTGTGGCTTCCTTCTTTTGCGGAGATTTCTTCGTGGATGACAGCAATCCGTCCAGTCCGCTTTTCATACTGTCTTTCAATAAATCACTCTTGCCCATATTGTCTTATTTTAATTTCAAAACCTCTTGTGCTAAAGCCATATAATCTTTGGCTCCATTGCAGTTCTTATTGTACTCAAAGACGTTCTTTCCCTTTATAGGAGCTTCGGCCAGTGCCACATTGTCCCGTACAAGCGTTTTGAACACTTTGTCACAGAAAGAGTCATTGATAATTTCAGCTACGCTCTTGTTGAGTGTCTTGCGCTTGTCAAACTGGGTAATAACAATGCCACCAATACTCAGGTTCGGGTTCAGGCGTTCCTTGACAATCTCAATTACGCTTGTAATCTTCGCCATTCCGCGCATGGCGAGGAATTGTGCCTGCACCGGAATAATCAGAAAGTCCGCTGTGGTAAGGGCATTGAGTGTCAGCAAGCCCAGTGAAGGTGGACAATCAATCAGGATGTAGTCAAACTTCCGACTGTCAAGCAACTTCGTAATCAGACCTTTCAGTATCAACTCACGTCCCGGCTCGTTTATCAGTTCGGATTCTGCCGCCGACAGGTCGAGACAGGACGGCACAACAGCAAGTCCGTTCTCCAGTTCGATAACCGGTAAGGGATATTCACCTCTCATTGCCCCATACACCGTTTGTTCTTCCTCAATGGAGAGACCACACGATTCTGTAAGATTTGCCTGCCCGTCCATGTCGATAGCCAGTACACGCTTTTTCTTCTGTCGCAAAGCAGCGGCAAGATTGATGGTGGTAGTTGTCTTGCCAACCCCACCCTTATGATTCAAAACAGCTATAATTTTTGTCATAATTTGATGTCTTTATATGCGATACAAAGATAATACTATTCTTAGTAAATACTATAATTAGTATATACTATTTTACTAAAAAGAGTATTTTAGTATTTACTACTATACTAAAATACTAATAGACTAAATGTAGTAAATACTACTTTCAGTAATAGGTAACTCACTAACTTCCTACTTTACTATAATTAGTAAATACTACATTTAGTATTTATTGTTGTTCAATACTATATGCACATCATCAGAACGGCAAGTCTTCCTTGTCCTCTTGCGGCATAGCTACCGGTGGTACAGGTACATTACTTGCGGCATCTGTCGGACTCTCTGCTTCTGAAGTTGTACCCTCACGCTTTCCGGTATTGATGAACTCCAATGCGTCTGCCGTAATGGATAGTTGAATCTGACAGTTTTCATCCTTATCCTTCCACAGTGAAGCTGAAAGTGTCCCTTCAATGAGCAGTAACCGTCCTTTGGTAAGATATTCGGATAGTCGAATATGGTTCTCTTTCTTACTCCGTACCCTTACCCAAGTAGTGATGCTGTTTCCATGTGAATAGTCATCTACCGCAATATCAAATGCAATGAATGAACCGTGTGCTCCAGTAATAACCTGGCAATCCTTGCCAATGCGACCAATTGTGTGAACGTATAACATAATAAATTCTTTTTGTGGCAGGTGGTTAATCCTACCGTTACCTTAGTTTATAAATATTCTTTATTTCCCTCTGTTCGGCCTGTTTGCGACCTCCGGGATGATTTTTTCTGCATCCAAAGGCGGCAGGAACAATCTGGCAAGGCTGAAGAGGAAAAATACGCTCACCAGCGGAGAGGAAGATTTTTGCGCTTCACTTGCGGCTGAATGCCGGCATTGACACGACTGGGACTGGCGATTACCTTCGCGGAAAAATTCAATCCACGGCAGGTTGCACGGCAGCAGAAAAGCGATAAATAGAAGTATATAAAAAAGGAATAGAAAACGCTAAAGCAGGGAATAATAAAACAGGAGAACGGACATGCAGGACTAAGCTCCAAAGACTACCTTGAAACTGTGAATAGTGATATAGTTATATCATTATCCGCAATTTCAAGTCTGTTCGTGTACCCTTTGAAAAATAACTTGACGCATTTTATGTAACGCGCTACACAAAGCGTGTCAGATTTTTCTTGTAGCAGCCTATCAGTCCTTATACAGAGGGATATAGAAAAAAATTATAAAAGTAACCGACAATAGCTAACGTCAAATACCCCTTGCTCCAATGACCTGATTAGACTATTAAGTCCATAATCACTTATATGTTCATAGATACACACGACGGCCATACAGATAATGACCGCTATTAATACAAAGTATCCGGATAGGGATTTACGCAGCAATGGAGCTTTGCGAATATTTTATGGTATTCTACTTATCAATATGATATGTACTATAAATAAAATTTTTAGCTTTCCTTTGAAAGTTCTCGTGAATTTCTATGGCTATTTGAAAGTAACATTTTTAAGTCATTTTTATTGATGCCCATGTATTTACATATTTTAAACTCACTTATGCCGTCTGATAACATTTCTTGAGCTGCTTTTCTATTCCTTTCATACGCTTCCAGTTTGTCAAAAATGGCATCTGTTAGAAAATCTATCCATTCGAAAAAGACCTTTTCCCCTTCTTGAGTACTAAAATCTATTGTACAGGTTTTCGCACACCTCCTATGAAGTATCAGATAATAAATTCCTCCAATCAGATTCGCCATAATAGCTTTAATATTGATTTTCGCCGGTTTAAACAGATTGTCATAAAACGCAATCAAATTTAGATTCATAATATCCCGTGTTTCTGCTGTTCTCTTTGTCGTTTCATTAATAACCGACATTTCATAAAGTAACAACTTTTGCATTACAGTGTTATCAGACAAGTTCCTATAAAGGGTCTTGAATGTTTCCGCAAAAAACTTTTTAGGTCCCAATATGTTCAGGCTGGAAACGTCAATAGTATCATTGATCCAGAAATCATACTGCTTGGCAAGCCTGTCGTAAAGGTTTTCCATTGAGCCGTATCTTCTATAAAACACATTAGCTTCTATGTTTGCAGCTTTCATCAATGCACTCAAATTGACATTACCAAAACCATATTCAGCTACAAGCTTTTCAAGTTCGGATATTACCTCCTTGTCTATTTGTTCATTTGTCCTCCTATTTCGAGCTTTCTTTTCTTTCTGTTTCACTATTATATAGTATGTTATAAAAATAAATCTGCAAAAATCAGTAAAAGGAAATATTTTTATTTTAGCTTTCGATAAACTTCTTCTTTTCTGAATTGACGATAATATCCCAAGGTAGGCTGTAAGTATTTATACAGCTATTCCATTCTCTTTTCATTTGTTTTGATATAGAGCAATTGGGTCTGTTGCAAATATACATTTTTATGCTTTACAAACAATAGACAGAATATAAAAACTACGTTTACCAATAAATTTGCATTTCAATAATAGACGTATTAATTTACTTATTTATTGCTATATTATAGGAAAATCTCCAATTTGAAAAAAGAACACTCACTACACGAAGAAAACTTGCTGCACATCTACATTAAATCCCTGATAGTTTCCGGTTGCGATAAGAGAAGTCAATTTAAATGAGACCCTAATGATTTCATATAAAGAAAACTTCATGTTGGATTATTCATGTGAGAATTATAAGAATGAAGAAGCATTATATATCGAAAAATGAAACTCTATTTTTTCTTTGAAAGAGGATGTATTACGTTTTATATTCACTGTGTAATGACATCTTATTATTTTGTTGAGAAGTGTTCTTTTACAAAGAATTTCGAAAAGGATAATACATCATCAAAATCATAGAACATATTATAAGTTACGGCTACTAAATAATCAGCTTCCACAAAAACAAGACACATAACAGGAGCCTCTGATATAATATCAATAATCGCATAGTCCTGTTTTTTTAATTCTTCTATTTTTGAGGTTATGGGGGCATGACTCTTTATATTAGATAGAATATTGATTTCTATAGAGTAATATTGTATATTTTTCTTTGATTTATTTGGGACTTTAATGAGATAATGCTTACAACAATATCCGATCTTAGCCAACTCTGTCTGTTCGTTCACATTATTACAAAAAGCGTTTAAAATAGGAGAGATTATGTATTTATGAGACGAGACAAATAAAGCAGTATCTTTGGAATTAGTATCCTCATAGACAATATTATTATTATCCCAACAATAATTGAAATTTTCAAGTACCTTATATGAAAACTTATCAGATATACTATCGCTACAGATTGCAGCAGCATGAAGATATGCACACATACAAAATATAGTACATAGTATATATTTTATGTTACACATAAATCTTATCTCCTTTTTATACTAACTTCTTTATAAAAATTCGCTTTAATATTGGGTGGAGTAGCATATTCAATTTCTATATAAAGTTTTTTATAAAAAACTAATTCAGAAATTGCACTATCCGCATCAACTTGAGTTGACCCCGATAATTCTTTTACTTGATCTTTAAACTCACTAAAACTTCCTATTATTTCAACGCACCCTGCTGCTCCCCATCCAATATGAGTAAGATCTTCAGGACCAGCGTGAATGTAAAAAGTTCCTTTTAGAACTATTGCACCATTATGTTGAGAATATGTATTATGTACCTCATAGGCTTTTTTATATTCTGGTGCAGGCTGCCTATTGAGCTTATGCAAGCCACTATTAACCCATCCAATTGTTTTATAAGAACTAAAATTTGGTGGGTTATAATACGGCATGAAGCGTAATGCTTTCCATGTATATTTTACACTTTGACCTTTATCATCAGTACCTTTGATATAGACATAATATACAGGGACTCCATAGAGCTCTATTTTGCTATTCTTATCCATATCACTGCATGGATAAGATTTTGCATAATAGGTATCCCCAGTTTTTGTACCAGAAATAATAATATCCACATCTCGGAGTTTCATATAAGTAAAGATTTCAATAATAAGACATATAATTTCAGCAACACATGACCCTGATAAATGATTTACAGATGGGCATAACTATGCCCATCTGTAAATTTAAAATTATTCAATACTATTCTTGATGATATTCGCTTTCCCAAATAGCATCCTCCGGATTATCGCCTTTATGACCGGCAAGCTGTATCACGAAGCTTTTTGCCGGGAAATACGGTGTGATGTGGATGTCAAGAAGCACACGGTCTTTCTGATTCGGGTCTTGTTCAATCTTCATAACCTTGAAGCGTTCGATGAGTTTGTTCGGTCCCATTACACTATCGAGGAATTTCACAACCTGACCACGTAAATCTGCTTCCGTGCGAGTAGTCCAATTTTCAAATGCCCGACGGTTCAGGAAGTCAATCAGTACCTTCGTTATATAGTCGAATACACGAACTACGGAGTAGGTCTGCAAGCCAAGATTATCTCCATTAAATAATGTCTTGGCGGAGAAAGCCATAACCTTGCTGTACTCGTTCACCATCGGCACAAGCCCCATACGTTCAAGCTCTGAAATCTCGCTCTTGCGAAGGTCGAAGCGTACACTTTCTACTTCATTAAGTCCACCAAATTTCTTTCCGGCTACTACCTGAGACATTAAGGTGTTGTATATTTTTCCGGCAAGTGAAGAAGATGGCGGAATATAAAGATTTTCTTCTTCTCCAACGCTTTCCTCTCTTTGACGACCAAGCAACCAGTTACAGGTCATAATAGTATTCGATTTGAACACATCTCCACTCGTATGATTGGCATTGAAGAATATATCTACTACATCGTCCGGAGTTTCAAGGTCTTGGAAGTCTGTAACAAGAAAAACCTTGTTCTCGTATGCCATTTTAGACCACTTATCCAAAATGGCATTTGAGCCTATATATCCAGGAACGACAAGCAAGGAGTAGTTGCGACGCAGGTCAAGACGGTCAAAATTCTGTTTGAGTTCGTTGCTAATGTGGTCAGCGAAAATGGTATTGTCCAAATCCTGAAGCTGCTCCATGGTCGCATTGACAATGGTGACATTCTTCACCTTATCACTTTCCGTGTTCTTGTAAAAGAACGCAATAGTGCGATATGCGCTTTCAAGTTCCCGTGTCCTGGCAAGAGCATTCTTCAAGTTATGATTAAGAAGGTTCTCGGCGTTTTCTGCGGTTTCTTTGGCCTTGTCCCGCATTTGTTCGGCAGTGTCATTCTCACGTAAGAGTTTGAGCCATACGCTTAAGCGATTAACCAAGGCCTTACGTTCATTTTCCCACTGTTCATCCGTGAGGAAGATGTTGCGACGGGCCTTTCGTGCCGGATTAAGATTGGAATACCCATCTATGATATTTTCAAGAAAAGCGAAGCCACCAAATTCTTTGAGTTTGTCTATTGCCGATGCAGATGACTTTTGCGCCTGTTGTGATACGACTTTCTGTGAGGTTGTCGTACTGGCTGTCTGTTGTTGAGTTTCCTGCTTCATCTTAGTAAAAGATTAAAGTTCTACTTTCTTTTGATTTGCCAGAATCTCCTCGATTGATGATTCAATCACGTCCATAATGGCATTTTTGACTTCCGGATTTTCAAGTGCTTTCTGTAAAGCGCGGTTGGAAGTAAGCTGGCGAGTTATTCTGACACCCTGCTCTTTCTCAATGTCAAGTTTACTCAAGAAATCACTCTTCTCTTTAATCTTCTTGGCTCCGAAGTCTCCAAGTCCGGTGAATGTCATGATTTCCTTGATTTCATTACCTTCCGCATCCACGTGGCATAAGTCAACTGTTGGTTCAAAACGTTGGAACACATCTTCAATGGTTTCCAAACCATACACGCTTTCCGGAGCCGCAGGAGCTTCATCTGTCAGTTTTTGAACTATCAAAGTTCGGTTGGAGGGGATTTCCGCGATGGATTCGTTCGCATCGACTTTTACTTCGTTGCCTCCAATTCCATAATTGTAGATTGCCATAGAATTTACTTTTTAATATCATACTTTTTTTATAGCTCTCTTTTGGTTTTGTGACCGTGCGCAATATATGAATTATTTCTGAAACCGTCAAATTTTTAGGAGCATTTTATTGGCATCTAACAAGGAAAAGAGTATATTTGCGAAATAGAATAAAATAAAAGAATAGTATGACTTACCTGAAAATGCCATTACAATTGCAATCGGCTGTTGCCAAGAAATTGCAAAGGTGTTCCTATCAGGAATCGATAGCCCAACACATCATGCTACTGATTCTTTCTCACCATGGGGAAGTTATCGGCCGAGAAGACTTTGGTTCCATGATATGGGACCTTGAGTTCAACCAACTTGTGAAAATCAGCGATTGGGAGGAAGGAGTAAAAAACTCCTTAATAAAAACGATAGAGAAATATGAAAAGAGACTACGGAATGTAGATGTGAACGTCACCCTTTTGGAAATAGAAGAAGAAAATATAGATAAAGTATCTCATATCCGAAGAAAGGCACAAATAACGGTGACCGGAATAATGGATAGAACCAACGAGAAATTCAGTTTTAACACCTCATTATATATAAGCCCTTTATCACAATAATCGAACTATGTCAGACAAGAAACAAATCGCAATAAAGGAACGAATATTAAAGCAGGCTATGGAGTTTTGGGGTGTATCCGATATACGCGATATGGACCCCGTGATAGATTTGCTGCTTGAAGTTTTTGCCCATGAGTCCAACAAGCTGCATCAAGAAATAGATCAGTCCGATTCACGGATACTTCACCGCCTGTCCAGAATACTCATAGGAAACAAATGGTCGCTGCCAAAGCCGGCCCATGCGCTTATGACTATTACCCCCAATCATGGGGAATGTTGCGAACTTGATGCCGAAGATCACTTTTATGCAGAGAAAAACATATTTGGCAAAGGGGATATTCAAGTCTTTATAACCCCTTTGTTTTCCTATAAACTGGTTGATGCAAAAGTCAAAGCAATCGCATACAACGATAGTATAAGGCATTCAACCGATAGCTTTAGCACTCCAACACGCTTCCTTGGCCCTAAAAACCGGATAGCGGATTATTGCGTCTGGGTCGGGCTGGATGTGTCTAAAGAAGTCCTGCAAAAAATGGACTCTGTAATGTTTTGTATCAAGCCTTCCGATATGGGGTTGCTTCCGTTTATGAATATGGCTTTCTTCTATGACTGCACAGGAAACCGATTGAATGCAAAAACAGGCCTTCATGTTGAAGATCCATATAGTAATGCGCACTACTTTGATGAAATCCGCGATTTTTATAGTGACCTATATTTTAATGTGAGTATAAAAGATGCTTCCAAAGAGAAACATACCTACCGAGAAATGTTTCCCGGTTATGTGGCCGACTGCGAGGTCCCGGATGACTCTGAGAATCTCTTTTGGGTCAAGATAGTCTTTCCGGAAATATTCACGAAAGAAAGTCTTGAAAATCTGGAAGTATATTTGAACACATTTCCGGTTGTAAACAGACAAATCGTTTACAAACAGCATAATTTCCGTTCCACCGGACGAATTATACCCCTGAAATGTCCGGGCCGTACACAATTCTTGAACATACGCTCGTTTCAAGACAACAAAGGCCGGGAATATGTAAACCGACTGAACCAGTATGAGGAAAATCCGACAGGTATATTCAGTCTGTATTTTGGCGACCTTGAACGATTTGATTCGGACAGTGCCCGCTCATTAATTTCAAAAGTGTTACAATTAATGAAAGAAGACGGGAGTGCTTTTGCTTCAATGAATCCGGATGCACTTTCGACGCAGCTCAAAGAGTTGTTCAACAAGATAAATGATATAGAGAAAGGATTGGAGGCCACGCTAAAAGGAGATAACAAAATAAAGGCCTTTGTTTTAAGTGTCCCACAAAAGGATGCGACCAATGCCGAGATAAAATATTGGGTGACTTCCGGATCTCTGGCGAACGGTTTCAATGAACGCACATTGATACAGCAATTCAACATAGAAAAATATGACGCTTCAGGCATCATGTTGCGCACTTGTATGCAAGGAGGAACAACGCATGATAGCGAACAGGAACTTATTAATAGTTTAAGGTATGGTCTGTTGTCCCGGGAACGGATTATATCTAAAGAAGACATCAAAAGCTACTTGTTTCACAAGCTGGGAAAACATGTTGAATCAGTCGAAGTCGGTAATGGCGTAGCTATATCTCCTGACAGCAAAAAAGGATTAATCAGAGTGACAGAGGTCAAGATAAAACTTGGACAATTTGATAAAGATGAAATTCCCAATCTGGAAGAATTGGCCCATTATCTTGAAAAAGATTTGACTGAACGCTCTGTATGTAATTCAAACTATAAAATCAAATTCGTATGAATGATAGCAATTATAGTCCAAGTTTGGTGTCTGCCCTTAAGATAGCAAGAGGAATGGCACTTCAAGACAAGCATAACACGTTCGGCGTGTCACATCTTGTCATGGCCATGTTTGCAGAAAACACGGGTCTAAAAGAAATTTTATCCTCGATGCAGAAGGATGTCGGCTACATAATGGAATGGTTTGACACCCACCGCGAAATGTATAGGTCCAGTGGCACTTCCACAGAAGAAGTGGAGCCTGACGAAGAAGTGTCAAAAGTCTTGGATGAGTCCGAACGGTCTAAAATTAAATTAGGAGCGGATTCCATAGACTCCATCTGTGTGTTTACCGCCATATTGCGTGAAGGTGTCGTATATTCGCATCAGCAGATAGAGATGCTGGATGTTTCGGAAGATGACATATTGTCCCACTACAATGCCCTTACCCCGTTGCATTCTTATCAAGGAGAGGAAATGCAGATAACAGCAAGCGTTCCTTATGCCGACAACCTAAAAAAGCAAGAAACCATCAATGCCGGTGGCTTTGTCGTCGGTAGGGAAAAAGAGGTCCGTACTATTTTAGAATGCCTCGAACGCTCAGAGAACAAGGGCATACTGATTGTCGGTGAATCCGGTATCGGGAAGAGTTCCATCATCAACGCCTTTGTCAAAGATATCTGTGAGAATGAAGACGAGATGTTAAAGCAAATATCTATTGTCGGACTCAATACGGCAAAACTGCTCGCATCAACCTCGTCTGAAACGGAGATAGCACAAAAAGTTGTCAATCTGATGCACAAACTCAACCAATTGGAACAAGCTGTGCTGGTGATTGATGATTTACAGGTCCTTTTGGAGAACAGCGTATCAGGCAAAGCATCCACACTTATCAACATATTAAGTGCGCAAATCAGCGAGGGAGCCGCAAATCTTGTTCTCACACTCACGAACGATTCTTACCGGAAGAACATCGAAAAGCATCCGATAGAAGGGCGTCTTGATATCATAAAGATTGAAGAACTGGATACGGCTACACTTGAAAGTGCCATACAATTACATAAAAAAAGGATTGAAAACTATTACGAGCTGAGAATTTCAGATGCGTGTATTAAAGATTCAATCGCACTCTCCAAACGATATTTTAAGGAACGCAGCCTGCCATATGCCGCCATCGACCTGCTTGACAGAACCGCTGCTGCCGTCCGGCTATGCAATAAGAATGCACGAGCCAGTGTTTCTGATTTGGAAGCGGATTTTGAGGAAATAAAGAATCTCGACGAAAAAATATCTGAAGGGCCGCTTTACTTACTATACCGTTCTGTATTCAGCAAAATCAGTGTCGTATTGACCACCAAACTGTCAGACAACTATGTATGGGATAAAGAAGATGACATCGCGATAAAAGCAGGACGTTTGTCGGGCATCATCAAAGAATTAAAGGCACTATCCGACCAGTCTATTGAAGAGATACGCTCTTCGGAAATAGAGGCGATTGTAGCGGAGTGCACCAATATACCTATCGGAAAAATACAAGCCCGCGAGAAGGATCGACTTTTGAGCATCGAGAGCAAATTGCAAGAACGGGTCAAAGGACAGAACCGGGCCATTACGACTTTATCAGATGCCATTATAGAATCACGCAGCGGACTGAGTGACCCCAAGAAGCCTATAGGTTCATTCTTCTTCCTTGGCCCTACCGGAACGGGAAAAACAGAACTCACAAAATCACTGGCCGAGTTACTGTTTGATGACGAATCAGCCATGATCAGATTTGACATGTCCGAGTTCAAGGAAGAACATTCGGCTGCATTGCTGTATGGTGCACCTCCGGGATATGTAGGATATGAGGAAGGTGGTTTACTGGTCACTCAAATCAGACAGAAACCTTATTCGGTAGTGTTATTCGATGAGATTGAGAAAGCCCATAGCAGCGTTTATGATGTTTTCCTGCAAATGATGGATGAAGGCAAGATACATGATAAACTGGGCCGGGAAGGAGATTTTTCAAATTCCATAATCATTTTCACCTCCAATATCGGAAGCCAGTGGATTGTGGAACAAATACAATCCGGACATACTCCTGATTCCGGAAAGCTCATCGAGGTTATGGCACAGTATTTCCGACCTGAATTTTTGGGACGTCTCACCGAGGTGGTTCCGTTTGCGCCAATAGATGAAAATGTCGCCAAACAGATATTCAACCTCCATTTTGGAAGATTGCAAGAACAACTGATGAAACAGAAAAACATCCAGTTGAATTTGTCGGATGAAGCATTGCAACATCTGGCAAACAAAGGGTATTCTCCCAAATACGGCGCACGTCCGATAGCAGGAGTCATAAGAACTTATATCAAGAAGTCCGTATCTCGTCTGATTGTCTCTGAGCAAATCAAGTCGGGTGACAACATCGTCATAAACTATCGAAACGGTGAACTGATATGGGAACAATGTTAGCGCAAAAGAAACCCTTGGAAAGCATCCAACGAAGTCAGGCAATAAATTTTGTCGCAGAAATCTTTTATGATGAACTTCAATTTATTCTTGACCGGCGGCTGTTGGACCATACTATGGTTAATTGCCATGGTATGAACAGTCGTGTGAAATCCAGAGATGTATTAAGTGTTTCGGTACAGCATATCGCGGCGACAAATGCCGACAAAGAATATATATTGCTGAATCTGGCAAGAAACAGCATCTATCATCAATTGCCGGAATTACTATTTCATCCATTGGTGCTTAGCACACCGGGCATGAGCAACAAGGAGATAGTTGAAGCCATCCGAGCCAATGAAAAACAGGATAAAGAGCTTATACAATTCTTTGCACCCTTTGATACAGAGTTTTTCAAAGAAAAGGTCCGTATCAATAACCGCCATCTGAATTTCTTTTCAGACCCGGACTCCAAGAAGAACTTCATCAAGATGATTGAAGTAATGGAAAATGTCGAACTATCCATTACTTCCCATCAGAAATATAAGCTGTTCCTATTCCTCTGCAATGCAGAACGGTATAAAGAGAACCTGCCTGCTATCGAGCAACTGCTTCTTATCGTTTTGGGATTGAAGGTGAAACTGCGACTGGAAGTCCATGAGATTGATGAAACGGTTTACCTTTCCGTCGGTTCCGGATGTGTCGGACAGACATTAGGCCTTAATGGTCTAATGATAAGCGAAACCGATGATTTGACGGCGACAATCATCCTTGATACTCCGACAGATGACTATGAGGAGGTAAAAACGCATCTATCCAATGTCCGCCGGATACTTGAATTTTTCATCCTTTCAACAAGAAATATCGAAGTTGATTATCTGGTACGTGGAGAAACGGATTTTATACTCGGAGAAAACCGATTAGGATATAATATGAACTTATGAAAAATCTAATAATATGAAGATATTGCTATATTTCTTTGCACGTTATTTATTGGCTCCATTATTTGTAGCCGTGATGATATTTGTCTTGACCGGAATAAAAACGATCAAGAGCAAACTTAGCCTGAAGAAATTAATCATATTCATTCTTCTGGCTTCCATTGCCGTCGCTTTACCCAGCCTGTTCGGTTTCCTAAAAAACGAATACGTCTGGGGAGGCTTGACATTCACGATATTGTCCTATATCCTCCTTGGAGCATTGTTCTGCAAACTGTCAACCTCCGATTTGTTCGGAGCAATCGGTATTGGCAGTTCCCGAACAGCGGTTATTCTCACTCTAACCACAATATGCGCTTTAGGCGGATGGTGCTACTATCTGCTGTTTGAACTGATAAGCAAGCTACCTTATTCGCTATGGAACACAACAAATATCCTGTGGTTTGCAATCCCATATCTGATTATGTACAGCAGAACCCTGTTCCTGGACATCCCGCATCCGATATATACCCCATGGGAATTGAGCTATGGTACCTTTGACCGGAAATATTGGGACAACATAGACAACTTCGGCTTCCGAACGGTCAAAGTCAAGATCAAACGGAATATAAAAGACCCGACATACGCTTCGTTGGTTGTCCGCCTGCCCAATGAAATATCTCTTGGGAATTGGTTCAATTGGGTTATCGAAGACCAAAACAGGCGTTTCCCCCAAAACAAGATTGAAACAGAGAAGGAAGATATGCAAATCGGATGGATGTTCTATACCTCAAAATGGTTTAACTTCCCGTTGTTCATAAGAATACTTGACCCCACTCTGACGAGTGAGGGCAATAAGATTAAGAATAATCAAACGATATATATCCGACGTGTACAAGTAGAAACAAAAACATCATAATATATGAAAACACTAACATATTTGCCTGTAAACTGGGTCAATGGTCTGAAGCTGACCAGCCAGCATTTCTTTGCAAACCAGTATTGCCAAACGGAAGCTCTCAACCGCGAAGCAGGAAGGAGTCTGACCAGTTATAACTATGGTCTTGGAGAGGTCCTTGAAGGGATAGGTGACAATCTTGAAATAGAGATTTCAGGTGATACCATGTCCACTCTCTGTGTCCGCCTGAAAAGCTGTAACGCTATCACCAAAGGCGGTCTGCCCATCGTTTATTACGACGGTTTATACGGGGATGAGAAACCCTGTGCAACCATTTCAGAATCCGGTCTGCAAGCCGAGGACAGCGAGTATATGGTACTAATATCCGTAGATCCGTATCACTTGATACCTGTCGGTGAACCGGACCCGGAAGAGGTGCCTTTGCATCACCCGTATGTCTTGCCGAGCATAAAACTCCATATCGTTCCCAGAAACCAAGTCAACAAATCTTTCTACAGCCAGAATTTTTTGCTGGTGGCAGAGGTATGCAGACAAGGGAATACCTATAAAATCAATCATCAATATATTCCACCGGTACAACATTCCGCTTGCCACGATGGGATTAAAACATTCATTTCCCAATTGGCACGTACCCTACAGTCGATAAAAGAAGACGTGAAACTCATTTACAGCAGGAATGTTGCTGACAAGCGTAGAGATACGCTTGCCAATAATACATTTGAGCTGTGTAAGGCTTTCTCGGCCTTTTACAACTCAAGAATCTTCTTTATCGAACAAATCGCCTTAGAGCAACCGCCGATATATCTTGTGCAGGCCGTGAATGAGCTTGCAAACGGTCTGAACTCCGCTCTTCAAAGTCTTTCTGAAACGGAAAGAGAACAATTGCTCCAATATTTCTATGAGTGGACCAATGTCACACCCTCTGAATTTATCACGAAGATAGAGAGCCTAACCAAGCTTATGTATGATCATACCAATATAAACCAGTCATTGCAGACGGCAGGGGCATTTGTGACACTGCTCAGCAATATGTTCCACAAAATGAGTGAACTGGAATACATCGGAATGGTTCGTGAGAATATTATAGTAGGAGACGAAAGTCACGAAACAATAGAGGCTCAAAAGAAACGATCATGGTCATTTATAGGTTGAGCGATTAAATCATAGCAAGTATGGAAGCAGAAAACAAAAAAGCTCGTTTGAAAGCGAAGCTCCGATTTACTTTGGTATTCGCTATCGCACTGATTGTTACCACAACCGGAGGTATCGTAACGATTGTGACTGCACAAAAGGGAATATCCCTTCTTGAAAGCAAGAAGGCCGAATATGACAATGTGTTCAAGAAACAGGCAGAACTTAACTTCCAGATAGAAGAATTGTTCCGGGACTTGAACAATCTGAAGACCAAGCGGCGAAATTCGAGTGAACACAAGCACATGCAAAAATTGATAACCAAAAAACGGTTATTAATGGAAAATGACATTGCAATGCAGGCCGATAAAAGCAAGTACGAAGTGTATAAAGCTATGCTTGAACAGATCCGTGTCATCCAATCATCAATGGATGACCTTGACCGCGAAAGCAAAAAGCGTGAAAGCAACATGGAGCAACTTGAAAAGTGTAGAATCAAATATCAGGAATTAACCAAGAATAAACTGACGAAGCCATGACAAAAGACGAAATGCTATGGGGAAACATCCGTTTCCTCCTGCTGCTGATTTTCTCAGTAGCCGCAATTTATATCATACTTTGCCGGTATATACTCAACGTACCGACAGAGGACAGTTCGGAGTTGATAAACGAAATCAACCATTCCGAACGCATTTTTGAAATCCAGCATACACATATGCAGCAAGCGCAGAGCATCTGGAATGAGATTGACTCTCTGGACTTCAACATTCATCAGGTACAAAAGATGGACGAGGTGAAGGATGGGATTTACCAATTGCAGCATATATACAAGGAAAACAATATGAATACGAAATTCCTTTTCGGCGTGTTGTCCTCCAGAATGCTTAAATGCCAATTCGACATAAAAGAGGAATTGAACAGTCTGGTACATAACAATGCACTGATTGAACGGGATTTGGAAGAATGTAAAGCCAATTTATAAAACATTCGCGATGGATAATAAGAAAACTATAACAATCATCATATTGGGACTGGTTGCCATGGCAGGTATCCTTTTGTTTTTGTTCCTGCCTTCGAAGTCGCACCTTGCCAATATTGACTTTTATGTGTATGACACCAATGATAATTTTCATTATGAGGTCAATGAGCGGTTGGAGCTATTAGTCAACGATACGGCAGCGATTAAAGGCAAGCGGCTCATTTGGGAAATGGGAAACGGTGATACACTGATGAGAAATACGGATGTGTCATACACTTACCGTAAGGCCGGCAAATATCTTATTACTTTGAAAATAGACGGAAAACACTCCGTAAACAAGTATATCAAAGTTATCTCAGGACTGGAGCATGAGGCCATTGATTCCATACCCCGTATAAATGGAGTGTCAGAGGGTTATCAAGGTGAAGAGCTGGTCTTTTCGGCAGAAGGCTATGGTATGGACACGTGGCTATGGGAATTTGGAGAAAGCGGTACTGTGGACGCATACGAGCAGCAAGTCGTGTATTCGTATGATATTCCGGGAGAATACACCATCTCATTACAAACCAATACGACGAAATATCCGGTGAAGCACCGTATAACCATTCTCCCACGCTTTGAAAAAGCAGAGGAACTGGTCACGGTAGATTCGTTGGTACTGGTACAGAATGATATTAAAAAACACTTGCAAGCCATAGCTGACGCCAAAGTCTCACAAAAGTCGGTCTATTACGAACATACGAATTATATCCGTAACAAATATTTTTGTATTGATGCAGACCAGGTAGTGGTCGTCATCAATGATGAAAAATACAATGACTTCAACGGCTATTGCCAAGGACTGCATTTTCTTGAAAGCAACAGGAAAAAGCGTGTGAGTATTGATGATGTGAAAATTGACGATTTGAATTGCGTCAAGTCCATCCATGTGACACAAAGTTATATTGAAAAATGAAACAACTGAATCTCATACGAAATCTGTTTTCTGTGGCCGTGATGATTACTCTTGCGTGCAACGTATCTGCCCAAGTGTCCATCCGCGACAGAATACAAATAATGGATAGGGATATATTCAATTATCCGGAATCAACAGACGCTCCTGTCAAAACAAAGAAAAGCAAGACAAACAGAATTGTCTATTCGGACAGGACCGGAAATCAAAGTTATGAAGACCCGTATTTCCAGCGTAAGCGGTCTTCACACGGGATTGGCACACCCTATTACATAGTAGGTGAAAAGAACGGAACCTACAAGCTCGTTCAGGCTGACCCAGACATTACAGGCAAGCCCAAGTCGATAATAGGCTTCCTGTATAACAGCAAGAGACACTTTAAGGAACCCCGTAAAGTCAATTATGCCGGATGGATACCATCGGAAAATGTACTGATGTACGACCATGCCCGTATCAATCCCCGCAACAACCAGCCGATAAGGTACCGTATAGGCATAAACAGCATTAACAAGCTGTTCGATATCCATCAATTCTTCAATGGAGATACCCTGAAAATATATGGAGAGCCGTTTTTGAAAACAACAACGGATGCGGTAGTTGTCAGCGGAGAGGTTGTTTACCTATACAAGTTAGACAAGAGCGGCAAATCCGCATTGATTTCCAATGTTCCCGCATTATCAGACAGTACCAAACGCTTTTTAGGGTGGGTTCCCGCTGACCTTCTTGCAGAAGTCGGCCAAAATGAGGTGTATCATATTGATTATTCACGATACCGTGATTCTTTGTTGTGTGCTGTCAACCTAATGTATCCCGATACGTTGGCATTACATAATGCGAATATTCAGGGTACGATGTTGTTCAACCTGGATGGAAACCCGGCAGGGCCTATAACGAATGGGAATATCCGGCTGAACTATCCTTTGTCCGTCTGGGACAAGAACTGGAATAAGATTATCAATATCAAAGGCGGAGACATCATGGTTTCCGATGTCCGAAAGATGGAAGCGGAAAACAAAAACGTGAACATACATGTACTGTTCAATGATGCCGACCTGCCTTATCTATCCCCATATATCAATGTGCTACAGAACCTAAAGCTGAAAATGAAGCCCGGATATGACTACACTTTCTCAGCAACTTGCATATCCTCCAACGGAGAAAACAGACATTTGGCCCCAACCAAGGACTTTTCAGCCTGGCTCGACTATATCAAACAATCCATTTCTTCCAAACGGAAAAACGAGCAAGAGGAACAATCATCGTTTTACGGTTTTGGCGGGGCTATCAAACAAATCTCCCGTTATGATGACGAAAGCCGTTTCAGCAACAATGTATTTGTCATTTTAGGGTCAAAACAAACTTTATCCTTGCACGAGCAACAACTCTCGTGGCTGGCAACCCAACCGGCAAGGCTTCTGTTTGCCCAGATAGACAGAGCATCAGGCACTTCTTATCAGGACTTCCTATTGCAGGCCAAATCCATTCTGGACAGCCATTCTACGAAATACATAGACCATATATCCAATTATATCGCAGACAGCAGACTGGTAAAGACGGAGCTGTTCAAGAACATAGAAGCTACGGATGCCAACTTATACCTGTACGATGCTCCATACAACAGCCTTACGGTAGGAGGAATCTTATTCCCTAAAGGTAGAAACAGACTGGAAAGCAACGCTTTGGAAACAGCCTTGGATTCCGTATTATGGCAATCTTTCGAAACGGACAGCCTACTGTTGCACTCACTTAAAGATTATGAGCGAAATATAGGTGTCCTAAGAAGCCGTCCCACATCCGAACTGACGCATATATTCCATCATACGGAAAATCCTGACAGTATGAGCCTTGACGATATAGATAGAAACAGCGTGAATGACACCTACTATATAAAGGCCTCCGTAGCGGACAGTATAATGGACGGGTACGAATATGGATATCTACTCGATGACAAGGAAGTGATGGAACTGCTGCAAAGCTACAGGGGACTGCTCCCGGAGTTCTCAGATAACATAGGGAAAAAGGAGCTAAGAGTGCTTCGCAAGCAATTTAACCGGCAAAAGAAAAGCATAAACAGAAGTTTCTATCGAAAAGTATTGCCCAGAAATCCATATTTGGCTCAAATCTTCTATTGTAAGACGGGAGTCATGGCCAATGACAGCCTTTTAAATTCAACAAAGGTGAAGAAACTAAAGAAAAGAAAGGTTGAACTGACGGACTTTAATAGTGGCTATACAGCCCTGATTTCAAAGATGAAGAGACTGGAAGACATGTATCAACGCAACCTTTTCAGACCTGTATTCATCGCCGGCAAGAAATATTATTTTATTCCGAAACAATTAATACTGTAAATAAAATGGAACCAACAAGAGAACAACTACAGGCAGAGATTCTTGAAATCCTATATCAGAAGTGCCTCCAGAAGCCAATATGGGTATCTTGTGCAGAAATATTTTGGAGCATCAGCAACCTCAAGGTATCAGAACGGAGTGTCAAGGACGTTCTTGACTGGCTGGTAAAAAACGACCTTGTAATTTATCAAGCGGATAAATACCAGATTGCCAAGCGCGAATTTATGGATATATCAAGACGTAAGGCTCTTGAGAAAAAAGAGACCGAAGAAAATGCCGAAGTCCGGACTGTAGAGTATGGAACATCCATTCCGCCTCACACGATGAACCATCATCCATGGCTTGAACGAGAGTACCAACAACCTGTCGCGAAATCATCAAACACAATGTTTGCCATCATAGCATTAATAGCCTTTCTGATCAGTGGCACACTTGTTGGCATACTCCTGTTCAACAGCTTCGCAACGGAACGGCGCAATAATGCAGAACTGACATACCTTCCGGACAGCATACAAGTTCCCTCGTTACAGGTAAGCACGCCCGGATATATCCGTGACGCATATACGACCAACCGCAACTTCAAGAACATCCAAACTTCGCTGGAGACACAGCAACGGATTAATGCTGAACTTATGGATATCTGCAAGGCACAACAATCCCAGATTAATATACTGACAACTTGCTCCAAACAACAAGCGGCGGACATCGAACATTTGGAAAAGGAACGGAAGATCTATACATGGATGATTGCCCTTGCACTCCTGGTATTAAGTTCATTGCTCATCTGCCGATATGGACGTAAGAATTAGGACATCCGCAAACATTCAGACTGTATAGTCAATCTGCTAACGGTATCTGCCACTTTCATGCGGTGGATACCGTTTTTCTGCATTCCGGCAGCAGTTTGCTTTCCGACGGTTTCGTCCGTTCCTGATAAAACTTCTTCTACAAGTGTTATTACAATACCGAGAATCAATTTAATAGCGACACATCATCAACGGGGCGTATTTCTAATCATATAGGACAGTGGCTTTATACACGAACATTAGTTTAAAACGTGTTAAAATGAAAACAACAGCAAAAAAACGCGCTAAAAAATTTGGAAAAATGAATATAAGCACTTATATTTGCTCACATCAAAGATGATGTTTTATTTTCTTCTCTTTTTCCCACAATAAAACTGAGTCATCCGGAGGCTGAGAGGAAATTTCAAAAAATCGTTTTTGAGGTTTTCTCTTTTTTGCATCTATACCGGTTAGGGCGCAAGGACGGAGAAACCGAAGTAAAATAATTAAGTTTAACCCATTAAATCCAAGTATTATGGCATTTAGAGCATCATTGGAACTTAACAACAAGGAATTTGACGTCCTTTATTCAAACTATGAGTTTAGTCGTAACACGGACCCTAAAGGTATGCCCTCTTCAAGCGTATTGGGTGGTAGAGTAAAAGCAACCATCGAATCAACAGAAGACACTTCGGTCATCGAAGCGATGTTGAACAGCCCTTTCAAACCTGTAGAAGGAAAGATTATCTACAAAAAAACGGAGGAAGATGCCAAGATGAAGGAGATCCAGTTCAAGAACGCATACATCGTTCACTACTCGGAAACTCTGGACGCGAACAACGATGTGCCTATGACAATCACCATTACGTTCTCCGCTGAAGAAATCATCGTCGGCAGCGCAGCTCTTGACAACCGTTGGCCGAAGAAATAAATCGGCGTACATAGGTAAATCCTAAATCAAAACATTTGTCAGGCCGTCCGACGGACTTCCGCCGGGCGGCTTTGGCAATTTGGATATAAACCGTCAAATATAATGCCGCCATGCTGGAACAAAAAAAAGTCACATTGGAAATAGCCGGCATACCCATGCCGTCGTTTGTGCAGTTGATGCTCAAACAGAGCATCAATGAGCATCACTACTTTGAGATAACACTGGATATCCAAGCCATAGAAGCCTATGGTGTGGAAATCCCGGAGGCATCAAAAGACTGGGTTGGAAAAAAAGTAATCATGGACTTCGGCGGCACTGTTTTTGTCGGCGTGGCCACCATGGTGGGACTTCATCGTTCCGGTGGAACACACGGAAATATAAAAGTGACGGGATATTCGTCAACATTCCTACTGGAGTCAGACCACACTTGTGCCTCATGGTGCAACAAATCCTTGTCTGACATCGTTAAGGAACTTACAGACAAGGCGGGAGTGCAAGCTCTTGTCAATCCGGAAACAAAATCGAAGCTGGAATACGAATGCCAGTACGAGGAAACCAACTTCAGATTCATACAACGGCTTGCCCGCCAATATCAGGAATGGCTCTACTACGACGGACAGAACCTTGTATTCGGGAAGCCACAGGCCGGCTCGACGACCAAGCTGACATACGGCGAGGAACTATCCGTGCTCGATGTCTGCTCGCAGACACTTGCCCGACCAATAAAGGGAAGTTCTTACCATTCGGTGAACGACCAGACCTATAACGGCCAATCCCCCGATACCGCAGCCGGACAAAACACATTGGGACAAGCGGCCTTTGACTCGTCATTGGCTTTGTTTACCGCTCCCGCTGTCCAACGGGCGGAACCGCGCATAACCAATAAGGGTGAACTTGACGCCTATTTCCAACGCAGGCAGCAAAGCGACAGCGCCGCATCCAGTTTCATCACCGGGGAAAGCGATTGCCGCATCCTTACGGTGGGCAGTATCATAGATGTTCATACCGCTATCCATACAGGAATAGGTATCCACGTAAAAAATAGCATCGGCACCTATATCATTACGGAAATAACCCACGTAGCCGGTATGGGTGACAGTTACCAGAACTATTTCACCGCACTTCCGTCTTCTATTCCCACCCTTCCATGCCCGGATGTACCTCTGCCTGTCGCTCATACACAGCAGGCCGTGGTTGTCAGCAACGAGGACCCGAAAAAGTTAGGCCGCGTCCAAGTCAAGATGAACTGGCAGACCGGCCCGATGCAAACCTCGTGGATACGGGTGCTCACTCCCGACGCAGGTACAAGCGACAAAGTGGCCACAAACAGAGGATTTGTATTCATACCCGAAAAGGGAGACCAAGTCATGGTGGCATTCAGATATGATGACCCGAACCGTCCGTTTGTACTTGGCAGCTTATTCCATGGAAAGTCAGGCACCGGTGGCGGCAGTTCAAACAAAACAAAAAGCCTGACTACCCGCAGCGGTTGTACCATAACGCTTGATGATGAAAAAGGAAGCGTTATGATGAAAGATAAGGAAGGCAACAGCTATACGGCAGACGGAGAAGGAAATATCACAATATCTGCCTCTAAAAGCATCACCTTATGTGTTGGAGAAAACAAAATAATGATTGATAGCGAAGGCAATATATCATCTAATGCGGAAAAGGACATAACAGAGTCCGCGGGTGCCAATATTGCGCAATCGGCAGAAAATATTGATTGTACAGCAGGCAGCAATTATAATATCTCCAGTACTGATTTTACAGCAACCGGCAGCAGCAGTGCCACGGTCAGCGGTACAACAAAGGCTACGATAGATTCTTCCGGAACCACAGCCGTAGCCGGAACTATTGTCAAATTGAATTAACAGCATATGAGCAACGCCATACAACAAATAGCAGACAAGATGCTCTACCAATGGGAAGATGCAGTCAGGAAACCGGTCAAGTTAATCCGTATCGTCATCAATCCAGGAGACGAAAGTATGCTTGATGCTTTCTATGACTATATGCTTGCCCTTGATAGCGAAGAGGAAGATATGGTGTTCCTCATAGAACTTCCGTTCAGTTCCAGAACCGATTTCTCAAAAGATGTTGTAGGGTATATTGCACAACAAGTAGAATACTGGAATAACTCAAAGAAACCCGAAGATATTGTCTTTGAACGTGTTGATTGGATAGCTGATTATAAGTCGGAAGAAGCGGAAAACGATGCATCCGTCGCAGTTGCCAACTTCAACAAGCTGACAGAATCCCTTGTAAAAGGGACTGATATGAAATGCAGTTTTGTCTTTAACCTAAAGAACACATACGACTATGACGGATGTCGTGAATGGTTTGAAAAGGCTCTTGCTCTGCCATTCCACAAGCAAATGGTATGGGGGATATCCGACATAAAAGACTATGAACAGTTTGGTAAACTAATGGCCAAACACTCCAATGACGCGGTGTCTATTTATCCACCAATAGATTTAGACGGTGCAATGGAGCAACTCGCGGAACAAGCGGCGAATGAAGACAAGAGCGACCCGGCAGCCTCGAATTTCAGGCTGGCATTAATCAAACTGATGAACAGTGTGAAAAAAGGGAACGCAGCGCAAACAGAGGAATTTGCGAAGAAATGCCTCGATATCGCTCTCGAAAATGTGAAGAAAGACATTAACTGGATCAGTCAATTTGTAACCGTATATACAATTCTATATACAGACCAGATTTCCCGTAAGGACTACAAGACAGCCATGTACTTTGCCGACAAAGCCGTAGAAGCCGCTGAAATCGGGGAAGAAAAATTAGATCCCTCTTTAGCTTGCCGATTGCTTGGAAACACCTTATTGGGGAAAGCCTCCATCTATGTACGAGAGTCGCTTTGGAAAGAAGCGGCAGAGACGTACTATCGCGGTGCTGAAGCATACTCCAGATGCAACGATTACCTAATGCAAAGTGAAGCATTGAGATTGTGTGGTTGGTGCCGGGAAAATAATTATGAGAAATCGTTAGCTGCGGAATGCTATGTGGAAGGTTTCAGACTTTCAGATAAACTTTCCATAGACCTGATAAAAAACTCCTCTTATCCTCTCCTGTTATTAAGCCTGTTAAACAGTTCGGCACGCTCCAAGCTGGTCAGTGACGATGAAATAAATGAAGTTCTGACCAAAGTGTTAGGAGATAACTGGGAGAATTATTTGTATGAGTATAAAAGAAATTTAGGAAAATACAATGGAATGGCTGAACAACATATTGCGAAATCTTGAAGGGCTGTTCACTAATGCAACCGAATATGCCTATGCGAACCCTAAAGTGGGGTACTTAGTAGTAATTTTTCTGCTATTGGTTTGGCTTGTCGGACTGATATTCGACTGGAAATGGACATACACCAGACCCGGAAGCTGGGGAGGAAATTTCTTTCTTGACTTATTGGGTCCAACCGGATTCCGATTTTGGCTCGGTGTAATTATTGTGATTGCCATTGTTGCATCTGCCTATTTGTATTTTCGAGTTAAATAACGATAAAAACTGACAGTTATGGCGGACACAGGCTATTTCGACAGCGTAAGTGCAAACCTAAAGACCGGCGTAGGCGCGCAGGTCAAGGGTATCTCGGAAGGCGTCAAGGCGAACTCCGAGGCCGGTGTGTCACCGTCCGTCAATGCCCTCGACACGGGCATCAAGGCGGCAACCGCCATCGGCGGCCTTGCCGACGGCCTGAGTGAAGCCGCCATGCTCCCCGTACTGGGTGCCATGGGCATGAAGGGCATGGCCTGCCTGCCTATCTCCAAGCAGCTCGACCCGGTCATCGGCGTGGACATCCACCTCGTGACGATACCCCCGTCCCCCGTCGTGCCCATGCCTCACCCTTATGTCGGGGTTCTCCTCCGTCCGCAGGACTTCATCGCGGCGGCGGTCTCCTCGTTCATCCCCCCGCCACCGACAGCGGAACAGACGGGCGACGCCGACAGCGCGAAGCTCGCCGAGGTGGGCCACACCGTGCTGACGATGGCCGTCGGGATGCTGGGCGCCACCGTCAAGATAGGCGGCTTCATCCCCCGCGCGGTCGCATCCACACCCAC
>NZ_QTLN01000013.1:63888-130488 GCF_003602735.1 Bacteroides sp. AF39-16AC | reverse complement strand
GTGGGGCACTTTTTAAATGTTGTTCCGGGTCCCTTTTCAAGTGTTAGCTACAGTATATACAATTGATAATCAGCCGTTATCAGTTTATCTCTCGCGAAGTCTGGGGGGCGTGTGGTCGCAAGTTCGAATCTTGTCATCCCGACTGTTGAGCATTAAGGAGTTAAGTCTAAGACTTAACTCCTTAATTTTTATAGTATTTCTTAATGACAGACTTGCTGCCATAAATATGCTGAATATGTACAAAAAGAAGACGGTGCCTATTCGCTTCAGCGGGAATAGCTCATCAAATTACTGGAATTCTCGTAAGAAATCTCTATTTTTGCACTTTAAACAAGAAAAATTATGGGAGCAGCTAAATGGATAGGCGGCATCATCGGCTTCATGGCCGGAGGACCGCTGGGAGCCTTGGCAGGTTTTGTATTCGGTTCACTGTTCGACACCGATTCAAGTGACGCAGGCAGTTATTATGGAGAAGAACCAACGCACGGCACTACCTATACCGGGCAACGGAACAGTTTCCTCTTCTCCATGCTCGTGATGGCTTCGTACATTATCCGTGCAGACGGGCGCATCATGCATAGTGAAATGGAATTCGTCCGCCGCTTTCTGAGAAGCACATTCGGTGAGGCTGCCGTGGGCGAGGGAGAACGGATACTGCTCAACCTCTTCGAACAGCGCAAGCAGATGGACAGACAAAACCCACTGGCATTTAAAAACACCATCCGTGACTGTGGAACGCAGATTGCCGCCAACCTGACATACGAGGAACGCTTGCAACTGCTGGTATTCTTGGTAGAAATTGCCAAAAGCGACGGACACGTCTGCAACGAGGAGATAGAAGCCTTGAAAGAAGTGGCCATGTACATGGGACTATCCGTCAAGGAAGTGGAATCCATGCTTAACCTAGGCGGTAGCTCACTGAACGAGGCCTACAAAGTACTTGAAATTGAACCCACTGCCACCAATGACGAAGTGCGTGCCGCTTACCGCCGCCTAGCCTTGAAACACCATCCCGACCGGGTGGCAACGCTGGGCGAAGACATCAAGAAAGCCGCAGAAGAGAAGTTCCAAAGCATCAACAATGCCAAAGAACAGATATACAAGGCACGAGGTATGAAATGACGTACCTCGCTCCTTGCCTTGTGGACAGCATCATGACGTTTATAAACATTCTATATTAACATCAACCCACACACTTATGAAGAAAACCCTTGCAATCCTTGCACTAGGCCTTACTGCCATTGCCGGACATGCCGCCACGCCGCTCTGGATGCGCGATGTGCAAATCTCTCCCGACGGTACGGAAATCGCATTCTGCTACAAAGGAGACATCTACAAGGTGCCGGCCAAAGGTGGAACCGCCACACAGCTTACTACCCAAGAGAGCTACGAATGTACCCCCATATGGTCGCCGGACGGCAAACAAATAGCCTTTGCCAGCGACAGATACGGCAACTTCGACGTATTCGTGATGCCGGCAGACGGCGGAACCGCCCAACGGCTCACTACCCACTCCACCGGTGAGATACCCTCCACATTCACTCCGGACGGAAAGTATGTCTTGTTTTCCGCCTCCATCCAGGACCCGGCAAGCAGCGCTCTTTTCCCCACTTCGGCCATGACCGAGCTTTACAAAGTACCTGCAACGGGAGGGCGTACGGAGCAAGTGCTGGGCACCCCTGCCGAAGCGGTCTGCTTCGACAAGGCGGGCCATCAGTTCCTCTACCAAGACCGCAAGGGATTTGAAGATGAATGGAGAAAGCATCACATCTCCTCCATCACCCGCGACATCTGGCTGTATGATGCAAAGACGGGTACCCATACCAACCTCACCGACCGCGCGGGCGAAGACCGCAACCCGGTGTTGTCACCCGATGGAAGAACGGTTTACTTTCTGAGTGAGAGAAACGGCGGCTCATTCAACGTGTATGCCTTCCCGCTGGCACAGCCCCGAGAGGTGAAGCCCATCACCAGCTTCAAGACACATCCCGTGCGCTTCCTCTCCATGAGTGACGGCGGGACGTTGTGCTACAGTTACGACGGCGAAATCTATACCCAGCAGCCGGATGCCACTCCGAAGAAAGTCGCCATAGAACTGGTGCGCGATGACCGGCCGCAATTCGCCAACCTGCAGTCTTCCGACGGAGCCACCTCTGCCGTTGTGTCCCCGGACGGAAAACAGATTGCCTTCACGCTGCGCGGAGAAGTCTTTGTCACTTCGGCAGACTATGCCACTACCAAGCAGGTGACGCACACACCGGCACGCGAAGCGGGCCTCTCCTTTGCGACGGACAACCGCACCCTGGCCTACGCCAGCGAGCGAGGCGGCAACTGGCAGCTCTACCTTGCCAAGATAGCCCGCAAGGAAGACCCTAACTTCCCGAACGCCACGCTGATTGAAGAAGAAGTGCTGCTGCCCTCCACCACCGTGGAACGTGCCTATCCGCAATTCTCGCCCGACGGCAAGGAACTCGCCTTTATCGAAGACCGCATCCGGCTGATGGTGCTCAATCTGGAGACGAAGAAGGTGCGCCAGATTACGGACGGCTCCACCTGGTACAGCACCGGCGGAGGATTTGACTACGCATGGTCGCCGGACGGTAAATGGTTTACACTTGAGTTCACGGGTAACAAGCACGACCCCTACTCCGACATCGGCCTGGTCAGCGCAGAGGGAGGCAAAGACATCATCAACCTCACCAATAGCGGCTACATGAGCGGCTATCCCCACTTTGCGCTGGACGGCAACGCCATCCTTTTCACCACCGAACGCTACGGCATGCGTGCCCATGCCTCATGGGGCTCGCTGAACGACGCCATGCTCGTCTTCCTCAACCAAGACGCCTACGACAAATACTGCCTGAGCAAAGAAGACTACGAACTGCGCAAGGAGCTGGAGAAGGAACAAAAGAAGTCTGCCGGAAAAGACACCCCCCAAGACAAAAACAAGGATAAAAAGAAGAAAGACGACAAGAAAGACAGCAATGCTGACGAAAAAGATGACCAGCCGAAAGACATCGTCGTCGAGCTGCGAGGCATCGAAGACCGTGTGGTGCGCCTCACCCCGAATTCTTCCGACATGGGCAGCACCATCATCTCCAAGGATGGCGAGACACTCTACTACCTGGCAGCCTTCGAAGGCGGCTACGACCTCTGGAAGATGAATCTGCGCAAGAAAGAGACCCGCCTGCTACACAAGATGGATGCCGGATGGGCGGACATGCAGCTGGACAAGGACGGCAAGAGCCTCTTCCTGCTGGGTAGCCACAAGATGCAGAAAATGGACACTTCATCCGACGCGCTGACCCCCATCACCTTCCAGGTAGATGCCAAGATGGACCTGGCTGCGGAGCGCGAATACATGTTCGACCACGTGTACCGCCAACAGCAGAAGCGATTCTACAATACCAATATGCACGGAGTGGACTGGGACAAGATGACCGCCGCCTATCGCCGCTTCCTGCCCCATATCGACAACAATTATGACTTTGCCGAACTGCTGAGCGAATGGCTGGGCGAGCTGAACGTATCTCACACCGGCGGCCGTTTCTATCCCAAAGGGCAATCCGAACCTACTGCCAGCCTGGGACTGTTCTTCGACTGGAACTACACGGGCAAGGGCATGCTCATTGCCGAAGTAGTGGAGAAAGGCCCCTTCGACACAGCCAACACCCGGGTGAAAGCCGGCACAGTCATCGAAAAGATAGACGGCGTGGAAATCACCCCCGATGCGGACTATTACACGCTGCTCAACAACAAGGCACGGAAGAAAACACTTGTTTCTCTCTTCGACCCGCAGACCAAGGAGCACTGGGAAGAGGTCATTATCCCCATTACGAACGGTGCGTTCAGCGATTTACTCTACAGCCGCTGGGTGAAACAGCGTGCGGCAGACGTTGACCGATGGTCGGGTGGCCGATTGGGTTACGTGCACATCGAGTCTATGGGAGACGACAGTTTCCGTTCCGTCTACTCGGACATCCTGGGAAAATACAACAACCGCGAAGGCATCGTCATCGACACCCGTTTCAATGGCGGTGGACGCTTGCACGAGGATATAGAAATACTTTTCAGTGGACAAAAATACTTCACCCAAGTGGTGCGCGGTCGCGAGACGTGCGACATGCCCAGCCGCCGCTGGAACAAACCCTCCATCATGGTGATGTGCGAGGCCAACTACTCCAATGCGCACGGCACGCCGTGGGTTTACAGCCACCGCGGACTGGGCAAGCTGGTAGGCATGCCCGTGCCGGGAACCATGACCAGCGTGTCGTGGGAACGCCTGCAAGACCCGTCATTGGTATTCGGCATCCCCGTCGTGGGCTACCGCCTGTCGGACGGCAGCTATCTGGAGAACTCGCAGCTGGAGCCGGACATCAAAGTAGCCAATTCACCCGAGACCATCGTGAAGGGAGAAGACACACAGCTGAAAGCTGCCGTAGAGGAACTGCTGAAGGAACTCGAAAAATAAGTACCGCCTTGCCCCACGCAGGAATACCGGTCATATAGGCCGATATATATATTAAGATGATGTGTCAAAACGGTTGATGGCACATCATCTTTTTTTATATGCCACAAGGAAGCAATACTTTTTCTATCTCACTTTTTTGCACTATCTTTGTGACATAAACTCCTAACTCTTTAACTGATTATGTTTGCTGACTTGTTAAACTCCTCCTATTTCGCGCTCTTTCTCATTGTGGCTTTAGGCTTCATGTTGGGAAGAATCAAGATTAAAGGGCTTTCGCTGGACGTCTCCGCCGTCATCTTCATTGCCCTACTGTTCGGACACTTCGGTGTCATCATCCCCAAAGAGTTAGGAAACTTCGGACTGGTGCTCTTCATCTTCACCATCGGCATCCAGGCCGGTCCCGGATTTTTCGACTCCTTCCGGAGCAAGGGCAAGACGCTTATCATCATCACCCTGCTCATCATCTGCTCCGCCGCCCTCACAGCCGTAGGATTGAAGTACGCCTTCGACATAGACACCCCCAGCGTGGTGGGCCTCATAGCCGGCGCCCTGACCAGTACACCGGGACTTGCCGTAGCCATTGACAGCACCCATTCCCCACTGGCATCCATCGCTTACGGTATTGCCTATCCTTTCGGCGTTATCGGCGTGATTCTCTTCGTCAAGCTGCTGCCCCGTATCATGCGCATCGACCTCGACAAAGAGGCGCGCCGGTTGGAGAAGGAACGCCGCAGCCAGTTCCCGGAACTGACAACCTGCCTGTTCCGCGTGACCAACCCCGCCGTCTTCGGCCGCAGCCTGATGCAAATCAATGCGCGCGCCATGACCGGTGCCGTCATCTCGCGCCATAAGCACAATGAGCAGATAGCCATCCCCACCGCCCAGACCATCCTGCACGAGGGAGACTGCATACAAGCCGTGGGCAGCGAAGATGCCTTGAACCAGCTTGCCGTCCTCGTGGGCCAGCGCGAAGAAGGCGAACTGCCACTCGTAGACATGCAGGAGATTGAATCCCTGCTGCTCACCAAGAAGGATATGATAAACAAACAGCTGGGCGACCTCAACCTGATGAAGAACTTCGGCTGTACCGTCACCCGCGTCCGCCGAAGCGGTATCGACCTCTCCCCCTCGCCCGACCTGGCGCTGAAGTTCGGCGACAAGCTGATGGTGGTGGGCGAGAAAGACGGCATCAAAGGCGTGGCACGCCTGCTGGGCAATGACAACAAGCAGCTGTCCGACACCGACTTCTTTCCCATCGCCCTGGGCATCGTGCTGGGCGTGCTCTTCGGCAAGCTGAACATCTCCTTCTCGGACAGTCTGTCGTTCTCGCCGGGACTGACGGGAGGCATCCTCATGGTGGCCCTCCTGCTCAGCGCCATCGGAAAGACCGGCCCCATTCTGTGGTCCATGTCCGGCCCTGCCAACCAACTGCTGCGCCAGCTGGGATTGCTCCTCTTCCTGGCCGAAGTAGGCACCTCGGCAGGACGGAATCTGGTAGCTACCTTCCAGGAGAGCGGCTGGCTCTTGTTCGGCGTAGGTGCCGCCATCACACTGGTACCCATGCTGGTGGCCGTCATCGTCGGGCTATTCGTATTCAAGATAAACATTCTCGACCTGCTGGGCACCATCACCGGCGGTATGACCAGTACGCCCGGCCTTGCCGCCGCCGACTCCATGACAGACAGCAACATACCGAGCGTGGCCTATGCCACGGTATATCCCATTGCCATGGTATTCCTCATTCTGGTAATCCAGGTGATAGCCTCCGCAGTCTATTGACGCATGAAGACGTACAGCCGGACAGAAGCCATCGCCCGCATGAACGCACTGGCCGGAGCCAATGTGCCCTTCCTCTTCGTCGTAGACTACGCGCAAGAGCAGTCGCACATCGAGCCCCTCGACCGGATAGATCCCGCCACTTGCCTTTTCCAATTCCCGAAGGCAGGCAACACGGAGACAGCTGCAACAGCCCTTGCCAGAAGCACAGCCGCCCGATGCGCCGGCCCTATCCAGTGGGACATCACTCCCCCTTCCCCCGCCGCATACAGACATTCGTTCGACCTCGTGAAGCAAAACCTGCTGGCAGGCAACAGCTACCTGACGAACCTCACTTGCCGGGTACCCGTCACCACCAATCTGACACTGGAAGAAATATTCCTCCACTCCGAAGCCTTGTACAAGCTGTGGCTGAAAGACCGGTTCGTCTGCTTCTCCCCCGAAATCTTTGTCCGTATAGAGAAGGGCAAGATAAAGTCCTTCCCCATGAAAGGCACCATCGACGCCACCCTGCCCGATGCGGAACAGCTCTTGATGCAGGACACCAAAGAGGCAGCCGAGCACGCCACCATCGTCGACCTGATACGCAACGACCTCAGCATGGTTTCGGAACACGTCGAAGTGACCTCCTACCGATATATAGACCGCCTGCAAACCAATAAGGGCCCCATCCTCCAGACCAGCTCCGAGATATGCGGCACCCTGCCCGAAGACTACACCGCACACCTGGGCGACATCATCTTCTGCCTGCTTCCTGCCGGCTCCATCACCGGCGCCCCCAAGCCCAAAACCGTAGAAATCATCGCCCAGGCCGAAGACTACCGCCGGGGCTTCTACACCGGCATCATGGGGCATTATGCCGACGGACAGCTGGACAGCGCTGTCATGATACGCTTCATCGAGCAGGAAAACGGCCAGCTCCACTTCAAGGCAGGAGGCGGCATCACCGCCAAAAGCCGGTGGGAAAGCGAATACAACGAAGTAATACAGAAAATATATGTGCCTATTTATTGAGACCATACGCATCGACCACGGAAGGGTCTGCAACCTTTCCCGCCACAACCGAAGGCTGAACGATACCCGCGCCCACTTCTGGCCGGAAAGCACACCGCTGCAACTGTCCGATTATCTGTCGTCTCCCGGCTGTGGAGCAGGCATCACCGGGGCGGGCATCGTCAAGGCACGCGTAGTGTATGGTGAAAAAGGTATTGAAGACCTCAGCTACTCCCCCTACGCCGTGCGGCACGTGCATTCGCTGGCACTGATGCAGGCCGATACCATCGACTACACCTACAAAAGCGCCGGACGCGAACCGCTGAACTGCCTCTTTGCCCTGCGCGGCGCATGCGACGACATTCTGATTGTGAAACAAGGCCTGCTGACAGACACCTCCATCGCCAACATCGCCCTTTCCGACGGTACCCACTGGTACACGCCGGCACATCCCCTGCTGAAAGGGACCAAACGGGCAGCCTTGCTGGAAGAAGGAATCTTGCAGGAAAAAGATATCAGACCGGAAGACTTGCCTTCATTCTCTACTGTCAGGCTGTTCAATGCCATGATTGACTGGGGAGAACTGGAACTCCCCGTACGGAACATCATCCCGTAGAGCCTCTACTCGTGCATATCGTTGAGATGTATCTCCAAAGACTTCACCGATATATATATTTCGTACACCGATATGGCCAGCGAAATAATCAGCAATATCAGCGCCAAACCGAAGATATAGGCCGAAAGCAGATGGAGACGGATATAGACAAAGAACATGCTGACCACGCACAGCAGCAGGCTGCCGATGCCCGCCACCTGCATGGCACGCGTCAGGTAGAGCCGCTTCCTCAGGTTGGCAATCTGCGCCGCCTTCACCGAAGACGGGTTCTCCATGTACTGTTCCTTCAAGGTGCGCACCAGTTGGGCATAGGACAAGAAACGGTTGGTATAGGCCAGCATAATCAGCGATATGGCCGAAAACAGCAAGGCGGGGGTGGTTAAATCTATTTCCATAAGAATGATGCTTAATTATATCTATCCGTCCCGATAGCAGGACTTACCTCCGCAAAGATAAACGAAAGATTGAAACCACAGAAACAAGTTTCCTTTTTTCCATTTCCCAAAGATTTATCCTACTTTTGCAGTGACAATAAAAAAACTCCTTACCACCGTAACTTAACAAATACGACCATGCGATATACCATTTCTGCCCCTATCGCCCTGCATGCCGCCATACAACTCCCGGCATCCAAAAGCATCAGCAACCGCGCCCTCATCCTCCACTCCCTTGCCCATGGCAATATCCTGCCCCGCAATCTGAGCGATTGTGACGACACCATGGTGATGACCCGCGCCCTCGACGGAAATCCCGGACATATAGATATCCTTGCCGCCGGCACCGCCATGCGTTTCCTCACCGCCTACCTCAGTGTAACTCCGGGCACCCGCATCATCACCGGTACACAACGCATGCAGCAACGCCCCATCCGCATACTGGTAGACGCCTTGCGCGAACTCGGTGCTCAGATTGAATACGTCGGGAACGAAGGTTTCCCCCCACTACGCATCACCGGCACAGCATTGAAAGGCGAAGAAATATCCCTTGCCGGAAATGTAAGTTCCCAATATATATCCGCCCTGCTGATGATTGGCGCCGTACTCCCCCAAGGATTACGCCTGCACCTAACGGGCGACATCATCTCCCGCCCTTACATCAACCTGACCCTGCAACTGATGCGCGACTTCGGTGCCCAAGCCGACTGGGCCTCCAAAGATTGTATCACCGTCAGCCCCGGCGGATACACAGATACTCCTTTCACCGTGGAAAGCGATTGGAGCGCCGCCTCTTACTGGTATCAGATGATGGCAATAGAAGGAATTAAAAATGAAAAAATAAAAATGAAAGGGGGAGACAGAAGTAGCGCGAAAGAAAGTGAAGACAGCACGAAGGAAGAAGCGCACACGGCAGAAATCGGACTGCTCGGTCTCTTCGCCCACAGCTATCAAGGCGACAGCCGCGGCGCGGAAGTCTTTGCCCGCCTCGGCGTCCATACCGAATATACAGACCGGGGAGTAAAACTGATCCGTAAGGGTACTCCCGCCACCCGTCTCGACGAAGACATGGTGGACATCCCGGACCTGGCGCAGACCTTTGTCGTCACCTGCTGCCTGATGGACATCCCTTTCCGCTTCACCGGACTGCAAAGCCTTAAAATAAAGGAGACCGACCGTATCACCGCCCTCATTACGGAACTGCGTAAACTGGGTTACGTCGTGCGCTCCGAGCAAGACAGCATCTTGTTGTGGGATGGCGAACGCTGCCCGGCAGACGCTGACCCCGTCATCGCCACCTACGAAGACCACCGTATGGCCATGGCATTTGCCCCCGCCTGCCTTGTACTGCCCCAAATACAGATAGATGAACCACAGGTCGTTACCAAATCTTACCCTGCTTACTGGGAAGACTTGCAAAAGGCGGGATTTAAAGTCTGCCAAAATGCAATGCAATCTTAGAATAAAGCTTTTATTCTAAGAAATACAGCCTTTATTCTTAAGAATATAACCTTTATTCTTAGAAATAAAGGATACATTCTAAGATTAGGATGTATCCAAAGTAGTTTTACAGTACGTTCCAAGCAAGTAATGCCTGCGTCGGGTGGAAGTAATCTACCTACCTGCAATCTGAAGCATTATTTTGTCGTGTACAAAACAATATGTATCTTTGTCCGTTCTATTAATGGAACATGTTTTTCAAGAAAAGGAAGCCCATGTGGATATTGATTATTAGCCTGATTGCCCTTGCCCTCGTGGCAGCCACAGCCGGAATTATACGCAACCGGAAACTGCAGAAGAAGATAGACCGCGGCGAACTGGACGCCATGCCCGAAGTGCAGGAAGTGGATGCCGAGTGCTGCGGACAGCATGAAATCTGCGAACGTGACAGCCTGCTGGCAGCCGTCAGCAAGCAAATAGAATATTACGATGACGAAGAACTGGACAAATACATCGGCACCGCTCCCGATGCCTATACTCCCGAGCAGGAAGACGAGTTCCGCGACGTGTTCTACACCATGCAAGACACGGACGTAGCCGGATGGGTGCGCAGCCTGCAACTGCGTGGCATAGCCTTGCCGGACAACATCAAGGATGAAGTGTTCCTCATCATCGGCGAACGCCGTCTCACCCCCCATTCCTAACACTCCACATCCAACTTTTAATTTTTAATTCTTAATTTTTAATTGAATAAATGGAGCTACTGCAATACACTTTTTTCCAACATGCCCTCATCGGCAGTCTGCTGGCAAGCATTGCTTGCGGGCTGATAGGCACGTACATCGTTACCCGGAGACTAGTGTTCATCAGCGGCGGATTGACGCATGCATCTTTTGGCGGTATCGGCCTGGGATTGTATACCGGCATTTCCCCCATTCTGTCGGCAGCCTTGTTTGCAGTCTTGTCCGCTTTCGGTGTAGAGTGGCTCAGCAAACGGAAGGACATGCGGGAAGACTCCGCCATTGCCGTATTCTGGACATTGGGCATGGCACTGGGCATCATGTTCACTTTCCTCTCGCCGGGATTCGCACCCGACTTGTCCGCCTATCTCTTCGGCAACATTCTCACGATTACCTGGAGCGACATCGCTCTATTGGGAGGGCTCGCCGTCCTGCTGATACTGTTTTTCGCGCTGTATCTCCATCCCATCATCTACGTGGCTTTCGACCGGGAGTTTGCTCGCTCGCAAGGTATTCCGGTGCAGGTATTCGAATATGTACTGATGATGTTCATTGCGCTGACCATCGTGGCATGCCTGCGCATGGTGGGCATCGTGCTGGTTATTTCACTGCTCACCGTTCCGCAGATGACCGCCAACTTGTTCTCGCACCGGTTCCACCGCATCATCTGGCTTTCCATCGGCATCGGTTACCTCAGTTGCCTGGGCGGGCTGATGATTTCTTTCTACTTGAATGTCCCCTCGGGTGCATCCATCATATTCTTTTCCATCATTATCTATGCCATTTGCAAGACGGGAAAAAGTTTTTGGCTATATTTGCAACGCTAAATCAAAAGACACAATGGAAATCAAAATTCAGTCATTAGACCAGATTCACGAAGCCGCCCGCCAGTTCATCGCTGAAATGGGTGACAATACCGTCTTCGCCCTCTATGGAAAAATGGGGGCGGGCAAGACGACTTTCATCAAAGCCGTTTGCGAGGAATTGGGCGTTTCCGACGTCATCACCTCCCCTACCTTCGCCATTGTCAACGAATACCGTTCCGACACTGCCGGCGAACTGATTTACCATTTTGACTTCTACCGCATCAAGAAGCTGGAAGAAGTGTATGACATGGGGTACGAAGATTACTTCTACAGCGGCGCCCTCTGCTTCATAGAATGGCCGGAGCTGGTAGAGGAACTCTTGCCGGGCAACACCATCAAGGTCACCATCGAAGAAGTGGAGAACGGAGAGCGGAAAGTCACGTTAGAGAGCTTTGAATAAGGCATGCTTTTCCCCCGCTTTAATTTTTAATTCTTAATTCTTATTTCTGATGAGCCAATACATCGTTCAAGGGATTTTTGCCGTCGCAGGCATCATCGCCTTGCTGGCAGCCATATTGGACTGGAACTGGTTCTTTACTGCCCGAAACACCCAGTTTATCGTACAAAATGTAGGGCGGCGACAAGCTCGCCTGTTCTACGGTGTATTGGGTGTCATTCTCATCGGCACATCCATCTTCTTTTTTCTGAATACGCCACCGGTTACATAAAAACAAGAAATCGCGGATGAAGCCATGCTCATCCGCGATTTTACTATACTTTTGATACAGACTATTCTTCGTCCAAAGATTCCGTATATTCCATCTCACCTTGTACGATGAAAAGGATTTCTTCCGGATCATAGTCACCCATCTCATCCTTATGGGCTTCCTTGACAATATAGTCCACGATTTTCCCCAAATCAATCTCGATGTACCCATCCGCATCCGGCTGCGCATCAAGGATGCCGCTCTCGGAATAGTACTCGTCAATCAAATCGAGAAAATAATAGAACTCGTCGTCAGAGAACTTCTCTTTCAACTCCTGCGGCAAATAATTCTTGATGTACTCGATGGTCTTTTCATCATCGACATCATTCTGCAAAAAATCGTCTTCCATTCCCATACTTACTATTGCTTAAAGGGTTAATGTTATTGACTATTTGACGATTTACGATTTACTATTTGGCTGCGCTATGATGCCGAAAGGGTAAATCGTAAATAGTAAATCGTCAAATAGTACCTTATAATATCGCTTCTATCTTGGCCACGTAAGCAGATTTCGGAGCAGAACCTACTTGCTTGTCCACCAGCTCTCCATTCTTGAAGAACAAGACTGTAGGGATGTTGCGTATACCATATTCGGCAGCCACGTCGCCGTTCTCATCCACGTCACATTTGCCAATGATTACCTTTCCTTCATATTCAGTAGCCAATTCATCGATGATTGGTCCCACCATCTTACAAGGGCCGCACCAAGGTGCCCAGAAATCCATAACTACCGGTTTTCCCTCTGCCAGGATTTCTTGAAAATTGCTGTCTGTAATTTCTAAAGCCATTTCTTTTAATATTAAATGTCAACTATAATTATTAATTTACTGTCAATTGCGTTTTATCAACCTTCGCTTTCGAAGCAAAGATAGTGCAAACCGAATGCAAAACAAAATGAACTAGTTCATTTTTTATGCTGAGATGCAGCCTATCTTCGTTTTCCAACAAAGATAACTAATTAATCCTGAACTCAAGATCCGAACGCTCTTTTAAATAAGTAATCAGTTCACGCCCCACGGAAAGCTTCACGGGACGGGAAATCAAATCGACCGTCATCTTGCTATCCTCATCTCTGACTTTGAAATAAAGCTCCGTACTGCCCGGACGTTCCTTGGTCAGTTCCGCCAGTTCAGTTATCAAAGCCTTGTTCAGCACACTCAGCGGAATGAGAATGGTTATCTTCTCAATCAGTTTCTCCTTGACGTCAGGCAACAGTTCCATGGAGGTTATCTTCAGCTCCAACTCATCCTGCCGCCATTGCTTGGGCTGGCAACGGGCTTTGATGAACAAGAAGGTACGTTCACCCAGATACCCCTGATAGGTCACCCAATCATTTCCGAAGAAAGGAAGCTCTGCCGAACCGGAATAGTCTTCAATCTTGGCTATGCCGTAAGGATTTCCATTTTTGCTGATACCGCGACGCACGGCGGTCACGATGCCACCCATTGTTATTTCGCGTCCCACAAGTGCCGTCTTATCTTCCAGCTCTGCCATGTGAGTGTTGCAAACATGCTCCAGAACTACGGAATACTCATCCAACGGGTGTGCGGACAGATAGATACCTACCAAATCGCGCTCCCGGTTCAAACGGTCGAGGTCGCTCCAACGTTCCGCTACCGGTATTTCCGGAGTGGCGATATCCACCACATTCTCACCGCCGAACAAGGAGTTTGCAGCCGCAGCCTGGTCGGCCTGGTAACGGTTACCATACCGCACCAAGGTTTCGAGGAAGACCTCGTTCTTGGAATTTACGGCAAAATACTGCTCTCGCTTCAGCTCCGGGAAGCTGTCGAACCCGCCCGCCAAAGCAAGACATTCCAGATTCTTCTTGTTGCAGGCTGTCAGATTGACACGCTGCACAAAATCAAATATACCCTTGAAAGGACCATTCTTCTCGCGTTCCTCCATGATGCTCTGCACAGCACCCTCGCCTACCCCTTTCACCGCGCCAAGACCAAAACGGATATTGCCTTCCTTGTTCACGGTGAACTTCAGGTTACTTTCATTCACATCCGGCCCCAATGTATTGATGCCCATTGCCTTGCATTCGTCCATCAGTTTGGTTATATCGGTAATATTCGCCAAACTTCGGCTCATGACCGCCGCCATGTATTCGGCCGGATAGTTGGCCTTGAGGAAAGCCGTCTGATAGGCCACCCACGAATAGCAAGTGGCATGTGACTTGTTGAAGGCATAGGATGCAAACTTTTCCCAGTCGGCCCAGATTTTCTCAAGCACTTTCGGGTCGTGGCCGTTCTTTTGTCCGCCCGAAATGAATTTCGGCTTCATGTGGTCCAGCTTGTCACGCAGTTTCTTACCCATCGCCTTACGCAAGGCATCGGACTCACCACGGGTGAAGTCCGCCAGCAAACGCGACAGAAGCATGACCTGCTCCTGGTAGACCGTAATACCGTAGGTATCCTTCAGATACTTCTCCATGATGGGGATGTCATACTCGATGGGCTTGCGTCCCCACTTACGGTCGATGAAGTCGGGGATATAATCCATAGGTCCCGGACGGTAGAGGGCGTTCATGGCAATCAAGTCCTCGAAAGTGCTCGGTTGCAACTCACGCAGATATTTCTGCATACCGGCCGATTCAAACTGGAACGTACCGATGGTGCGGCCGTCGCAATAGAGTTTATAGGTAGCAGGGTCGGAAATGGATATCTTGTCGATGTCGAGTTCCAAGCCGCGGTGCAGACGTACATTGGCAACGGCTTCCTTAATGATGGACAAGGTTTTCAGTCCGAGGAAGTCCATCTTGATAAGTCCCGTATCTTCGATGACGGAACCTTCGTATTGGGTTACGAGCATCTTCTCGCCCGTCTCCTTATCATCCGCCGTGCTGACGGGTACCCAATCCGTGATGTCGTCACGGCAAATAATAGTACCGCAGGCATGCACACCCGTACCGCGTACATTACCTTCCAGCATCTTGGCATATTTCATCGTATCGCGCACCAGCGGATCGGGCGAAGCCTCCGCAGCCTGCAATTCGGGTACGTACGCGATAGCATTCGGCAGGTTGAGTTTTTTGTCGGGAATCTTATCCGGCACGAGCTTGCACAGACGATCCGATTCGCTCAAAGGCAGTTTCTGTACGCGCGCCACGTCCTTGATAGCCATCTTGGTCGCCATCGTGCCGTATGTAATGATGTGCGCCACCTTCTCTTGCCCGTACTTCTCCGTCACCCAGCGGAGCACTTCTCCACGCCCGTCATCATCGAAGTCCACATCGATATCAGGCAAAGAGATACGGTCGGGATTCAAGAAACGCTCGAACAGAAGGTCGTATTGAATCGGGTCTATTTTCGTGATGCCCAGGCAATAGGCCACCGCCGAGCCGGCAGCCGAACCACGTCCCGGTCCTACCGAAACGCCCAGCTGTGTGCGGGCGGCATTGATAAAGTCCTGCACAATCAAGAAGTATCCCGGGAAACCCATCGTCTTCATGATGTACAGCTCAAAGACCAGACGCTCCTTCACCTCGTCGGACAAGGGATCACCGTACAGCTTTTTAGCACCGTCGAATGCCAACTTTGCCAGATAGTCGGCTTCCAGCTTGATACGGTACAGTTTGTCGTAGCCCCCCAGACGCTTTATCTTGGCATTGGCGGCATCCTCATCCAGCACCACCTTGCCGTTTTCATCCTGGGTAAACTCATCAAATAAGTCCTTTTCGGTATATTTCTGCCGATAGCCCTCTTCCGTTCCGAAATCTTCCGGAATAGCAAACGTAGGCATAATAGGAGCGTGGTCGATGGAATAATATTCCACCTTGTCCAAAATCTCCAAGGTATTGGACAAGGCTTCGGGAACATCCTCAAACAAGGCGTTCATCTCAGCCTTTGTCTTCATCCATTCCTGCTTGGTATAAAGCATTCGGGTAGGGTCATCCAGATCTTTACCCGTGCTCAGACAAATCAGGCGGTCGTGCGCTTCCGCATTCTCTTCATCCACAAAGTGGACGTCATTAGAGCAGATAACCTTAATGTCATATTTCCGGGCAAGCTCCAGCAACTTGGCATTCGCCTTCTGCTGAAGCGGATAGGCTTCGTGGTTGGCACGGGGAACAGTGGCTTTATGGCGCTGAAGCTCCAGATAGTAATCATCGCCAAACAGATTCTTATACCAGCGTACAGCTTCTTCTGCCTCTTCCAGCTGGTCATTGATAATCTTCTTAGGAACCTCGCCACCGATACAAGCCGAGCAGACAATCAGCCCCTCATGGTACTTTTCCAGTTCACTGCGGTCTGTACGCGGACGCATATAGTATCCCCTTGTCCAGGCATGCGATACAAGTTTTATCAGATTGTGATACCCCTTCTCATTCTTTGCCAGCACAATCAGGTGATAGCCACTCTGGTCCGGCTTCCCCTCCTTCTTATCCATGGTTCGGCGGGCCACATACATTTCACAGCCTACAATCGGCTTGAACAGCTTGCTTTCCGCTTCTGCCATCTTGGCACGACAATCGGCAATCTCCGCTTCCTTGTCTTCACACTCTATCTCACCGCTTTCAATACCGGCAATCCTTTTCTTGAGGTCCTTTATCTCCCCCTTTGGCCCGCTGTTCTTCTTGTTGACATAGTTGGTGAACTCCTTGATACCGAACATATTTCCATGGTCGGTCACGGCAATGCCTTTCATACCATCCTTCATGGCCTTGTCAACCAGCCTGCTGACACTTGCCTGACCATCCAGAAGAGAGTATTGGGTATGGACATGTAAATGAACAAAATCTTGCATATATATCCTTTCTATTGAGAGCCTAAAATTACAACCTCTATCACAGCTAACAAAAATATTTCCCAAAAAGTTATCAACATGCACATTTCTCTCTCCAAATCCTTGTTAGATTTTCAAAATAAGCCTATTTTTGCAGATAATTTCTATCTAAATTAGCAAATACGATATACATGGGTCGATTAAAAAGATTAAAAAAGATACGCATACACCGTGAAGGAACACATACATTGGCAGGCAGCCTGGTTCTGATTCTGGCTGTCAACACTGCCCTTTACTTCGGATTGGAATGCAAAGTTCCTTTTTACGTAGTAGCGGTCATCAGCCTCATAGTATATGGCATACTCGTGAACTTCTTCCGCTGCCCCATCCGTTTGTTCGGACAAGAAACGGAGAAAGTCGTGGTAGCTCCTGCCGACGGTAAAATCGTAGTGGTGGAAGAAGTGGAGGAAAACGAATACTTCCACGACCGCCGTATCATGGTATCTATATTCATGAGTCTGGTTAATGTACACGCCAACTGGTATCCGGTAGATGGTACGGTAAAGAAGGTATGGCACAAAAACGGGAAGTTCATGAAAGCCTGGCTGCCCAAAGCCAGCACCGACAACGAGCGTTCCACCGTAGTAATAGAAACTCCGGAAGGCGTGGAGATTATGGCACGACAGATAGCCGGAGCCATGGCGCGCCGCATCGTGACCTATGCCGAACCGGGCGAGGAATGCTATATTGACGAACATATGGGTTTCATCAAATTCGGCTCCCGCGTGGATGTCTTTCTACCGTTGGGCACCGAAGTATTCGTTAAACTAGGACAACTGACTACCGGCAATCAGACTGTGATAGCCAAACTTAAATAATAAAAGAACAACAATGGCAAACTGCATTACCCGCCATATTCCAAATACTCTGACCTGCCTGAACCTATTCTCCGGGTGTATTGCTTGTGTCATGGCATTCGAAGCCAGATATGAATGGGCACTCGCTTTCATTATCTTCAGTGCCGTATTCGATTTCTTCGATGGCATGATGGCACGTGCACTGGACGCACACTCCATTATCGGCAAGGATTTGGATTCTCTGGCAGATGATGTCAGTTTCGGAGTGGCCCCTTCCCTGATTGTATTTTCCTTGTTCAAGGAAATGGACTATTCGGGCGCAATGGAAAGCTTGGCCGGCGTTTTCCCCTATCTCGCATTTCTTTTGTCCGTATTCTCTGCACTGCGGCTTGCCAAGTTCAACAACGACACCCGCCAGACGAGCTCTTTCGTAGGACTTCCCGTCCCGGCAAACGCCTTGTTCTGGGCTTCATTGGTGACGGGCGCTCACGACTGGCTGGTGAGCAGCAATTTCCATCCGGTTTATCTGTTGCTGCTGGTCTGCCTTTTCTCATGGCTGCTTGTATCGGAGATTCCAATGTTCTCACTCAAATTCAAGAATCTGTCATGGAAAGACAATAAAACAAGCTTCATTTTCCTGCTTGTCTGCATTCCGTTCCTCATCTTCTTGGGAATCTGCAGCTTTTCTGCAATCATCGTCTGGTATATACTGCTTTCGCTTATTACAAGGAAAAGTAAATAAACAAATCTTTGGCACGGTTGTTGTATTGAAGTTCGCAGAAAACGAACACATAAAAAGACATTAGCCCATGTTTCATATTTTAGGATTTTTATTCATCATCATAATTGCCATTCTGCTCATTGGCCTCAGCATTATCGGTACTGTCATCCGGAACATATTCGGATTGGGCGGACGCCGTACTTCCTCCAACTCCGGTCCCTACCAAAAAGGAAATGGTAATTACCAGCCGGGAGGGTATTCCTACAATGATAATAGACAATCGTCTGAGGAGGCACAAACTGAAGAAGGTGAAATACGTCCCCGCCACAAGAAACTGTTCTCCAAAGACGAGGGAGAGTATGTGGATTTTGAAGAAATCAAGGAGTAGGGATTAGGGATAAAGGATTAGAGATTATTTGCGCTTGGCGGCAAAGAACTCTTTCATCAGGGCGGCACATTCATCTGCCAGAATTCCTTTTACTACTTGTGTTTTGGGATGCAATGCCTGCGAGGCATAGCGCTGATACCCTCTTTTCTCATCTTCGGCGCCAAACACCAGACGCCCCATCTGTGCCCAGGCAATGGCACCGGCACACATCACGCAGGGTTCCACTGTGACATAGAGAGTACATTCATTCAGATATTTGCCGCCAAGAGTTGCAGCGGCAGCGGTAATGGCTTGCATCTCGGCATGGGCGGTGACATCCGTCAAAGTCTCCGTCAGATTATGGGCACGAGCTATGATACGGTCCTTGCACACCACAACTGCACCTACGGGAACTTCTCCCCGTTCACCGGCCTTATGGGCTTCCAAAAGCGCCTGCTTCATATAATAGCTATCGTCCAACGCCACCCCCTTTAATTTTTAATTTTCAATTTTCATCTCCTCATGTCGTGCTCACCGAACAAAGTAGGATAATCCTCTTCCATATTCTTATGGATAAACATGAGAATAGTCTCCCGCAGCCAACGCGACTTGTTCGTTATCTTGTATTTCTCCAGATAACGGTCCACAATCCGCTGCTCTTCCTCGCTCATCAGGCATACCATGCGCTGCTCGCGTTTCGGTTCTTCGGGCGTTGCTTTCGCACACGTTTTATCTCTCTTTCTCATATTTCCTGCAAAATTACTTTTACTTCTGTAAAAACAAAACGAACCTACGTAATTTTTATATCGGAAACACTTAAATAGCACTGAAATATTTTTTTGACCGGTAAACTTAAAGTATTTCTTAAAAACATTTTAATTTAGTAATTAAAAACGTATTTTTGGAGAGTTCTAAATTTAAAAGGTATGAAACATGTAAATTATCTTAGTTTCTTTCTACTCACATTGTTCAGTATAAGTTTTATCTCATGTAGTGACGATGACGATAATAAACTTAATACCGGCATAACCAATCAGAGTTGGACAGAGGGAAAATCCCTGGAGATCAGCCAGGATAATGAGTTGTCTGTAAGCTTCAATGCTGCAGCCAAATGGGTAGCTTCCGTCACCTCAGGAGCGGATTGGTGCAAACTGAATACGACCTCGGGTACAAAAGGACAAAGCACCTTGAAATTATCTGTAAGTACAAGTTCCACCACCGACCGGACAGCCAGAATTTCCATTAATATAGACGGCTATTCTCCTGCAAGTTTTGAAGTTACACAAAAGGGGACCAGTGTTCCCCAAACCACTGAAGATATGGAGATTAACGCAAAAGTTGATGAATATCTGAGGGAAATGTATCTCTGGAACGATGAATACAAAACGTTGAATCTTGACCATAACAAAGGCTATGAAGACTTCTTCTATGATGCATTGGGAAGTATGACTACCAATACATTGGATAAAAAAACATATGTCGGTAGCGACGGCAAGACATATTATAATCTTTTCTCTTATATCCAGCTATTGCCCAATATTAGTTCAACCCGTACCACCAAAATTGTAAACAAGGAACTGGCATATAGTTTCGGTATCACCGGTATAACCCCCATAAGCATTGGCACACAAGCAGAAAATACCATTTATTTCTGCCTCCAAGGTGTATATCCCGATTCACCGGCCTCCGAAGCTGGACTCAAACGAGGAGCAATGATAAGCCTGATAAATGGAAAGAAGATAAATAATAACAATATTAATAACTTCTATTACGACATATTGTCACCAGATGCAACTATCAACTATACTTTGACAGAAGATGTCGTAGAAGGAGGCACCATTACCGGGCAAAAGGAATACACCATAACTTCCAAAGCCACATACAACAACCCCGTCATCTTCAGTAATGTCAAGGAAGATATAGAAGGACATAGAATCGGTTACCTCGTTTATTCTGGGTTCGAGGCAGGCTTTGACCAAGAATTATTCAATGTTTTCAAAGATTTTAAAAACAAGAACGTCACAGATTTGATTCTGGACTTGCGGTACAATGGTGGTGGGCATACCATGTCGGCTAATCTGATAGCAACTTGTATTGCCGGTACTGCCTCTCAAGGTAAAGTATTCAGCAGTTTACGATACAATGATGAAAGAATGGCAAAACTCAATAACAAACGGGAAGATGAATTATTTGCATACTCCAGTTATCCCAACTTGGGTACTTCCTTATCAGCCGGAAGCCTCAACCTTCCCCGCGTCTACTGCCTTGTCGGAAATGGAACGGCCTCTGCCAGTGAACTCGTCATTAATTCCTTAGAAGGAATAGATTTGGACGTAATACTTATAGGTGAAAAGACCACTGGTAAGAACGTAGGTATGGAATATGAGGAGTACACTGTCCGGAATAACACATATCGTGTTGTTCCTATCACCTTCCAAAGCTATAACGCCAAAGGATTCGGGGAGTATGAAAAAGGATTTGAACCCGATATATTGATGGATGAAACCAATCCTTATAACGAACAAGGTGTATTCTATATTCATAAAGATTATGGAAACAATGAAGAACCTCTGTATGCCAAGGCCATTGAACTGATTACCGGTACAAATCCAGCCCCCCAAACGCGCAGTGCAGTGGTCAATACATTGGATGGTAAAACTTATAAGTTGCCCGCTATCTTCCGTCCTGGACACGACGGTATGCTGATGCCTGCCAGACACGCAGAATAATGAGTGCACACAATATTCTTGGAAAAGCCGGTGAAGACGCCGCTGCCAAATACTTGGAACAGAACGGTTACACCATACGTGACCGTAACTGGCGGAAGAATCACCTTGAGCTGGATATTGTAGCCGACAAAGATAAGGAACTGATTATTGTGGAAGTGAAAACCCGTAGCAATACGGACTACATTGAGCCGCAGGATGCCGTGAACTGGCAGAAAATACGACGTATTGTCGTAGCGGCCGATGCCTATATCAAACACTTCTGCTTGGATGCACCCGTCCGCTTCGACATCATAACGGCTGTAGGCGAACCGGGTGCATTCAGGATAGAGCATCTCAAAGAAGCCTTCTATCCGCCGATGTTCTGAGAGTTGAAAATTGACAAGCAAGAGTTATTTCAATCGTAAATTGTAAACCGTAAAACCGTAAATACCATCATGGACATCGAAACCGCCCGCGAATATTGCCTCAGCAAAAAAGCCGTCACGGAATGCTTTCCGTTTGACGAATACTCGCTCGTGATGAAAGTCATGAATAAAATGTTTGCACTTATCGACCTGGAAAGCGCCAACAAGATTTGTCTGAAATGCGACCCCGAATATGCACTCGAACTGCGGGAGCACTATGTTGCCATCGAAGGTGCCTATCACTTCAACAAAAAGTACTGGAACCAGGTGTTCCTTGACGGTGACGTCGACGACAAACTGTTGAAGCAACTGATAGACCACTCCGTGGAAGAAGTATTGAAGAAGTTCACCAAAAAAATGCGTACCGAATATGAAGCCCTGCCCTGACACATTCCCGTTCCCGCTGGTGGCATTGGACGAGACGGCATCGACCAACCAATACCTCAGCCAGCTTTGCAACCAGTTGCAAGAATCCGTTGCCGAACTAACAACCGTGACTGCCGAGTTCCAAACTGCCGGTAAAGGCCAGCGCGGCAACACCTGGGAAGCTGAAGAAGGCAAGAACCTGCTTTTCAGCTTTGTACTCTACCCTTCTTTTCTGGAAGCCCGCCGGCAGTTCATCCTTTCACAAATCGTTTCCCTCGCCATTAAGGAAGAGCTGAGCAGATGGTCTGATGAAATCACCATCAAATGGCCGAACGACATTTATTGGAAAGACAAGAAAATCTGCGGCATACTGATAGAGAACGACCTTTCCGGACATCATATCAGGCGCAGCATTGCCGGAATCGGCATCAACATCAACCAGGAAGTCTTCAACAGTGATGCTCCCAACCCCGTCTCACTGAAACAAATCACCGGAAAGGAGCACGACCGTTATGAAATCCTTGCCCATATCCTAAGACGTGTACAAATCTACTACAACAGCCTCCAAATGGAGGACTTCGCCGTCTACTCCGACGAGATATCCACACGGTATGCCCGCTCCCTTTTCCGTCGCCGGGGATTGCACCCTTATGAAGATGCCAACGGCAAGTTCCTTGCCCGGTTGCTGCGTGTAGAGCAAGACGGACGGTTCGTGCTGGAGGATGAAGGAGGAAGTGAACGGGAATATCTGTTCAAGGAAGTGCAATACATTCTGTAAGAAATGCACAACCCGTGCCATCGCATTGGCAAAGTTGTGCCACCATACTGGCACAGCCTTGCCATCGTACTGGCACGACTGTGCCAATACGATGGCACAAACATAAGTCCATAGTAGTGTACTACTGCCCTACTTCAAACTTTACTTCAGTTCCTTTCAGAAGGGGGGAAGCAAACTTTACTTTAACCGGTCCCTCTCCTCCGGTAGTCTGTATATAGGCCAGCAAACGCCCGTGGTATACGCGGTGACGGTTATCGGTATAATCACTCATGTCACTGTTGTCAGAGCCTTCGAGCCCAAGCAGACGCGCCGCTCCTTCAACTGTACACGTAATTTCATTGTCGCCAAGTTTCACAACAGTACCTTCTTCGTCAACCACCTCTACGGTTATGTGCGCAGTGGCGCGGTCGCCGGACAAAATAGTGCGATCCGCCGTGGCACGGATGGCATAAGGACGTCCAGATGTCCGGATGGAATAGCTCGACAAAGCATTTCCTTCCTTATCGCAGCCCTCAGCACGAAGCTCACCAGCCCGGAAAGGAATATCCCAGTAGATGATGCCGGTCTTTTCATCATAAGGTTTCATCTCGCCTACCACCCTGCCGTTGAGCAGCAAACGCGCCTGCGGAGCATTGGTATAACACACCACACGTATGTTCTGCCCCTCGTCATAGTTCCAGATGTCCCATGCATCAGGCGAAAGGAATACATGCTCGGGATGCTTGGGATGGACATATACCGGATATGTTCCTGCATACGTGACCGGATTCTCGCACCACAACGAAGCCCGGAAATGTCCGCGTGGCTTGGGGAAACTTCCGAAATCGAGCAAACCCGTGTACAAACCGCGGGACGGCCATCTGCCCGATTCACCCAGATAATCCGTACCGGTCCAGATGAACTGCCCGAAGATGAAATCCTTGTCGCGGACGGCATACCAGGCATCAAGCCCCGAACCCGTCTCGCTTCCATAGATAATGCGGTCCGGATAAGTGGCATGGTCTTGGTCGTAGCGGTTTTCCGTATAGTTATACCCCACCACATCCACAGCATCGGGATACTCCGTCTCGTTCGACATCACGACACCCGCCAAAGCTCCGGTCACGGGACGGGAAGTGTCCACGGCACGTACACAGGCAGCCAGACGCTTTGCTATGGTTCCGATGCGCATGGCATCGGGAGCATCCGGCTTATAGCCCCCGAACATAGGCTGGTTGATTTTAGCTCCATCAAGAACGGGATGCGAATAAGGGTCGTTCGGATAATCCACTTCATTGCCGATACTCCACAAGAAAATACAGGTATGATTGCGGTCACGACGTACCATATCGGTTACGTCCCGTTCTATCCACTCCTCGAAGAAGTCGAAAGTACCGTCATAACTCGGAGTACCCACATTCCAGCCTTGTACCCATTTGCGTTTCGGAAACTCCCATTCGTCAGAGACTTCATCCATTACAAGAAATCCCAGGCGGTCACACAGTTCATAAAGAACGGGGGCTTGTGGGTTATGGCTCATGCGGATGGCATTTACGCCAATCCCTTTCAAGTTATTCAAGCGGCGTTCCCATACCTCCGGCGGCACTACTGCACCCAGCACTCCTGCATCATGATGCAGGCATACACCTTTTACCTTCATCCAGTTGCCGTTGAGGGCAAAACCTTTGTTGGCATCAAATTCCAGCGTACGCAGTCCCACTTTGGTCTCACTGCCGTCAATGCGTTTGCCATTGGCAAGCAATTCGGTTTTCAATGTATACAGATACGGATTATCCAGATTCCAACGATGGGGTTTGGACACTTTCAAGTCAAGACTTTGCTTGGCAATGCCCTCTTTTCCATCGGCAACACGCACACGGCGTTGTGCCACCTGCTTTCCGGCAGTATCGTACAGTGAAGCCTTCAGTTCCAGTTTGTCGGAAGTTGCCTTGTGCTTCTCCACCTCTACATCGACCGCAACGACGGCTTGCTTGTCTGTCAGCGAAGCGGCATGCCAGCCCACACCCCATTGCGCAATATGTGTATCGGGAGCAGCCACCAGCCATACATCGCGATAGATGCCCGACCCCGTATACCAACGCGAATCGGCATAACGGCTATGGTCTACACGGACAGCCAGCACATTGTCGCCTTCCTTCAGGTAAGGGGTCATGTCGTAAAGAAACGATACATAGCCGTTGGGGCGCCTGCCAAGCAGATGCCCGTTCAGGTAAACCTCGCTCCGGTTATATACCCCTTCGAAATAGATATAATGACGTGTTGCGTTGTCTTCAACCCTGAAGTGTTTGCGATACCAGCCTATCCCACCCGGCAGGTACCCGGTGCAACTGGCCAGTGTGGGCGACAATTGCCCCTCTATGGACCAATCGTGTGGCAAAGAAAGCTTCCGCCATTCGCTGTCGTCATAGTCAGTCCGGACAATAGCCGAGTCGTCCGTCAGCCGGAACAGCCATCCGTCATTGAATTTTGCGGCATCGCCAAATGCCACCTGCGCCTTTATCGGAGCAACGGCCAGCATTGCCAGCAAGAAGACAAGAGCAGTCCTGTTATTCTTAAAATACATTTTCATATAGATTTTCTTTGAAGTTAAACTAATTCCTTACTTCAGGCTATACACCACGGTTGTCACACTCTTGGCTTCCAGAATCACCTGCTTGCCTGCCGCCACCGTTCCTTCCACCAGATTCTTGCTACCGGTAGTTGTATAAGTAGCTATTGACTTCGCTTCATTGCTCCATCCCACATGCGTTTCACCTAAGCGAACCGCCTTATCAGACATGTTTGTATAGACGGCCACTACCTTATCCCCCTCGGGAGAAAGCCAGGCGGAACCGAAAAAAGTACGCGATTCGTTCAAGTCGAGGGCAATACGGCGGTATCCCGGACGGATAAAGCGGCTGTAATTGCCCAGTACCCAAAGAGTGGCAGTAGCCTGATAGCTTCCCTCCTGCTCTATATCACCATACTCGCCACCGGCAGGTACCAGCGAAATCAAGAGAAAACGGTTCTTATGCCCCCAACGGGAAACATCCATCGATGTCCAGTAACTCCAGGAAGACACCCCAGCCACAGTGAGGTCATTGTGGATGACCTTCGACATGTAGAAAGCGATATCCATCTCAGAAGCCTGCTCGTAGCCCACGAATTCGGAACTGCTGTAATTATCGCCCAGCATACTCCATTCACTCTGCCAAACATCCAGATTATACTGACCGGCAGCCTGGGCCACTTGCTTGCGCACGTTGCGCATACCGTCCCATGTGCCGTCAGTCCAATAGCTGTGTCCGCAAATGAGATTCTTCACGTGTGCCAAGTCACCCACGTAGGCGGAAGAGCCGGGTGTAAAGAAAGCTGAGAATACATTACTGCGGTTGGCATCGCCTTTCACTTTATACAGATACTCCCAATCACCGGATTCGCCCAAGAGAATGTCTGTGGAAAGCCCCCGGTCATCCAACGACATATCCAACTCGCGTGCCAGTGCAGCCACTTCGTCATTGGTCCAGCCACTGCCCTCCTGTCCGCTGTCCCAGTTGTACTGCGGCTCGTTGACGGGTGAGATATGGCTTATGTGATAGCCTTCAGCGGTATAACGGGCCGCTACATCGGCCATATATCCTGCAAAGTCACCATAATGTTCCGGTTTCAGATTAGAAAGTCCCCCTCTGGCGGAAAATCCTTTTCCATTATAGGTGTACTGCACGGGAGGTGTATTGCTGAAAAGAACGAAATTGTTACATCCCAGCTCCTTGGCACGGTCCATGAAGTAACGTTGTCCCTCGCAACGGGTCCAGTCGTACGTCAAGTCATCGGTAAGATAGGATTCCGCACGACGGGATTTGTCCTCGATGCCGCAGGCTTCACCTTGCGCGGCACTGCCGCCACCAAGATTCACCCGCCATTGGGAAAGGCCGATTCCTTTCGGCTTGCCGCCCACAATCTCTGAGGAAAAAAGCAGTTCCGTAATCCCCGCACGGTGCGAAGTCCATGACTTGCCCACAAAGGCTGGCGTCCAACAGTCCGAAGCGCCGAAGCCGGCTATTGTCTGGAAAGTCTGTCCGGCATCGATGCTCACCAGTTTCTCTACGCTGTTCGTAATGTCCGGACCCTCAGGAGTGTCGGGAGTATCCGGTGTAACGGGAGAATCATCGCTGCAAGCCATTGCGGTAAGCAGTGCCGGAAGAATAAAAATGTGTCTCAAATTCATGATATTATTTTGGATTAAAAAACTGCCGCGGATAATCCATTGCAAACTATCCGCGACAGAATATAAAGACCTATTGAATAATCAGTTCCTGCAACAATCTGCTTTCATCAGAATGTGTTTAATTCCAACCCGGATTCTGGGTAATGGAACCGTTGGACATCGTGATTTCGTACAAAGGAATGGGGAACACCATGTCGCGGTTTTCATTGAAAGTGATGCCTTTGTCACTTGCTTCACCTTGATTTTCCCACTCAAGAGCGTCACGGGTAGCCTCTTCAGTGTTCCACTTCACAAAGGAACCGTTCGGTCCCAGGATATTGCTAATCATCTTTTTACCATTTGTATCAGTCCAGCGGCGGATATCATACAGACGGTTCTGCTCGAAAGCCAATTCCAAACGGCGCTCCAGGCGAATGGCACTTTGCAATGCCTTTCCACTTGCCGTAACGTCATCCAACTTGGCCCGTCTGCGCACCTGATTGAGAGCATCGCGGGCAGAAGCGTCATCACCCAGTTCATTGCAAGCCTCAGCATACATTAAAAGGACATCGGCATAACGCAGAATACGGTGATTCAAAGGACTCTTGTCCGTGGCGTAAGCCGTTGCATCGCCTTGAGCACGATATTTCATCGGCAGGAAATACTTGCGGATGATACGCGCAGACTTATGGTCAGCGGGATTGATAATATAGCAATTGGGGTCCCAACCATATTTATCAAGATATTCCTGATACTTATTCAACGCTTTGCTTGCGTCAATGAAATCTTCGAATTGGTCTTCGCCAGCAATTTCTGTACAGCCCGACTTGATTATTGTCCATTTCAAACGTTCCGTATCACCGGCCTCAATATAAGCTTGCTCCAAATTTGCCGTAGGCTGACACCAGCTCCAACCATCACCAGGACCATTACGGGCACCGGTTACCGTAGCAAGCGCCCCTCCTAAGCCCAAAGTGGGATGATATTCATACTGGATTTCCAGAAGGCTCTCCGCACTGTTGTCATAGTCGACATTCCATACCTGCCCGAAATCGGGAAGCAATTGGTATTCGCCTTCATCTATCACAGTCTTCAACACATCATGGGCAGCCTGCCATTTCTCCTGATAGAGGTACACCTTACCCAATAATCCTAAAGCGGCGCCACGGGTAGCATGCCCTACTTGCGCAGTACTGCGTTGCGGCAGTATTTCGGCAGCTGCCATCAGGTCATCCTCTATGAATTTGTACACGGCTTCTGCCGTAGCACGTTCTGTTCCCTCCACTTCTTCCGGCATTTGGAAACTGGTCATCAAGGGCACCCCGCCAAAATTTCTCACCAGTTCGAAGTAATAGTAGCCACGCAGGAAACGGGCTTCTGCCACCAGACGGTCTCTGGTTTCTGTCTCTTGGGTTTCGAGAGCCGCAATGCGATCTATGGCTATGTTACAACGTAAAATACCTTTGTAACGGTACTGCCAAAAATTGGAGATAGGGCCATTGCTGGCACCGTTTCCCTGATAATGCGCCAATGAGATATAATCACTCTGAGACTGAGAGGTATTCCCCATCCAGGCATCATCTCCACACATTTCGGAAAGTAACCACACGGTGTTGATTTGCCACCATCCTCCATATGTCATGGCCTGATAACAGCTCGTGACTGCGGATTCACACTCTTCTATGGACTTATAATAAGTGTCCACGTTCAATTGCCCACGTACGTCTTCCGTCAGGAAGTCCTCGCAAGAGGTAAACACCAGCGAAGCAATCAGAACTACTATTGTAAATATTCGTTTCATGGATAATCAAGAATTAAAATTTGAAGTCAATGCCAAACAAGAATGTTCTCGGATTAGGATAAGCCACGTTGTCAATACCGGTATTGATGGCACTGCCAGAGCTGTCGGTAGTACCGTCAACCATCGGGCGTTCGGGGTCCATTCCCGAATAACCGGTAATGGTAAACGGATTCTGTGCAGAGAAGGAAAGACGCAAGTCAGCACCTCCAACCCATTTCTTAGGAAGCGTATAGCCTATCTGTAACAGCTTGCAACGCAAGTAGGAACCATCTTCCACATAGAAACTGGAAACACGGTTATAGTTCAGGTTCAAGTCATTGCTCGACAAACGGGGAATATCATTGCCGGTACCCTCGCCATGCCATGCTTTCTCCAGTGTACCTGCCCAGACATTCTGTCCACCTGAACCGGAGTACCGTCCTTTGGTGACATTGTAAATATCATTACCGAACGTACCATAGAAATTGGCTGCAAAATCAATGTTCTTATAACGCATACCAATAGTCAGACCCATCATTAAATCAGGATAAGGATTGCCGATATAATCTTTGTCATTGGCATCGAGCACTCCGTTATGGTCCCGGTCCTTGAAGCGGATGTCTCCCGGTTTTGCATTGGGCTGAATCAGTGTTCCGTGTTCGTCAGTGTGCGCATACACCTCTTCCCAATTCTGGAACAAGCCATCGGCCACGTAACCGTAGAAACGGGAGATAAAACCACCATCTTCGTTACGGATAATCTGGTCGCTATTGAATCCACCAACATTGATAGGACCGTCGCCCGAGAACTTGATGGCCTTGTTGCGCACGGCAGAAAGGTTCAGACCAAGATCGTAAGAGAAATCCTTGCCGATTTCATCGCGCCAGGTAAGTCCCACTTCCCAACCGCGGGCCTGCATACTACCGATGTTCATCCAAATCTGGCTGTTCCAGTTATCATATCCCAAAGAGAGGATGTTCTGTTTCTGGTAGAGCATGTCAATGGACTTTTTCTGGAAATATTCGAATGTTACACCCAAACGTGAATCAAGGAATGACATATCCACGCCTACGTTCCAATCTTCCACAGTCTCCCACTTCAACTGGTTGTTACCTACTGTAGACACGAAGTAACCATTTGCCAACGTATTGCCATAATAGTATTGGGTTTCGCTCAACAAAGTAAGGGTAGCATTATTGTTGATATTCTGATTACCTACACGGCCCCAGCCTCCACGAAACTTCAGGTCACTGAAGATGTCCTGGTCCTGCATAAATGCCTCACTGATGACACGCCAGGAAGCGGAAACAGACGGGAAGAGGGCATACTTGCTGCCCTTCGGGAAACGGGAGGAACCGTCGGCACGGAGAGATGCCGAAATGTAGTAACGGTTATCGTAGTTGTACATGACACGGCCCAGGAAAGAAACCAGTGTATTGTAAGTGGTTTCACCGTTGGCCTCGTCCGTACCCTGCTGTCCGGCATTCACTTCCTGCATCTGGTCCAGATTATTGGGAACATTATCACGCCGTGCCTGAGTATTGTACCATGCAAAACGTTCGGCAGTAAAGCCAGCCATTACATTCAAGTTGTGCTTTTCAGCGAAAGTGTCCATGTAAGTGGCTGTATTCGTCCAGTTCCAGTCAAACCACTCCTGATTGCGGCGGGTGATTTCGTTCAAGTCTTGTTTCTCCAACGGATCCATATTGAACTTCGGAACGAATGAATCAGAACGGCGATAGTGTGCATTGGCACCGAACTGGGTGCGCAACGTCAGCTTTTCTATCGGGTTTACCTGCAGATAGGTATTCAGAATGGCACCCAACTCGCGAGAATGAGCATTGCTACGGGCAATTGAACCGGCGGGATTCCACTCCTGGTTGTTGTAAGAGCGTTGATAGTTGTTGTACTCATTATCCTCCCATTGGTCCTGCGGACGGAATACCGGAGTTGTCGGGTCCATAGCCATGGCTGCCGAGAACTGATTTGGGGTATCATCCCATGATTCGACACGTGGAGCAATATCAACTCCCAATTTTACATACTTATTAAATGTATATTCAGTATTCAGACGGATATTTATCTTATCCCAATAACCTACATCAAACTGTGAGTTGTTACGATAATAGCCCACGCTAAAGTTATAAACAAACTGTTCTGAGCCACCGGCAACACTAAGTGAATGGTTCTGCACCAAAGCTGTTTTATTGACTACAGTATCCCACCAGTCTGTACCATCGGGATTGGTCGTAGCACCCGTATCGTTCCAGATAGAAGAAAGGCCATCATTCGTATAACGGGTATTGAACACTTCTTTATATTCAGCTGCACCGGCAATATTAGGTTTGGCCACGGTCTGGAAACCAACAGAAGAATTCCAATTGATGCGGGCTTTACCAGTCTTACCTTTCTTTGTAGTAATCAGGATGACACCGTTTGATGCACGTGTACCATAGATAGCGGCAGCCGAAGCATCTTTCAATACTTCCATGGAAGCAATATCGTTACTATTCAGAAAGTTGATATTGTCACCTACCGGCATACCATCCACTACATACAGCGGATTCGTACCGTTTACGGTAGTTACACCACGAATCAGCACCTTCGGAGTAGCTCCAGGGCCACCACCACTGGTGACTTGTACACCATTTACCTTACCCTGCAAAGCATCCATAGCATTACCGGTCACGGTTTCAGTGATTTCATCGCCTTTTACTGTAGCAATAGAACTGGTCAAATCGCTCTTTTTCACAGCACCATAACCGATAACCACCACTTCATCCAGTAATTCCGCAGCCTCCTTCAGTACCACGTTAATCGTAGTACGTCCACCTACAGCTATTTCCTGAGACTCAAAACCAATAGAAGAGAATACCAACACTGCATTCTTGTCTACATTGGGTAATGTATAATCACCGTCGATACCGGTAATTGTACCCGTACCGGTACCTTTCACTTGAACTGTAGTTCCAATCAACGGCTGCTGGTCGGTGGCCGAAGTCACCACACCCTTAACCGTTATCTGCTGCGCATAACCGCAAAGGCTTATCAGCGCAAGACATAATAATAGAATTTGCTTTTTCATATCTTAAATCTAATGTTACTTTTTAATTAGCAGGAATAATCTTGCCGCGACCCAAATGCGCGTCAAACTCAAAGCGGTAGTTGCCGGTCACCGTAACCGTAGGCTTCATCCAGTTGTCACCTACCATCGAGCCGTCTTCCCAACGCTGATTGGTGCCTTCCCAATCAGGATTCACATCCCCTTTCTTACTGAAGTAACCAAACTTCTCTACATTCTGAGAGTCGTCACACCGCCATTCCACATGATCCCACCATCCGTCGGGATGATAATTGGATATGATGAAGTTCATTTCTTCACCGGCTTCCAGCGTCCAAGTTCCATTTTCCGGATAATAGAAAAGATGAGGATTATTTTTATCCTGGGCAAACAACTGATTTCCCGCATCCTGAGGAGAACCTCCCCAACCGATATAGAAATCAATGAACGATTCCCCATTCTCCCAACGGTCAAAACAAGGCTTTCCATATTCATATTTCATCGGATTTGTAGCCTCTGTCACCGAGTACGTGCGCATACTATAAGTAGACTCTTTCACATTGATGTCTATTTCATAATAAACACCAGCCTCATCCAAGACAATAGGTTTAGCCGTTTCCGGGTCATCCGTCAATTTTGTATTATCCTCCGGATCAAGGCCAAAACAGATAGGAGTAAAGTCTGTCTTTTGCGGTAAGAAGAAAATTTCCGTACCGGCAGCTTTATTATAATAACGTGCACGATATTGGTACTCGCCCGTATGGTTAATCACCATCGGTACACCGAAAATATCACTGTTCAATTCCTCTACGGTTGCCACATCGGCCAGATACATTTTGGGGAAGTCAGGCATTTCAGATACACTGATGGTACTATTGGTCACTGTCTGATTGCCTCTGGCATCCACAGCCGTCAAAGTCACATCGTAACTTTTCACCTCATTAGGCAGAATAATCTTCTCCGTAAAGCTCAAAGTAGATTGCCCGCCAGCCTCTATACGGCGGCTTTCAAAACCTTCTACCCCAGGAATCTCAATGAGTACATAATCCAGTATGCGGTCATCTTTCACCGTGAAATTCAGGTTGAACTTTGTTTCATCCTTTATCAGTACGGTAACCTCCTTACCAGGGGCAATTGTAAATATAGGATTCTCAAAGTCCCCATCCATCGTTATCAACACATCCTGCGACACTTCACGCCCGCCCGCATCTGTTACGGTCACTTTCACGGTGAAGCGTTCACCGATTTCATCACGCTTGAGGTCATAAGAATAGCTCAACTCATACTCCGTTTGGGGAGCTCCATAGATTTCGACCAAATCAATGGTCTTGTTCAGATAAAGATCGGCACATTGCAGATTGACGGATACAATTCCATCCTGGTCAGCCAACGAACCCTCAATGGTAAAACGATGGCCGGCACCGGATTCAATATGATCCGTCACCAATGTCATTGTCGGAATCTGCCCGTCTACATCAGAGTATCCGTCATCGTCACTACATCCAGTAGTCCATAAAGCCAGCGATAACAACGCCCAGAAAGTGGCGTTAAAGAAATGCTTCTTCATAAATATTATTATTAAAGTTAAACAAAAAAGTACATTTTGTTCCGATTTATAATAATCGGCAATGCAAACATATGCCAATTTTCGATTCAACAGCTGTATAAATCTTGCAGAGAAGGCATATAAATCTGTCAATGCACGATTTGTGCACATCATCTAAAGATTTTATTTGTACTTTTGACTCATGCAATGAAAAACGACCCGTTATGAAGAAGATTCTACTTTCCATTTTCCTATGCCTGCCATTCCTGCTATCCGCGCAGCCATATACCATAAAACATCTGAGTATCCGTGAAGGGCTGTCCAACAACCATGTGGTAAGCATAGCCCAAGACAAACGGGGCTCTCTATGGTTTGCCACAGAAGAGGGTTTAAATAAATTCGACGGAATACGCTTCCTTACCTATTATAAAGAAGAAACAACCGGCAAGCAAAGCATCACCGGCAACGAACTGAACTGTCTGCTGGACGATCCCATCGACTCCATCTTATGGATAGGAACCCAGCGTGCCGGAATCAATGCATACAATTATGCCAACGATTCATTCATCACTTACAGACACAACGAAAACAACCCTGAAAGCCTGGTTACGGACGACATTACCAAAATCATTGCCGCCTCCGACGGTAACCTATGGATTTGCACCTATTGGAAAGGCGTGGACTATTTTGACAAGCAAACCGGGCAATTCACCCATTACAATACCGAAACCGTACCAGGTTTTGCAAGCAACCATATCTGGTCTGCCATAGACGGTGGTAACGGACTACTCTATATCGGGCATGTGGACCGGGGATTCAGTATACTTTCCATAAAAGACAAGACAGTCAAGAACTTCACACACGAGCCGCAATCCCCCAACAGCCTGCCCGGCAACGAAGTGACATGTGTCTACAAAGACAAAAGCGGAAACATATGGATAGGAACCGATAGAGGAGTGGTACTGTTTAACCCGGAAGCGGAAAGTTTCATCCCCTTCGACGACAAAACCAACTGCATATCGCACCGTGTATATGATATACACCAACTGGATGACAACAGACTTTGGATAGCCATGGAATTCGGCGGCATTGCCGTAGTGGATTTGTCCCAACAGCTTTTCCATTCGTCGGACCAGATTCATGCGCTTTCTATCCGGGAGGGAGACGATGAATACGGCTTGTCCAACTCCAGTATCCGTTGCCTGCTCCAAGATTCCTTCGGTAATGTATGGGCAGGTTCCTGGGGAGGCGGCATCAACTTCATAAAACGCGAGCCGTCACTCTTCAGCACTTATAAATATTCTCCTTTTCCATCCACCAACAACAGCCTGAACAGTAAAATAGCCTCCGGTGTCTGTATGGACAAAGCCGGTAACCTCTGGATAGGAACCGATGGAGGAGGAATCAACGTATTCAACAAGGGAAGACGAATAGCCATATACAATGCTGACAACAAGAAATTCAGAAGCAATACGGTGCAGGCAGCCTTGTGCGACTCAAAGGGAGGATTATGGTTCGGACTTTTTTATGGAGGAATAGCCTACTACAATCCCAAGAGCCAAAGCTTCCGGCAGATTTTCTCCGAAGACAAGTCACGCACTGACGTACGTTCCTTTCATGAAGACAAGCAGGGAAACATTTGGGTCGGAACCAGCGAAGGCGTCTATCTTATAGATTGTGACAGCAAGACAATCAAGGCACACTACAATCTGGAGAACAATCTGGCCCGCTGTGTGCTGAAGGATTCCGAAGACCAAATATGGGTAGGATTCTTCGGAGGAGGCCTGGGCCTCTATGACCCTCAACTCCAAAGCATCCAGCTCTTCAACGTCCTGGCCAAATTCCCCTCCAATACCATCAATGCTCTCTACGAAGACAGCAGAAAGCGGTTGTGGGTGGCCACGGGTGAAGGTTTGGTATGCTTCCCCTCCCTGACAGACAGAAACTACAAAGTATACCAACGTGAAAGCGGACTGGCTAACACCCACATACAAGCCATCGGTGAGGACAAGGCAGGAAATATTTGGGTGAGCACCAACAAAGGTATCAGCTGTCTTGTGGACAGTAAAGACATTTTCTATAACTACGACTATCACGACAACCTCCCCATGGGAAGCTTCAGTCGGGGCAGTGTAACCTACGGACAAGACGGCAACTTTTACTTCGGCTCTATAAACGGTCTGTGCTACTTCAACCCGGAAGTTGTATTGCAGGAACGCAAATCACCGCCCGCATTCATCACCAACATTGAAATTACCGACCCGCTGAACAAACCGGAAAACGGACAGAGCACCATTGCCTTAAACGGACAGAAGAACGTGCAACTGAAATATACACAGAATAGTTTCAGTATCCGGTTCAACATCCAGAACTATGCCCTGGTCAACCAAGTGGAATATGCCTATATGCTGAAAGGACTCGAGAACTCCTGGTATACGCTTACAGACCCCAATAATGTCACCTTTCGTAATCTTCCTCCCGGGAAATACCAGTTCCAAGTGAAAACGCGCATGCGCAACCAAGCATGGTCGGACGCAACCACCTCATTGAACATCCGCATCGCCCCACCCCTTTGGCTTACTTGGTGGGCAAAGTCATTCTATATCCTGCTGTCCCTTATCATCCTTTTCTCTATACTCTATGCCTACAAGAAAAGACTGGATGCTGAAGCACTGTACCAACTGGAGAAGCAGAGCCACGAACACGAGCAGGAACTGAACAACGAACGCCTGCGCTTCTACACCAACATCACCCATGAACTGCGCACCCCGCTTACGCTGATACTGGGTCCGCTGGAAGACATACAGAAAAGTGATACACTATCCACCAAAGACGCACAGAAGATATCCGTCATTCACCAAAGTGCCATCCGGCTACTGAACCTCATCAACCAGATATTGGAGTTCAGAAAGACCGAGACCCAGAACAAGAAACTCTGCGTGAGCCGGGACAACCTCGTACCCCTTATCCGCGAGATAGGCCTGAAGTACAAGGAACTGAACCGGAAGCCAGCCGTCGATATCCGGCTGGTGGTGGAGAAAGAGCATATGCCTATATACTTCGACAAGGAAATTATCCAGACCATCCTGGACAATCTGATATCCAATGCCCTAAAGTACACGGAAAAGGGTAGCATCAGCATCGGTATCCGACAGGTGGAACGTGCCGAAGTGAACTATACGGAAATCCGGGTCAGCGACACGGGATACGGTATCAAGCCGGAGGCACTACCCCACATATTCGACCGTTATTACCAGGAAGGCGGCAAACACCAGGCTTCGGGTACCGGTATCGGACTTTCTCTGGTGAAAAACCTCGTAGCCCTACACGAAGGGGAAATCCGCGTAGAGAGTGCTCCCAATCAAGGTAGTACCTTCTACGTCAGCCTGCTTACCGACAACAGTTACCCGCAGGCACTGCATGCCGATTCGCAGGAAAAGGAAAGCAACGTCCAGCATATAGAAGAGGCACAAGTAAATCAAGTTTCATCCAGCGACAAACCCATATTGCTGGTAGTGGAAGACAATCCGGACATCTGCGACTATATAGCCGAATCCTTCTCCGACCACTTTGAAGTAAAGACTGCCGCCAACGGAAAGCTGGGCAAGGAAAGCGCCCTGAAAGAAATACCTGACATCATCGTCAGTGACATTATGATGCCGGTAATGGACGGAAACGAGATGTGCCGTGAGCTGAAAAAAGACGTGCGCACCAGCCACATACCCATTATACTGCTGACAGCCAAAGACTCGCTGCGCGACAAAGAGGAAGGCTACCAGGTAGGTGCCGACTCCTACCTCACCAAACCGTTCAGCGCCAGCCTGCTGCATAGCCGTATAGAAAACCTGCTCCAGTCGCGGCGCAACCTGGCAAACCATTTCAGCGCCAATGCCGCCATAAGCAATAAAGCGGCTGTCATTACAGAATCGCTCAACAAGCTGGACAACGAGTTTATCCACAAGATAAACCAGCTGATAGAGGAACGGCTTTCTTCAGACAAAATAGACATCAGCTATCTTTCGGATAAAATGTGCATGAGCAATTCCACCCTCTACCGCAAGATGAAAGCGCTTACCGGACTTTCCACCAACGAATATGTCCGCAAGATAAGGATGAAACACGCCGAGCAATACCTGCTGGAAGGCAAATACAACATTTCGGAAATAGCATTCAAGGTAGGTATAAACAATCTGTTCTACTTCCGGCAATGCTTCAAGGAAGAATTCGGCTGCATACCTTCGGAATATCTGAAGAGATTAAAAGAGACCGGAGAGAAATAAGAGACAAACAGCCCCTTCCTATTAGTCGGAATGCGGACAGCTATTTCAGCTCCAGCTCCATCTTCTTTATCTTTTCCAGCGTATTGCCTGCTTCCATGGAGGGGAATACCTGAAGCACGCGTTGCAGGTATGCCTTAGCCTTGCCGTAGCTATTGGTGAACACGTCTGACAATCCGTTGCGATAGCGTGCATACTGCATCCTTGTGGGGGAAGTTATCTTTTTATAGTCTTCTTCGAGCTTCTTCTTATCCTTCTCGGCTTGGAGATAATAATAATTTCCTAAGAAAATATTGGCTTGGAGATTGTCGGCATCCAGCATCAATACCTTTTCATAGGTTTTTAAGGCATCTTTCTCCTTTCCCCGCATCATCTCCATTTCGGCACAAGAGACAAGTGCAGGTACGTCTTCGGGATGACGCTGCAAGAACTCCTTATAGAAGAGGTAGGCTTTATCGTAATTCCGCATTTCCTTGTAGTGCACAGCCAGCACATCCGCAAGACGAGGAGCCACCTCACTGCTCTTGTCCACATTGGTCCAGTAGAACATTTCCGTCCTATCCTCACCGGCATTTGCCGCCTGGCGAAACAAACTCACCGCATAGTCATCTTTACCCTCGGAAAGTGCATCGGACACTTTCGAAAGCAACTCATCTGCCGACTGTCCCCAGACAGACAGCGGACACATCAAGAACAAGGAGAAAAGCAACGTTAAGGTTTTCATTTTTAGTGTATATATATAGTTTAACAGCCCAATCAGTCTCATAGAAATCTACCTACAAAACTACGCATTTTTACGGCAACCATCAATAGTTGAAAGTAGAAAAATAGTTAACTTTGCCGACCTTAATGAATTAAATAATATAAATGAAGCCCAGAGACAGACAAATACTGCAAATAGCCTTACCTTCCATCGTATCGAACATCACCGTGCCGCTGCTCGGCCTGATTGATGTAGCCATCGTCGGCCATCTGGGTTCGCCCGCCTACATAGGCGCCATTGCCGTGGGTGGCATGCTGTTCAATATCATCTACTGGATATTCGGCTTTCTGAGGATGGGTACCAGCGGAATGACCTCGCAAGCATTCGGTAAGCGGGATTTGCCGGAGGTGGTCCGCCTACTGTTGCGTTCCGTGGGCATAGGCCTGGCAGTCGCATTCTGTCTCATCCTGCTGCAAACGCCTATCAGGCAGGGAGCCTTCCTTCTCATCCATCCCACGGATGAAGTCAGAGAAATGGCAACGCTCTATTTCCATATCTGCATCTGGGGTGCACCTGCCATGCTGGGGCTATACGGACTGACGGGATGGTTCATCGGCATGCAGAATTCGCGTATCCCCATGTATATAGCCATCACACAGAATGTGGTCAATATCATTGCTAGCCTCGGACTGGTTTATCTATGTGGGATGAAAGTAGAAGGAGTAGCTTTGGGGACGTTGATTGCCCAATATGCCGGCTTCCTGATGGGCATTGCCCTTTGGATGCACAACTACGGCAGGCTGAAAAGATTGTGGGAAATTAAAAATTATAAATTAAAAATTAAAGGGGGAGAAGAGGCAGGTATCTGGGAGAAAGAGGCGATGTTCCGGTTTTTCCAAGTGAATAGGGATATTTTTCTGCGTACCCTTTGCCTGGTGGCAGTCACGTTGTTCTTCACTTCGGCGGGAGCTTCGCAGGGAGAGATTATTCTGGCGGTCAACACGCTGCTGATGCAGCTCTTCACCTTATTCTCGTATGTAATGGACGGCTTTGCCTACGCTGGCGAAGCCTTAAGCGGCAGATACATAGGCGCACGCAACCGGGAAGCCTTTACAGACACCGTCCGGCACCTCTTCGGATGGGGAGCGGTGATGGCGGTTCTCTTTACATTGGTTTATGCGCTGGGAGGCAATGCCTTCCTCGGACTATTGACGGATGACAAAGAAGTGATAGCTGTTGCCGACACCTATTTTTATTGGGCGCTTGCCGTGCCCGCCGTCGGGATAGCCGCCTTCATCTGGGACGGCATCTTCATCGGTGCCACCGCCACGCGAGGAATGCTCCTCTCCATGGCAGCGGCAGCTGTCAGCTTTTTTATCTTATATTATGGGCTGCATCCCGTCCTGGCAAACCATGCTCTATGGCTTGCCTTCCTCACTTACCTGCTGATGCGGGGAGTGGTGCAGACAGGCTTGAGCCGGGAAGTCATCCGACGGGCATTTCCCAGCAAGAAGGAACCTGCTTGGCGTTAGGGGTAGGCTATGAACAATTTCAAGGGAAAAAGCATTATCTTTGTATCGCTATGACTGATATAAAATATGGATTCCACCCTCCAGAACAAGGCGTCAGGTAGCCAGTATACGGTGCCAAACAAGTTTCAACTTTTGGCACCATCGGTTTCAATGCGAGAAACCGACGGTTTCAAGTAGTGAAACCAACGGTATCTCGGAATAAGACTGACGGTATTTGCATTTGGAACCAAGTCACTCATAGCAAGAGTAATGACTTATACAAAATTGTTATGGCAGAAAAGAATATAGTTCAAGAGACATTTCCCGTATTGGGAATGAGTTGCACCTCATGCTCCGCACGGGTAGAAAAGACGCTGAACCATCAGTCAGGTGTCAAGAAAGCGGTCGTAAACTACGCTTCGGCAACGGCAACCGTGGAATATGACCCTACGAGCTGTTCTTCCGAGACTTTGCAGCAGGCTGTGCAGGCGGCCGGATATGACTTGTTGATAAACCAGGACGGCAACACGCTCGAAGAGGCGGAAGAGGCCCACAACAAGAAATTCAGCGCATTGAAATTCCGCACAACCTGGGCCATCATCTTGTCTATGCCCGTTGTCATCATAGGCATGTTCTTCATGGATATGCCCCATGCCAATCCCATCATGTGGGCGTTGTCCACTCCCGTCGTATTCTGGCTGGGGCGGGGATTCTTCACCAGCGCCTGGAAACAATTGCAGCATGGCAGCGCCAATATGGACACACTGGTAGCCATCAGTACGGGGACCGCCTATCTGTTCAGCCTGTTCAACATGCTATTTCCGGACTTCTGGCTATCCAGAGGCATCCATCCGCATGTATATTTTGAGGCGGCAAGTGTCATCATAGCCTTTATCCTGCTGGGCCGCCTGCTGGAAGAAAAAGCGAAAGGAAACACCTCAACCGCCATCAAGAAACTGATGGGGCTCCAACCCAAGACTGTGACCATCATTGTGGATGAAGGACACGCTGTCCCTCACTCTTCCTTTGAGCGCGTTATCCCTATCGAGCAGATTCGCCCCGGAGACATCGTCCTGGTGAAGCCCGGAGAACGGATTGCCGTGGATGGCATCGTGACGGAAGGTAGCTCCTACGTAGACGAAAGTATGCTGAGCGGCGAACCGGTAGCAGTATCCAAGCACAAAGACGCCAAGGTCTTTGCAGGTACCATCAACCAGAAGGGAAGTTTCCGCTTCCGGGCAGAGAAAATCGGCACGGATACACTGCTGGCGAAGATTATACACATGGTGCAGGACGCGCAAGGAAGCAAGGCACCGGTGCAGCAGCTGGTGGACAAGATAGCCGGGATATTCGTGCCTACCATTATAGGCATCGCAGTGCTTGCCTTCATCGCATGGATGCTACTGGACGGAACCGGCGGATTCACCCACGGATTGCTGGCATTTGTCACGGTGGTCATCATCGCCTGCCCGTGTGCACTGGGACTGGCTACTCCTACCGCCATCATGGTAGGCATCGGCAAGGGCGCCGAAAGGGGCATTCTGATAAAAGATGCCGAAAGCCTGGAGATTGCCAAGAAGATAGACACCGTGGTACTCGACAAGACCGGAACGGTGACTGAAGGAAAACCGGTAGTCAGCAAGCTGATATGGAATACGCAGGCAATGACGCCCGGTACTGGCGCCACTGCAGGCAATGCGCTGTCGGACATTTTCTATAGTCTGGAGAAGCTCTCGGAACATCCGTTGGCAGAAGCCGTGGTGAACCACCTCAAGGAGTCGGCCCCCATAGACATTCAATACTTTGAAAGCATCACCGGAAAAGGCGTGAAAGGACGGGCACAAGGCCGGACCTACCTCGCCGGGAACCGGAAACTGCTGGAAGAAAACCATATCGCCATCCCCCCCTCCCTGCAGGAAGAGGCAACCCGACTGACATCGGAAGCACAGACCGTCATCTGGTTTGCCGATGAAGAAAACGTGCTGGCAATAGCCGGAATTACAGACCGGATAAAAGAAACTTCCATCCGCGCTGTCAGCGAGCTGCGCGCCGCCGGCATCGAAGTCCACATGCTGACCGGAGACAATGAGGCCACCGCCCGTGAGATTGCCCGCAAAGCAGGCATCGCCCACTACCAGGCCAGTGTATTGCCGCAGGACAAGGCTGCCTTCGTCAGCCGGTTGCAGGCAGAAGGCCGGAAGGTTGCCATGGTGGGCGACGGCATCAACGACAGCGCCGCCCTTGCCCAAGCCGACTTAAGCATCGCCATGGGTGGAGGCAGCGACATCGCCATGGATGTAGCCAAAATGACCATCATCTCTTCCGACCTGGCTAAGATACCGGAAGCTCTCTGTCTGTCGCGTCTCACCGTCCGGACCATCCGGCAGAATCTCTTCTGGGCATTTATATATAATATAATAGGTGTACCCATTGCGGCCGGAATACTCTATCCCATCAACGGCTTCCTGCTGAACCCGATGATAGCCGGTGCGGCCATGGCATTCAGCAGTGTCAGTGTGGTGAGCAACAGCCTGCTGCTGAAACGGAAAAGAATACATGAAGGAGAAGAAAACAAAGAAGTTGAACCGCCAACAGAAACAATCATGAAGAAAGAATTCAAAGTAGAAGGCATGATGTGCAACCATTGCCGCATGCATGTAGAGAAAGCATTGAACAGTATGGAAGGCATACACGCCACCGTAACCCTGAACCCTCCGGTAGCCACCGTAGAGTTTTCGGACGGTGAAAAGACGCTCGAAGAACTGCAGAAAGTAGTGACGAAAGAAGCCGGCGACTACACACTGAAGGCATAAGTGTAGAATTCATACGGTTTTCATACAGAAAAGAAGGAGGAAATCAAAGTAAATATCTACCTTTGCGCGCTAATTTACAGATAAAGATATGAACGCAAAAGCCAAAGGATATATTTTAGGTTCCATCGCCGCAGCCTCCTACGGCATGAATCCACTGTTTGCCCTCCCGTTGTACAAGGCCGGCATGGACCCGGACTCGGTACTTTTTTTCAGATACCTCTTCGCCATCCCGTTGCTGGGCATTATGATAAAGGCGAGAGGGCGGTCATTCAAGATACAGCGGAAAGAAACATTTCCGCTCATCATCATGGGATTGCTCGTGGCCCTCTCCTCACTGACGCTTTTCCTGAGCTATAACTACATGGCCGCCGGCATAGCGTCTACACTGCTGTTTGTCTATCCCATCATGGTGGCGCTTATTATGGCCATGGTTTTCAAAGAGAAGCTGGCACTGCAAACCATCGTCTGCATGCTGCTTGCACTGGGAGGTATCGGACTGCTCTACAAGAGCGAGGACGGCAGCACACTGAGCCTGATAGGGACACTGCTGGTTTTCGCGTCTTCCCTTTCCTATGCCATATACATCGTGGGCATCAACCAGACATCGTTGAAAAATGTGGCTACGCTTAAAGTCACCTTCTATGTCCTTCTCTTCGGCCTATCGCTTTTTGTGGCACGCCTGCTCTATTCCGGCGTACTGAACACACCGGACCAGTGGTATCTGTGGGCCAATCTGCTTGCATTGGCTGTCTTCCCCACCGCCATATCCTTCCTCTGCACTACCGGTGCCATCCAATATATCGGCTCCACCCCGACCGCCATTCTCGGCGCATTGGAGCCCGTGACAGCCATCTTCTTCGGAATAGCCGTCTTTGGAGAAAGCCTGACAGTCAGAGAAAGCTTCGGACTGGTGATGATTATCGTAGCCGTAACGTTCGTCATCGCAGGAGGCAATATTACAAGCCAACTGGTCCGTTTCAGGAAACTGTTCCCAAGACTCCCGATAAGAAGCAAGAAAAGAAACTAATCCTATAAAACCATCACCAACCATGAAGAAAAGTCTCTACCTGCTTTTACTGCTGTTGTTTCCTATCGGGCTGCAGGCTCAGTCCGAGGTTATAGTACTCCACCCGGATGAAGGCAAAGCCGAAGTGAACGAAGCCGAATACACCAGAATTTTCCTGGCAGGCACCATCGACATGGGCAAAAGCATAGACTGGCAAAAGGCAACCTGCGACTGGTTCCGCGCACGCCCCCAAGGTAAATACATCCTATACAATCCCCGAAGGGACAAGGGACTCAGCGGCGAAATGTCCGACTTTGAACATCAAGTGAACTGGGAACTGGAACATCTGGAAAAAGCCGACCTGATAATCATGAATATCCTGGCAAGCAGCAAGTCCCCCATCACCCTGCTGGAGATGGGACTGCACATGCGTTCGGGCAAACTGCACGTTATCTGTGAACCCGGTTTCTACCGCTACGACAATGTGCGGATTACTTGCAACCGCTATGGCGTTCCGTTATATCACAGCATGGACGAGTTCCTAAAGACTGTGCGTTAGGCAACTATCCTACCACATTCTGCTGCACTTTTCAGTTTAATTCTTTATCTTTGCTGCAAAGCAATGTAACAAAACTATATATTATGGCAACCTATAAAAGAATCTTATTGAAACTCAGCGGCGAGAGCCTGATGGGTGAAAAGCAATACGGCATCGACGAGAAACGCCTTGCCGAGTACGCAGCTCAAATCAAAGAAATCCACGAATTGGGAGTACAAATAGGCATCGTGATAGGCGGTGGAAACATTTTCCGCGGATTGAGCGGTGCCAACAAAGGGTTCGACCGTGTGAAAGGCGACCAGATGGGAATGCTGGCAACCGTCATCAACAGCCTTGCACTCAGTTCGGCTCTGGTAGCTGCCGGCGTGAAGGCCCGCGTGCTGACTGCCGTACGTATGGAACCCATCGGTGAATTCTACAATAAATGGCGTGCCATCGAATGTATGGAAGCAGGCGAAGTAGTCATCATGTCCGCCGGTACAGGCAATCCGTTCTTCACTACCGATACCGGTTCCAGTCTGCGCGGCATCGAGATTGAGGCGGATGTCATGCTGAAAGGTACCCGTGTGGACGGCATCTACACCGCCGACCCGGAGAAGGACCCGACAGCCACGAAGTTCCACGACATCACCTACGACGAAGTGCTGAAGCGCGGTCTGAAAGTGATGGACCTCACTGCCACCTGCATGTGCAAAGAGAATAACCTGCCCATCATCGTTTTTGACATGGACACAGTGGGTAATCTGAAAAAAGTGATGCAAGGAGAAGAAATCGGTACACTGGTGCACAATTGAATGGAAAATGGAGAATAAAAAATGAATGTTATTTAATTCTTAATTCTCAATTTTCAATTTAATAATTATATTTGCAAAGTTTCAAATCAAAGCTATTTCAAAACGAAAATAATATGAGAGACGTAAAAGACATCTTAGACGAAGCGCAAGAAAGTATGGACATGGCCATCATGTATCTGGACGAGGCACTGGCTCATATCCGCGCCGGAAAAGCCGATATCCGTTTGCTGGACGGTATCCGTGTGGATTCTTATGGAAGTATGGTTCCTATCAACAATGTGGCAGCCGTAACCACTCCGGACGCACGCAGCATTGCCATCAAGCCATGGGATAAGAGCATGTTCCGCGTCATTGAAAAGGCCATCATTGACTCCAGTCTCGGCATCATGCCCGAAAACAATGGTGAGATTATCCGTATCGGCATCCCGCCACTGACGGAAGAACGCCGTAAACAACTTGCCAAACAGTGTAAGGGAGAAGGAGAAACTGCCAAGGTAAGTGTACGTAATGCACGCCGTGATGCCATCGACGCCTTGAAGAAATCCGTAAAGGACGGACTGGCCGAAGACGCCCAGAAAGGCGGTGAAGAAAAGCTGCAGAAGATTCACGACAAGTTCATCAAGCAGATTGATGACATGCTGGCTGCAAAGGATAAAGAAATCATGACCGTTTAATTAAGTTGAAAACGGAAAATGGAAAGTTGAAAATAAACCGATATACCAAGTATAGAAGCCTTTCAACCTTCCATTTTCAACTTTCAACTTTCAACTTTCAATTATTTTGAGGGGACTCGTTATAAAAAACACCGGAAGTTGGTACTTGGTACGGACTGACGACGGAAGGGAGATTGAATGTAAAATCAAAGGGAACTTCCGGCTGAAAGGCATACGAAGCACTAATCCCGTGGCTGTAGGCGATTATGTGAACATCATACTGAACCAAGAAGGTACGGCCTTTATCAGCGAGATAGAGGACCGGAAGAATTACATCATCCGCCGCGCCTCCAACCTTTCCAAGCAATCGCACATTCTTGCTGCCAACCTCGACCAGTGCATGCTCATAGTGACGGTGAACTATCCCGAGACCTCCACTACCTTTATAGACCGTTTTCTCGCCTCTGCCGAGGCATACCGTGTTCCCGTCAAGATTATATTCAACAAAGTGGATGCCTACAATGAAGAGGAACTGCACTATCTGGACAGTCTCATCAACCTTTACACCACCATCGGCTATCCTTGTTTCAAGGTTTCTGCCAGAAAAGGGGAAGGCATCGACACTATCGAGAAAGAACTCAAAGGACGCATAACCCTCTTTTCCGGACATTCCGGAGTAGGGAAATCGACACTCATCAAGGCAATACTGCCCGATATAGAGATTAAAACCGGAGAGATATCCACCTATCATAATAAAGGTATGCACACCACTACCTTCTCAGAAATGTTCCCGGTTCCGGGCAACGGATATATCATTGACACTCCGGGCATCAAAGGTTTCGGAACATTCGATATGGAAGAAGAAGAGATAGGCCACTACTTCCCGGAAATATTCAAGGTATCTGCCGACTGCCGTTACGGCAACTGTACCCACCGCCACGAACCCGAATGCGCTGTACGCGAGGCTGTCGAGAAGCACTATATCAGCGAATCCCGTTACGCTTCTTATCTGAACATGCTGGAGGACAAGGAGGAGGGAAAATACCGGGCTGCTTACTGATTTGTCATTTTATCACCTTTCCAATCCATATTCTTACACTTTTTAACTCTTTATCTTTTAAACTATTCTCTTTTCCCGTAGTCTAATCTAAGGCTGATTTTATTACTACTAATACTACAACATGAATAAGAGAGTTAAATGGGGCATCATTATCGTGATTGGTGCCGGACTGATTGGAGGAGGAATCTACTCCCAATTACCTAAAGAGAATGAAGAATTAGCCGCTGCAGACAAGGTGATGACCGGTCAACGTAGCGGTAAGAAAATTCTAAACGTAAACGCAAAAATAATCAAACCGCAACTGCTGAAGGATGAAATACAAATCAGCGGCAGCCTGCTGCCGGATGAGGAAGTGGACCTTTCTTTCGAGACATCCGGCAAAATCATAGAGATAAATTTTGAAGAAGGCAGCTTCGTCAAGAAAGGACAATTACTTGCCAAAGTTAATGACCGGCCGCTGCAAGCACAATTGCAACGCCTCGTCTCCCAATTAAAGTTGGCAGAAGACCGCGTGTTTCGCCAGAACGCCCTGCTGGAAAGGGATGCGGTCAGTAAAGAAGCCTACGAACAAGTAAAGACCGAGCTGGCCACCCTGAATGCCGACATTGACCTGATAGAATCGAACATCGCACAAACTGAGCTGCGTGCTCCTTTCGACGGTGTCATCGGTCTGCGCCAAGTCAGTGTGGGTACTTACGCTTCCCCTACAACCATTGTAGCCAAACTCACCAAGATTTCGCCGTTGAAGGTGGAATTTGCCGTACCCGAGCGGTATGCCAATGACGTAAAGACCGGCGCCGGACTGGACTTCACTCTCGAAGGAAAGCTAAATACCTTCCACGCCACGGTTTATGCACGCGAATCAAAGATAGACCCTACTACCCATACCCTGACAATCCGTGCACTTTATCCCAATGCCAACGGAACTGTGCTTCCGGGCCGCTATGCCAGCATCAAGCTGAACAAGGATGAAATTCAGGACGCCCTTGCCGTACCGTCCGAAGCCATTGTACCGGAAATGGGAAAAGACAAGATATTCCTCTATAAGTCGGGAAAAGCCCAGCCGGTAGAGATTACTACGGGAATCCGTACGGAAGCGGAAGTACAAGTATTGCAAGGCTTGCAGGCAGGAGATACCATCATCACCTCGGGAACCCTGCAACTCCGTACCGGACTACCGGTAACACTGGACAATATCAATTGACAACTGTCAATTATCAACCGTTAATTATCAATTGTAAAGAATGAATATATCCGAATTAAGTATACGGCGACCGGTACTCTCGACAGTACTTACCCTGATAATCCTGCTGTTTGGCTTCATCGGCTACAATTATCTGGGTGTACGCGAGTACCCGTCTGTAGACAATCCTATCATATCAGTATCCTGCTCCTATCCGGGTGCCAACGCCGATGTCATCGAGAACCAGATAACGGAGCCTCTGGAGCAGAACATCAACGGTATTCCCGGCATACGCTCCCTCTCCAGTGTCAGCCAGCAAGGCTCATCACGCATTACAGTAGAATTTGAGCTTTCCGTTGACCTGGAAACCGCCGCCAACGACGTACGTGATAAAGTGTCGCGTGCACAGCGCTATCTGCCTCGTGACTGTGACCCTCCTACCGTATCAAAAGCCGATGCGGACGCCACCCCTATCCTGATGGTTGCCCTCCAAAGTGACAAACGTTCCCTACTGGAGCTCAGTGAAATAGCCGACCTGACTGTCAAGGAGCAGCTTCAGACTATTTCAGATGTAAGTAGTGTAAGTATCTGGGGAGAAAAGCGCTATTCCATGCGGCTTTGGCTGGACCCCATCAAGATGTCCGGCTATGGAATCACTCCTCTGGATGTAAAGAATGCGGTGGACAACGAAAACGTAGAGCTCCCTTCCGGAAGTATCGAAGGAAACACTACCGAGCTCACCATCCGTACGTTGGGTCTGATGCATACAGCCGAAGAGTTCAACAATCTTATCCTGAAGGAAGACGGTAACCGTATTGTCCGCTTCAGCGACATTGGACGTGCCGAACTGGGACCAGCCGACATCAAAAGTTATATGAAGATGAACGGTGTGCCCATGGTAGGTGTCGTAGTAATTCCGCAGCCGGGTGCCAACCACATTGAAATAGCCAACGCCGTATATGACCGCATGGAGAAGATGAAGAAAGACCTTCCCGAAGATGTTCATTACAACTACGGTTTTGACAATACCAAGTTTATCCGCGCTTCTATCGACGAGGTGAAGCAGACGGTGTATGAGGCCTTTGTACTGGTTATCATCATCATTTTCCTCTTCTTGCGCGATTGGCGTGTGACGCTTGTGCCATGTATTGTAATCCCCGTTTCGCTGATTGGAGCTTTCTTCGTCATGTATCTGGCCGGTTTCTCCATCAATGTGCTCTCCATGCTTGCCGTGGTGCTTGCCGTGGGCTTGGTGGTGGACGACGCCATCGTGATGACGGAGAACATTTATGTCCGCATCGAGAAAGGGATGCCACCGAAAGAAGCCGGCATAGAAGGAGCCAAGGAGATTTTCTTTGCCGTCATCTCCACTACCATTACGCTGGTGGCGGTATTCTTCCCTATTGTATTCATGGACGGTACGACAGGACGACTGTTCCGCGAATTCAGTATCGTGGTCTCCGGTTCGGTGATTATCTCCTCCTTCGCCGCATTGACTTTTACGCCGATGCTTGCCACCAAACTTTTAATCAAAAGGGAACAGCAGAGCTGGTTCTATCGCAAGACCGAACCTTTCTTCGAAGGGATGAACCGGGTATACAGCCAGTCACTGGCCGCCTTCCTGAAACGGCGCTGGATTGCCCTGCCCTTCACCATCGTCACCATCCTGCTTATCGGAGTCCTTTGGAATACTATCCCGGCTGAAATGGCGCCATTGGAGGACCGTTCGCAAATCAGTATCAATACAATGGGTGCCGAAGGAGTGACTTACGAATATATCCGCGACTATACCGAAGACATCAATCATCTGGTGGACTCCATTATCCCGGATGCAGAAGCGGTAACAGCGCGTGTGTCCAGTGGTAGCGGTAACGTACGTATCACACTGAAAGACATGAAAGACCGTGACTATACCCAGATGGAAGTTGCCGAAAGGTTGTCGAAGGCAGTGCAGAAAAAGACCATGGCACGCTCTTTCGTACAGCAGTCCTCCTCATTCGGAGGACGGCGCGGCGGTATGCCCGTGCAGTATGTATTGCAGGCAACCAATATCGAGAAATTGCAGGAGGTGCTCCCCAAGTTCATGACGAAGGTCTACGAAAATCCGGTATTCCAGATGGCAGACGTAAACTTGAAGTTCAGCAAGCCTGAAGCACGCATCAACATCAACCGTGACAAGGCGAGCATCATGGGCGTAAGCACCAAGAACATTGCCCAAACCCTGCAATACGGCTTGAGCGGACAGCGCATGGGCTACTTCTACATGAACGGAAAGCAATACGAGATATTAGGCGAAATCAACCGCCAGCAACGCAACAAGCCCGCCGACCTGAAAGGCATCTATATCCGAAGCGACAACGGGAACATGGTACAGCTGGACAACCTAATTGAGCTTACCGGCGGCATCGCACCTCCGAAACTGTACCGTTACAACCGTTTCGTTTCCGCCACCATCTCCGCGGGACTGGCGGACGGCAAGACCATCGGACAAGGTCTGGATGAAATGGACAAGATTGCCAAGGAGACGCTGGACGAGACCTTCCGCACCGCACTGACCGGAGACTCCAAAGAGTATAGGGAGAGTTCCTCCAGTCTGATGTTCGCCTTCATTCTGGCCATCGTGCTGATTTACCTGATTCTGGCCGCCCAGTTCGAAAGCTTCAAGGACCCGCTGATTATCATGTTGACGGTGCCTCTCGCCATTGCCGGCGCACTGGTGTTCATGTATTTCGGGGGGATTACGATGAATATATTCAGCCAGATTGGTATTATCATGCTGATTGGTCTAGTGGCAAAGAACGGTATTCTGATTGTGGAATTTGCCAATCAGAAGCAGGAAGCGGGTGAAGACAAGATGCGAGCCATCAAGGACGCCTCCCTGCAACGTCTGCGCCCCATCCTGATGACGAGTGCCTCCACCATCCTGGGATTGATACCGCTTGCCTACGCCACCGGCGAAGGCTGCAACCAGCGCATCGCCATGGGTACTGCCGTCGTAGGCGGCATGCTCATCTCCACACTGCTGACGATGTACATCGTGCCTGCCATATATAGTTATGTATCAACGAACCGAAGTAAACTGAAGACCGAATGAAACGCATTGTTTTAATTTTCATAGCCACTGCCTGCACAGCGCTGGGCCTTTATGCACAGCCTGCGCCTACCTACACCTTGAAGTCCTGCCTGGAGCAGGGATTGCTGAACAACTACTCCCTGCGCATTGTCCGCAATGAAGAGCAGGTCAGCAAGAACAACGCCACATTGGGCAATGCGGGCTACCTGCCCACACTGGACCTCTCCGCCGGCTACAAGGGAACCATAGACAATACCGAGACCAAAGCCCGAGCCACCGGAGAGACAACCAAGGACAACGGAGTGTTTGACCAAACTCTCGATGTAGGCATCAACCTGAACTGGACCATCTTCGACGGTTTCAACATTACCGCCAACTACCAACGGCTCAAGGAGCTGGAACGCCAAGGCGAGACCAATACGCGCATCGCCATCGAGGACCTGATAGCCAACATAGCCGCCGAATACTATAACTATGTGCAGCAAAAAATCCGCTTGAAGAACTTCCGTTATGCCGTATCGCTATCCAAAGAGCGCCTGCGCATTGTGGAAGAGCGTTACCACATCGGTAACTTCTCGCGCCTGGACTACCAGCAGGCCAAAGTGGACTTCAATGCCGACAGTGCCCAATACATGAAACAGCAGGAACTGCTGCACACCTCACGTATCCAGCTGAACGAACTCATGGCAAACAAAGATGTAGACCAGCCGTTTATCATACAAGACAGCCTCATCAACGTGACCGCCTCCCTGAACTTCGAGGAGCTGTGGAACGCCACCCTCACCATCAACGCCTCACTGCTACGTGCCGAACAGAACAATACCCTGGCCCGTCTGGACTACAAGAAAGTCTGCTCGCGCGACTACCCATACGTGAAGATGAACGGCGGATACGGCTACACCCTCAACAAGTATGACATCTCTGCCAACAGCCGCCGCAGCAACCTCGGTCTGAACTTCGGCGTCACGGTCGGCTTCAATCTGTTCGACGGCAACCGGCGCCGCGAACGCAAGAATGCCCGCATTGCCGTACAGAACGCTCGCCTGGAACGGGAGCAACTGGAGCAGGCCCTGCGCGCCGACCTCAGCAACCTATGGCAGGCCTACCAAAACAACCTGCAAATGCTGAACCTGGAACGCCAGAACCTTGTGGCTGCCAAGGAGAACCACGAGATTGCCATGGAACGATATATGCTGGGCAACCTCTCGGGAATCGAGATGCGCGAAGCCCAAAAGAGTCTGCTGGATGCAGAAGAACGTATTCTCTCCGCGGAATATGATACCAAATTATGTGAAATCTCCCTACTGCAAATCAGTGGAAAAGTAGCGCGCTATATGGAATAAGCAATATAATCCGTACCTTTACGCCCGATTTATCAGAATTAAAGCACAATGGGATTATTCATCAGAAAGCCATTCGAGGCACTGCAAGCGGAGGCGAATGCCTCCGGAAAGAAAACATTGAAACGTGTACTTGGTCCGTGGAGCCTTGTTGCCCTGGGCGTGGGAGTCATCATCGGAGCGGGTCTATTCTCCATCACCGGAACGGTGGCGGCAGGCTATACGGGACCGGCCATCACACTGTCCTTTGCCATTGCCGCACTGGGATGCTGCTTCGCCGGACTATGTTATGCGGAATTTGCATCCATGATACCCGTAGCCGGCAGCGCATACACCTACTCGTATGCCACGATGGGCGAACTCATCGCCTGGATTATCGGGTGGGACCTGGTATTGGAATACACCGTAGCCGCAACCACGGTAAGCATCAGTTGGAGCCGCTATCTGGTCGTCTTTCTCGAGGGACTGGACATACATCTACCGCAAGTCCTCACCGCCTGTCCCTGGGATGGTGGAGTCGTAAATATCCCCGCCTTCCTTATCGTCGTGCTGATGAGCCTCTTCCTGATACGGGGTACGGAAGGCAGCTCCATCTTCAACGGCTTCATTGTATTCCTGAAGGTTTCCGTCATACTGATTTTTGTCATACTCGGCTGGAAATACATCAATACCGACAACTATACACCTTACATCCCTGCCAATACGGGCGTGCTGGGCGAATATGGCTTCTCCGGCATCCTGCGAGGGGCGGCCATCGTATTCTTCGCCTTCCTCGGGTTCGACGCTGTGAGCACAGCCGCCCAAGAGACGAAGAACCCGAAGCGGAACATGCCTATCGGCATTCTGGTCTCCTTGCTGGTATGCACCGTGCTCTATATGGTTTTTGCCCACGTCATGACGGGAGTGGCACACTACACCGCCTTCAGCGGACAGCAAGGCATTGCTCCCGTTGCCATAGCCATAGAGCACATGGGGCAGGCTGATGCTGCAGGTATCATCCAGCCGGACTATCCCTGGCTGAACCGTGCCATCGTGCTGTCCATTCTGTTCGGATATTGCTCCGTCATCATGGTGACGCTGCTGGGACAGAGCCGCGTATTCCTGAGCATGAGCCACGACGGGCTGCTGCCTCCTTTCTTCTCGCATATCAACGAAAAGTTCCGTACTCCGGCACGCAGCAACCTGCTCTTCATGGTACTTGTGGGCCTGCTGGCAGCTTTTGTACCCGCACGGCTGGCCGGGGAGATGACAAGCATCGGCACGCTGATGGCCTTCACGCTGGTCTGTGCCGCTGTACTGGTAGTACGCAGAACCATGCCTGACGTGCCCCGTTCCTTTAAAACCCCACTTGTTCCACTTATCCCCATACTGGGTATTCTTACTTGCCTTTGCATGATGTTGTTCCTTCCTGCCGATACATGGATACGCCTGGTGCTGTGGATGCTCATCGGTCTGGACATCTACGTGGGCTACGGCATGAAGCACAGTAAGCTGGAGCATGGAGGCGACACCCGCCACGGGCAGGTGACCTTGAACATGATTGGACTTATCCTTGCCGTTCTTTGTGTCATCACCGGACTGTGGCACCAACAGACTGTGGGATGGGGAGAAAGCAAAGTGCTGCTGATTATCTCGTTTGTTTTCGCATTCACGCACTGCGCTTACTATATGTGGAGAATCTGGAGGAGATAATAAGCCCTAAATCTCCTCCTTTAAAGATAAACAATCTTTCATCCAAACTACCCCAGCACCCACTTGGTCCGCTTCCCGAAACAACGGTATGCCATTGCCACCAGAAACCAGGAAGTACAGAAAGCGACGACTGCGGCACAAGGTATCTGAAGATAGATAGGAACATGGATAGCACGCATCAGGACTACGCTCGGTCCGGTAAAGAAATAGTGTATCATATAGACTCCAAAACCACAGAGCGTCAAGTTTGCCAATGCTTTCTTGATGCGCTCCGAACGGAAATTGGCCCGCTTGCAAAGCATAAACACGGGGATGGTCATCATTACTACATTCAGCGAACAGTAGGTGAAGAAGAGTTCGAGCATCTCATCCGTAAAATCCGGCAAGGAGGTCATACGACGGAAACCAAGGAATGTTACGGCATAGCCAATGGCAAACATGGGAATGCCGATGCCACAGAGTTGCCGGCCCGTCCAGTTATGGTTCCTCAGATAATGGCCCAACAATAGGTAGCCGTTAAAACCGGCAAAGTAATACAGCATACCGAACGAGTTCCACGAGCAAGTCCCCCAAAGGTACGGAGCGGCAAACTCGGTATAATAAGGCAGCAGCAGTGTCACTCCCCATGCTGCAAGAAACCATAGTTTGGCACGTTCCGAGGCCTTCTCCACCCATGCCGAGAATATCGGAAGATAGAGATAAAGCCCTATCAGCAGATAGATATACCACATGTGTACATCCAATAGAGAGAAATTAAAAGGCATTTCTGCAATATATCCCAGGCTCACTGCCAGAGACTGGCGCATCACTTCCTCACCCGAATAAGGGAAGAAATCCAGAATCACTTTCGGCTCCACTCCCAGCAGTCCCGTTATCCAGGGGAACAGATTGTAAATCACAGACCAGATGAGGAAAGGAAAGAATACGCGGGGGATACGTTTCTTGTAGAATGCCGAGGCGTCACCCCGTACCGGCAACAGCAATGCACCGGTAATCATTACAAAAAGCGGTACGCAAGGACGGAGCGCCGCACCGTAGACAGCTCCCCAGAACTTGATGTCAACAATGTCGGGCGATGTGCCCGGATAGAAGTTAAAAGGGTCTGTGCAATGGCAGCAAACTACTGTAAACATTGCAACAAGGCGTACCACATCCAGCCATACGATGTGTTGTGCCGGAGTTTGTCGTGTAAGAGTTGGTTCCATGTTTTATTAAATTGGTTGTTTGGAGGGCTAAAGATAAAGAAGTTAACCGAGAAATGAAAAGGAGAATGTAACAAAAATACGACAACAAACGAGTTTCAGTTTTATTCTCCTATAGAGAACAATCTGTTTTATCAAGGCAGAACAGAGTGTTCCAATAGGGAAGAACACTTTGTTCCAACATGAAAGAACAGTTTGTTTCAATAGGAAGAAACAATTTGTTTCAACATAAAGGAACAGTTTGTTTTGCTTGATGAAACAGAGTGTTCTATGTCGCGAAACACTTTGTTTTCCTCTACAAAACAAAAAAGCCGTAACAAGATTTTCTCCGTTACGGCTTTCCTTATATTATGCCTTTCTAAAAGGCTTCTGTTTTACTTGCTGCAATTCCAGGGCTTCAGTTGCTTGAAGAAGTCGTTGCCCTTATCGTCCACCAAGATGAATGCAGGGAAGTTCTCCACCTCAATCTTCCAGATAGCTTCCATACCGAGTTCGGGATATTCCACGCACTCAATACTCTTGATGTTGTTCTGTGCCAAGATAGCGGCAGGACCACCGATAGAGCCCAGGTAGAAACCGCCATACTTTTGGCAGGCATCTGTCACTTGCTGGCTGCGGTTACCTTTGGCAAGCATAATCATGCTGCCGCCGTGGCTTTGGAAGAGGTCTACATACGGGTCCATACGTCCGGCAGTAGTCGGGCCCATGGAGCCGCAAGCCATGCCTTGAGGAGTCTTGGCAGGACCGGCGTAGTAGATGGGATGGTCTTTAATGTACTGCGGCAGGTCTTCGCCACGGTCCAGACGTTCTTTCAGCTTGGCGTGTGCGATGTCACGGCCTACGATAATGGTTCCATTCAGAGACAAACGGGTGGAAACCGGATACTTGGTCAGTTCCTTCAGAATATCGGCCATCGGCTGGTTCAAGTCAATCTTCACCACGTCGCCTTCACCGGCCTTACGGAGTTCTTCGGGAATCAGTTCACCCGGATTGCTGTCGAGCTTTTCAATCCAGATACCTTCTTTATTGATTTTACACTTGATGTTACGGTCGGCAGAGCAGGAAACACCCAGACCCACGGGGCAGGACGCACCGTGACGCGGCAGGCGGATGATGCGGATGTCGTGAGCCAGATACTTGCCGCCGAACTGGGCACCGAGGCCAATCTTATGAGCTTCTTCCAGTACCAGCTTCTCCAGTTCCACATCGCGGAAAGCGCGGCCGAACTCATTGCCGGTAGTGGGTAGGTTATCGTAGAAGTGGGTGGAAGCCAGTTTCACAGTCAGCAAGTTCTTTTCGGCAGAGGTACCGCCGATAACGAATGCGATGTGATAGGGAGGACAAGCTGCCGTACCCAAAGTCTTGATTTTTGAGATAAGGAAGGGAACCAATGTTTCGGGGTTGAGGATAGCCTTTGTCTCCTGGTAGAGATAAGTCTTGTTGGCAGAGCCACCACCCTTGGTTACGCAGAGGAACTCGTACTCCATACCTTCCGTAGCTTCGATGTCAATCTGTGCGGGAAGGTTGCACTTCGTATTCACCTCATCGTACATGGTGAGGGGAGCATTCTGCGAATAGCGCAGGTTCTCTTCGGTATAAGTCTTGTAAACACCCAGTGAGAGAGCTTCTTCATCACAGTAGCCGGTCCATACTTGTTGTCCCTTTTCGCCGTGGATGATTGCCGTACCCGTATCCTGGCAGAAAGGAAGTACCCCCTTGGATGCTACCTCTGCATTGCGCAGGAAGGTGAGTGCCACGTATTTATCGTTATCGCTTGCTTCGGGGTCACTCAGAATCTTAGCAACCTGCTCGTTGTGCGAACGACGCAACATGAACGATACATCACGGAAAGCCGCATTGGCCATTGCCGTCAAACCTTCTTTTTCAATCTTCAGGATAGGTTTTCCTTCAAACTCGCTTACTGACACGTAATCTTTTGTAAGCAGATAATACTCAGTAGTATCTTTCCCCTTCTCGAACATGGGCTGATACTTGAACGGAGGTGTTGTTGCCATAATTACTCGTATATTTAATGTTTAAAAGTGATTCGGGTAGCAAAGGCAGCACAAAACCGCCTTTACCGAGCAAAGGTAAAAACTATTATTGAAATAATTCTTTAATTAGAGTAAAAACGCAACAAATCATAATTAATTTTCTGACACCCGCTGCATCCGCCCTATCAGTTCATCGCCCAGCGCCGTCTTCACCTCAATGTGTTTCAGCACAGCCATTACAAACGGATTGCTTTCAAAGTCGCCGCGTACCTGCTCAAAATCGAGTTCCTTTTCCAAGCGTGAGCCATCAGCTCCAAAGCCCGTCATGGAAGCCAGTGAAAATTCTTTCTTAGCATCCTCATACACCATGCGGTCGAGGCCAACTACTGCTTCTTTCCATTTTTCGACAATATGTATGACGTCTTCTGCCGTCATACCTTCCGGCTTGATACCATAGAACTCTTCCAACTTCTCATACGCCCAGGTCCATTCGTAGGTATAGTAGTTGCTGTGCATCTTCTCAAACTCGGCATTGATAGACTTCAAGCGATTGACTTTGCTGGACTCAATACCGTCTATCAGCGCATCTATCTCACTCTTTGGGGCTATCAATCCGGAAATATCCACCCATTCGCCGCTGCCAATGGCAGTATCGGGCTTCAAACGGGCACGTATTTCTTCATTGCTCCGGAAGTCAATGCCTTCCAAGCGCTTGATGACAGAGTTTCCGAGGAACTTATGAATGGCTATTTCATAGAAGCGGATACCTTTCACCAAAGCCGAGTTACGTATCTTCGCACTATGGAAAGAATAGATATCCGAAAGCTCGCCACTGGCATGACGCAGATTCTGCAACGTTTCCCGTCCCTTGAACATTTTCTGCACCGTGTAGGGGCTGAGAAGATTATAGTTGATGTAATCCAGTTTGTTCGGGTCGGTACGCCCGTCACGTTTCGGCCACTTCTGGGCATCACGGATGGTACCCACACTACGCAGGTTGACACCGGGTACAAGGTAGGTGGTATTATTCTGCTCTATCAAGTAAGAGAACGGCAGGTTCGAAGTATCAGAATGGTTGACATGGCGCCCCATTACCAAGGAAAACGCTCCCACCCTTGCAGGCCACAAGATGTACGAATCGGAAGTCGTCTTGGCACCACGCTCCAAAGTGCCTTGATGGATAGGCCCTAACTTATACATATGGTTGCTCTGATTGGACCCCGAACCGGCATTCATAAAGGAAAACATACCGGCAATCAGCAACGTGGATTTATGGTGTGTCACCGTATAAGGTCCGGCAAAAATAGCGCACGCCTCCCCGTTCTCTCCCTGGCAGTTGCTGAAAAACAAAGAATCCGAAGCAGAGTAGTTGTGTCCCAACTTGCATGCCTGCCCCACGAAGCAGCGGCTCAGCATAGCTCCGTCATCTACATGAGACCCGGTAGAGATGATGAAATCATCACAAATCACCCCATGCCCGATGTGTACCGGCGCCACCTCGTTGCTGTTGATGCTTCCGTTATACAGACGGCATGTACCACAGATGCGGCAATAATCACCGATGCGCACATTCTTTATGGAACCGGTGTTCAATATCATTACATGGTTCCCGATGCTTCCTACAGCAGAAGCATGTTTGTTGGAATAAAAATCCGTGATTTCCTTCATCCGTGCAATCAGCTCCGGGCGATGGCGGTAAAGCGCCAGAATATAGGCTTGGTGTGCGGAGAGTTTATCATTAATCAGCACCTCACGGCCTCCCGTCTCATTCAGGACAGACACTTCTACCCCGTTACCGAACTTCGACACACCGTCTACCAGAATAATATCCACATTCTCAATGAAGGTGTCATGCCCTATTTCATAATTGGCAATGTAGTTCTGGATATTCTCAATGCAACAGTTATCTCCCACCGTTACATTATGCAGCGTCACATGCCGCAAACCGGAATGCTTCCTGATTCCTCCCGGCAACATAAATTCTGAATGGAACACTCCCAAACACACCTCACCCGAAAAACGGGTATGATGCACAAATTCCGTTGAGAACTCTTCTGCAACGGTTACTTTCCCCCAATCATCAGCCAGACATGACTGGCTCTTCAACCGGAGAATTTCATCTTCGGTCAGTCTTCTGTAATTCATCCTTATAACGAGTTATGAGTTATGAGTTATAAGTTATTGCCTTTGCCGGCACTACCGATTCAAACCGCTGCCAGCAAATAACTCATAACTTATAACTCATAACTAAAATTAAACTTCTTCTTCGTAGGTCTGATAAAGAAAGTCATTATAGGGGTACTTCTGCACGTGCAATTCCTTCACACGCTGATAAACTACACTCTTCAGTTCCTCCATATTGATTTTTTCGCGGGCAGAAATAAAGAGGCAGTTATCCTCCATCTTAGCCATCCACGTCTTCATCAGTTCTTCGAGTGTCAAGTTTTCCTTGGTTCTGGGGGTAAGGTCGTCAGCCGCTTTCTCTATATAAGTATAAGCGTCTATCTTATTGAATACAAGAATCATGGGCTTACCGGCGGCACCGATATCTGCCAACGTCTTGTTCACAACTTCTATCTGTTCTTCAAAATCCGGATGAGAGATGTCTACGATATGCAACAGCAAGTCCGCCTCGCGTACCTCATCCAGAGTAGACTTGAAGGAGTCTACCAAATCCGTCGGCAATTTACGGATAAAGCCCACCGTATCGGATAGCAGGAACGGCAGGTTCTCAATAATCACCTTACGCACCGTAGTATCCAACGTGGCAAACAGCTTATTCTCTGCAAAGACTTCACTTTTCGAAAGCAAAGTCATCAATGTGGATTTTCCTACATTGGTATATCCCACCAATGCCACACGAATCAAGCGTCCGCGGTTCTTCCGCTGGGTAGACTTCTGCTTGTCAATCTCAGCCAAGCGCTCCTTCAACAATGACATACGGTTCAAGATGATACGGCGGTCCATTTCCAGCTGCGTTTCACCCGGGCCGCGAAGTCCCACGGAACCTTTACCTCCACCGGCACCGGAGCCACCACCCTGGCGTTCCAAGTGGGTCCACAAACGTTGCAGACGAGGAAGCATATACTTGTATTGCGCCAGCTCCACCTGCGTTTTTGCATTGGCAGTCTGGGCACGCATGGCAAAGATATCGAGAATCAGGGACGTACGGTCCAGTATCTTGATTTTGAGTTCAGCTTCTATATTGCGTATCTGCTTGGCGGAGAGTTCATCATCAAAAATCACCATGCCGATTTCGCGTTCGGCTTCTTCTTCATTCCGGATATACTCTTTAATTTCTTCCAGCTTGCCCTTGCCGACATAAGTCACGGAATGCGCTGCATCCAGCTTCTGGGTAAACCGCTTCACTACTTCCGCCCCGGCTGTCTCAGCCAAGAATGCAAGCTCGTCCAGGTATTCATTGGTCTTACGCTCATCCTGAGTCTTCGTGACAAGACCTACCAATACCGCTGTTTCTGCCTGCGCTTCGGAGATTACAAATTCTTTCATAGTTTCTATACCTTATTATATATACGTATTGTTGGTTCGGGCAGCAAATATAAATAATTTTGGCGGAAGCGCCTTAAAAAGGGGAATAAAATAAAAACAGACACAATAGAAAAATGGCATGTAAAATGAAGTCGAACTTCATCTTACATGCCATTTCAAATTACATGTTATCTAATTGCCAGAATAATCAGAACCCTTCCGGCATCTCCAACGTTTCCGTGAATCCCTGATACAGTACTCCCCATTTACCACTGTCAAGTACTACCAAGCCCTGCATCGGGAAAGACAACACGTTTCCTTTACGCTCCATACCTGCTGCTGCAAAGTATAGCATACCATAGTCCGTCTTGTCATAACCAGTAGGTTGAGGATCCCAACCTATCAGTTCTTGATTGTCATCGCTTAGCGTAAACATGATGGGATATCCTTTCGTAATGCAATCTTCCAGCTTATAGATATTAGCCTCTTTAGCCTTCAGCACAGGTTGATCCCAACCCTCTCCAAATAATTGAGATGTATAGTAGCCTGTACCTATATTGAGCCAAGTATAGTCACGCTTTATATTGACCGTCACCTTGGGTGAACCATAAACATAGGAATCTTCTTCAGGAATGGCAATAGTATAAGATGCAGTAGTACCCACAGCTATGTCAAACGCAATCTTTACTTCTTTGAGTGCTTCACCGGCAGCAAAATCAACCGTTGTCGGCACTGTTACGCTCTCCGCATCTGTAGTCAAGTGAATAGATGCAGCCGCATCTGTTTTCTGACGGCCGATTTTGACCACAAAAACCTGTTCATCATTCGGATAATAAGTCAAATCAGTGTTATCAGCATAAATATAAGCTTGTACACCCTCGGTAGGAACCGGAGAAGGCTCCCACTCCACACCGTCTGAACAAGCCGTCATAGCCAAACCGCATACGGCCAAGCCCAAAAACAATTTATTGAATATCTTATTCATATACAAATTCTATTAAAAGTTAGTTCATTGGTTAATTGTTACCCGGTGCAAACTCCCCTATCGGAGTAGGACGTTTAGCAATAGCACCGGACGGGTCCGGATTGTTCATTCCCTGAAGGGCAGTATTTGAATCGACCTCGGTCTTAGGAATCATCAATGTCCAGTTGGGCTTCACACCTTTACAGTTTATCTTGAAGATATCTTCTATAAAGTTGGTACCCTCATAATTCTGAATGACATCTGGTTTCAGACGTTTAGCCGTGGGGAATGCGATTCCCTCACCCCAGAACTCGATACGCATCTGTTTCAACACCTCAAGTTGGAAATTACGCAAATCACCCGTACTGAAATTGTAATTGCTCTGGCGGTACTGCTTCATAAAGTTATTCAACAACTGTACGCCTGCTGCCACATTCTGGCTGGCACCTACTGCTTCAGCCTCTATGAGATACATCTCTTCCACACGCATCACGGGAATATCTGCAGCCGCACCCACAGAATAAGTGTTATAGTCACCACCCACGGGGCGGAACTTCAATGACATATAATCCGGTTGTTCATCCAGCCATGCATTGCCTCTCACTGACTGGTAAGCGTAAGTACTTCTGTCCGGGTCAAGGTAAGAATATTTGCGGAAATCGGTAGCAGGAATCGCGTCATAAAGTGAACGTGCCATCTGGAGCTTAGACAAAGAAGCATATCCCCAATCCGCTTCATTGGAAATGTGACCAATGAAATTAGCAAGATTACCCATATTGGAAGCCGTGGGGTGAAGGTACCACATCCATGCAGAAGTAGCCGTATTGAAACCGGTAGTGGGATTATGCCACTGTGATTCGCTCATAGGTGTTGCTCCCGACTTATCAATAGCCTTGCGGGCATACTCGGCAGCTTTAGCAAACTGACCATCCCACATATATACTTTGGCCTTCAGACCATATACGACCGCCAAGTCAGGGAAGTTCTTACTGACAGGTGTATAAGACTCCAAACCTATCTCTGCCTTGTCAAGGTCGGCAAGAATGAAATTCACCAATTCTTCGTGGGTCGCACGCGGATTGCTCTTCGCAATGTCGTTAGTTGTTGCCTCAGTCACGATGGGCACCGTCAGCCCCAGTACCTTGCTACAATCGGTATAGATGTTTTCTACCGGTTCGAAAAGTACCATCAGCGTATAATAGTCCAATGCACGGAAAGCATGGGCTATACTTCCAAGCCCACGCATTTCATCGGTAATTGTGGGATCAGTCACATCAACGGCCGCAATCACGTCATTGGCCGATTTAACGAACTTATATAGGGTGAAGTAAGGCAAATATGAATAATAGCCGGTGTCGTTCATACCATTATTGGCATTGAAGCGCCACCACCAGTCATATCCGTAATCCGTAGCCACGACATCACCCAGCAGTTCTGTCTGGGCCAACATCAATGAGGGATAAGCAAGGTCGGTCTCATGTGTTTGCTTACCGTACACTAGATAGCCTTGTACCATTTGCGATGGCAAGCCATTAAGCGAAGCCTCAATCGCTGTTGCCGATGCACCAATCTGATCGGAGGTCGCTGTAGAATCTTCGGGAAAAACCTCTTCTATACAGCCGGTCAATACCGTGGCCGATACGACCATAACCGAAAATAGTTTGAATATATTCTTCTTCATAATCATTGTAATCTATATATTAGGTTTAGAACTCAAATGACACACCACCGGAGATGGTACGCATCGGTGAATAGAAAGTAGCATTGGTTGTCTCGTCGTATGACTGACGTGGGTCGAACCCTTTACGTTTAGACCAATAGAAAACATTTTCTGCCGACATATACACGCGCAATGAGTTGATGGCCAACTTTCTTGTCCACTTGGAAAGTAACGTGTAGCCCACATTAATATTCTGGATATTCAAGAAGCTCGCATTTGTCAAGAAGCGCGTAGACATTGCCCCTGAATATTGGTCGTTCATCTGGAAACGAGGGATATTAGTATTTGTGTTCTCAGGAGTCCATGAGTTCAGCAAATCCTTATGGTAGTTGTAACCAGCCGTACCATAAGGTGACGACATAAAGTAAGCATACGTACCATCATATTGCTTACCACCAATCTGGTAAGTGAAGTTTATGCCGAAGTCCACGCCATATACTTTCAGTTTGGTACCGAAACCACCATACACCTTAGGTATTGAGCTTTCCTCTGTGATGTAATAGTCAGCCTGAGCATGATTCGTAGTCGTTTCACGTCCGGTGATATTGCCGGCCTCGTCCTTGACATTCTTATAGAACAAAGACTCACCCTTTTCATTCACTCCGGCATACTCCTTCAAGCGCCATGTAAACATAGACAAATCCTCACCAATGAAGAAGCTTCCGTTAGAATAGCCCTTATATCCTTTTCCATCAGCTGTATACTCAGTAGTAATCAACTTATCAGGATCAAGCATCGTAATACGGTTCTTCAAGGTTGAAATGTTCACATTCACATCCCACGTAAAGTTACGTGTATCGAAGATATTCACATTGAAGTCCATTTCCACACCACTATTGACCATGTTACCAACGTTGTCCATATAGGAAGCATAACCCAATGATGGAGCCACGGTAAATGAGAACAACATATCCGAAGTCTTACGTCTGTAGTACTCGATACTACCGGTCACACGGTTCCACAACTGGAACTCTGCACCGATATTGAAGTTAGTGTTGGTTTCCCAAGTGATGTCTTTAGTGCCCTTAGATTTAAATGAAGTACCAAGGCTGTTGTTAGAGTTGATAATGTTAAATCTATCCGTATAGAGGAAGTCACCGATATTGTCATTACCTTGTGAACCAATAGAAGCCTTCAGCTTCAGTTCCTGCACCCATGAAGCATCAAACCAGCTTTCTTTGTTGATAAGCCACGCACCGCCTACCGACCAGAATGTACCCCAGCGATGGTCCGGATGGAAACGGCTGGAAGCATCACGACGCAAAGAAGCCGAGCCGAAGATGCGTTCGTCATAATTGTATTGCAAACGGCCGAAGAAACCTTCATTGTTACGACGCTCTTTATAGGAAGAAGCACCTTGTCCGTCGATAATGGCACCATCCAATTCCTTATTGCCTTGAGAGAACATCTGCGACTTGCTAGCCCCAAGTTCATAGTAGCGATAATCATAATATTCGTGACCTAAAAGAATATCGAAGTTATTGTCGCCAAACGAACGGGCATAAGAAACAAGTTGTTGCAGGTTGTAATCGTAAGTACGTGTATGATACTTACTCACTGTACCGCCAGTGGAGTCGAACTGCCCATAGTAAGGATTGTAAACGTAACTATGACGTGTCTCATCCAAGTTGAAAGCACCATTGAATGTCACCTTCAGGCCTTCTATAGGAGTTATATCTACAAAGGCGTTGCCGTTAATGGCATTTCCTTCAGAGTTTCTGGTATTTAGTTTATTGTCTAGAATAGGGTTGGCATCAGCAATGAAAGGACGCTGCATACCTGCATTGATACCACTACCGTAGTCCATCATTCCAATACCATTATTATCCACCATGATGCTGCCGTCAGCATTGCGCACGTAGGCGGGATAGATGGGAGCCATTTGGGTAACAAACGCCCATATATTACCGGTAGACGAACTGGTACCATTGTTACTCAACGAGTTGGAATCAAAACGTGCATATCCCATATTACCACCAATCTTCAACCACTTCTTTGCCTGATAGTCGGCTTTCAAACGGCCTGTCAAACGTTTCAGGTCAGAGCCTTCAGTGATACCCTCATTTCCAAGATAACCTAAAGAAACATAGAAAGAGGACTTTTCATTGGCTGCGCTCACCGAGAAGTTGTATTCCTGACGCAGACCGGTACGCATTCCCACATCTTCCCAATCATCCGGAGTCAGCAGATAGTCACGTCCTTTATAATTCACAACTCTACCCAATGTGGCGTTGGGATTAAGTTTACCGTTCTGACCGATGAGGAATTGCCCATCGGGAACTGTATATACATTGTATCCCAATCCACCGTTGGAGCCAAACAGATTCTTGTTTGCCTCAAGCCATGCAGCTTGGTCATTCATTCCCGTTGACTTATAATAATTGTTCATGGCACGATAATGCATCTCGTAGTACATGCCAGGATTGTCAATCACTTCATATTTCTGCAACGCTCGAGTGTTAGCACCCCACTTAGCATCAAAAGTCACCTTAGCCTCTCCCGACATATTGGCCCTTTTGGTAGTGATGATAATTACACCATTAGCACCACGAGCACCGTAAAGTGCATTCGAAGCTGCATCCTTCAATACTGTCATTGACTCAACGTCGTTAGGATTGATATTATTAATATCACCGCTATAAGGAGCGCCGTCCACAATAATCAGAGGGTCATTCTTTGCATTGATAGAACTAAAACCACGAATCTTGATGGATGATTTTGCACCTGGAGCACCGTCATTGGAAGTCAATGTCACACCCGGCACAGCACCTGCCAAAGCATCGGTAACATTCGTCACTTGCGACTGCTCCAGCTTTTCGGTACCAACCACCTTAGCCGAACCCGTAAATGCAGACTTCTTTGCTGTACCGAAAGCAACCACCATTACCTCATCAAGCATCTCAGTATCAGACTTCATCACCACTTTTACGCTGGATTTTATTGCCACCTCCTGGGTCTGCATACCAATATACGAAATTACCAGAGTTTTCGCGGAACT
>NZ_QTLN01000013.1:0-63878 GCF_003602735.1 Bacteroides sp. AF39-16AC | reverse complement strand
TCCTGGGTCTGCATACCAATATACGAAATTACCAGAGTTTTCGCGGAACTTGGTACGTTTGGTAATGTAAAATCACCATCTACACCGGTAATAGCACCAATTTGTGTACCTTTTACCAATACAGAGGCTCCAATAACTGGCTGCCCGTCTTCTTCAGAAATTACAACACCTGTAACCTTCTGGGTTTGGGCAGTTACTAGGCCTATTCCGACAAAAAGACAGGCCAATAACAGCATTAATTTTCTTTTCATAAATTCTCTCTTAAAGTTTAACTTTACATTAATTGTTTCTTTACTCTAACAAAGTGCAAATATATTAATAAAACTGAAACGAACAACTATTTTATTGAAAAAACCTTGTAAATCTATCAATTTGTTAATTAAACATGCCACTTTATGCTTAATAACAGATTTTTCACACTTAAAAAAACTAAACTGGCTTATGTTTACTATCACTATGATTCCCTCTTTTAGGATGATTTTTCCAAGAAATACACATATTTTAAAACAAAATGGTTAATAAATAAGCCGCTAAAACAGAGAACGGACCTGATTTTGAAACAAATTGAGAGTTCCCGGAGGCTAAATACCGATTAATAGCTAAACACAAAAAGACACTTTTTAGAGATATTAATTCTTATTCTAATCCCATCGAGCACAGAATATCGTCTTATTTGTTATTGGTATTAATTAAAATCAAGTAAAATGAGTAAGATTATTTACAATCTAGTGTACAACAGAAAAAGAAGCCTGAATAAAAAAGGAATGGCATTGGTACAAGTAGAAGCCTATTTGGACAGAAAGAAAAAGTATTTTTCAACCAAAGTTTATTTAAAGCCAGAACAGTGGGACAATAAAAAGCTTATTGTGAAGAATCATCCTAATGCAGATGCGCTGAATAGATTGATATATGAGTTCATGGCTATGATAGAAAAAAAAGAGTTGGAATTGTGGCAGCAAGGAAGGCGTATTTCATTAGAGTTACTAAAGGATGTTTTGAGCACAAGCGAAAACAAAACCTCTTTTATTCCTTTTTTTAGGCAAGAGATAGCAAACTCTACTCTAAAAGAAAGTACAAAACGAAATCATCTCTCCACTCTTTCATTATTACAACAGTTCAAAAAGGATGTAACCTTTTCTGATTTAACATTCGAATTCATATCCTCCTTTGAATATTTCTTGCAATCAAGAGGTTATCACACAAATACGATAGCCAAACATATGAAGCATCTGAAGCGACATATAAATGTCGCCATCAACAAGGATTATATGGAGATACAAAAATACGCTTTTCGAAAGTACAAAATTAAAACTATAGAAAACAAGCATACGCACTTATCTCCTGAAGAGTTGGAGAAGTTGGAGAAATTAAGCTTGGCTGGCAGATATACTAAATTGCAAAAGACTTTAGATGCATTCTTGTTTTGTTGCTATGCAGGAATGAGATATTCTGATTTTATCAGTTTATCACCCGATAACATCGTGGAGATTCGTCAAGAAACCTGGCTAATTTATAAATCCATAAAGACGAGTACAGAAGTCAGATTACCTCTTTATCTCTTATTCGAAGGAAAAGGGCTTGTTATTCTGGACAAATATCGGGATGACTTACAAAGCTTCTTTCATTTAAGGGATAACTCTAATGTGAACAAGGATTTAATTGTGATTTCCCGCCTAGCTGGTTTATCAAAAAAAATTTCATTTCACACTGCTCGCCATACTAATGCAACACTATTGATTTATAATGGAGTAAACATCACAACGGTGCAAAAATTATTGGGGCATAAAAGTGTTAAAACCACACAAGTGTATACAAATGTAATGGATATGACTATAGTGCATGATTTAGAAAAGAACCATGCACTCATGCCTTTGCCTAAAAAAACACGAACTTAGCATAGCCAATACTACACTTTCATATCGTTAGTCATATACTTCTCCTTTAAAGTCTGTTCATTCACTATTCAGTTTCAGTTTGCTCGCTGCAAACTTACTGCATACGTTTTGCAGTACCACTGCATATTGTTTGCAGTATCACTGCATATTGCTTGCAGCCGCGCTGCATATTAGTTTGCAGTACCACTGCAACAGCTTTGCAGTATCGCTGCAATAGGTTTGCAAAATTTTGCAGTAAGAAACTACTGAAAATCAATCAGGTATAGTGTAGTGCTAATAGAAGATTGACATTGGTGTGTTATCAATATTTAAGGCTGGTTGGAGGTGTGGAAGCAAATTTTGCTTCCACACTTTTGAGTTGCTTCCACAGCACTTGTAATACCGATGAATAAAGGAATACAAGGAGTGGGTGGAAGTGTGGAAGCAGAAATGATGAAAACTCTTATGAAGAAACAACAGTTGTCTTGATTATTTGGCTAATCACAAAGTTTTGAGTTTACTGTTTTTTGAAGCTATTGAAATATTCTTTTACATAGACTTTAGTACTTTCGCTAATAAAATGACAATGTAGAGTAAATGCTTCATCGAAAGCAGTTAGGATGATAGATGTTGACAAAAGATATTCTTCATATAAGAGAAATAATCATTTAAAATCTTTAAGCAACGTATTAACTTTATGATATACATATGATAACCAAGTCATTAATTCAACAAATAGTATCACAGCAGTAAGGTTTTATGCATTGTACCCCTATACACATACCTTGTGAGAAAGGAAATTTCGCTATAGTGATTTCTATTACATGGTATAATTGCTTGATTATTAATAAAATAAAAGAGTTGTAGTTCCGCGAAAACTTTGGTGATTTCGTACATTGGTATGCAGACTCAAGAGGTTGATATTAAGCCGAATATAAAAGTATTCATGCGTTCCGATTCTGAGATGCTTGATGAGGTAATGGTGGTAGCTTACGGTACAGCAAAGAAGTCTGCTTTTACAGGTTCAGCCTCTGTGATCAAGTCTGAGACATTGGAGAAACGTCAGGTCTCCAACTTATCGAATGCACTTTCCGGTACTGTATCTGGTGTGCAGACACAAAGTACAAATGGCCAGCCGGGTACGAGTGCGACAGTTCGTATTCGTGGTATCGGTTCTATGTATGCCAGCAACAATCCTCTGTATGTAGTGGATGGTATTCCTTATGAAGGAGATATCTCCGCTGTCAATTCACAAGATATTGAATCAATGACCGTATTGAAAGATGCCGCAGCTGCTGCCTTGTATGGTGCACGTGGTGCAAACGGTGTTATTTTGGTTACTACAAAGAAAGGTAAGAGCGGTGATACGCAGATTTCTTTAGACGCCCGTTGGGGAGTCAACTCCCGCTTAGTGAAAAACTATGATGTATTGCAGAATGCAAATACCTATATGGAGACTGCATATTCTGCTTTGTATAACGGATACCTATATAATAGCGGATATACAGCAGAACGGGCTTATCAATTGGCCAATGCAGACTTGTTTCCAAAGCTGGGCTACCAAGTTTATACCATACCTGATGGACAATATCTTATTGGCCGGAACGGCAAGTTGAACCCTTATGCAACTCTGGGATATAGTGACGGTGACTATTATTATACACCGGATAACTGGTCTGATGAGATGTTCCAAAGTAATTTGCGCCAAGAGTATAATCTTAGTGTTTCTGGTGGTTCGGACAAATTAAGCTACTATCTGTCTGCCAGTTATTTGAATGATGAAGGTATTATTGAAAATTCAGGTTTCGAACGTATCTCCACTCGTATGAACGTGGATTATCAGGCTAAAAAGTGGTTGAAGCTCGGAGTTAATCTTAGCTATTCAAATGTAACAAGCCGTTCACCGGGCGATCAGGATACCGATGCTGCTACTTCTTCCGGTAATGCGTTCTTTGTTGGTAACTTTATCGCACCAATCTATCCGATGTATGTACGGAATGCAGACGGCAGTTTCCAATATAATGCCAATACTGGCTATCATGTATATGACTATGGTGATGGTTCAAGTACAAACTTCACCCGTAATTTTATGAGCATGTCCAATCCTATGAGCGGTTTCCTTTATGATACTGAAAAATATCTGATGGATATTCTGAATGGGAAATGGTATGCAAAGATTGATATCATTGACGGTTTGTCATTGACAGCTTCTTTGGGCTTGCATATTGACAACACACGCCAGCATAGTGTGGGTAACAAGTATTATGGTCAGTCGGCTTCCTATGGCGGTTCTGTTATGCAATACTCCTCACGCGTTTATTCGCTTGACCAACAATATCTGTTGAATTACAAAAAGACATTCGGCAACCATAACTTGGATATTCTTGCCGGCTATGAAAGTATGGACTTCAACACGGAAAGTCACTATATTTTAGGATATAACATGTATAGTGACAAGAACTGGACTGCATCTAATGTTATCGACCGCAAGAATGGTTCTGGCAGTTACAATGAATATGCCACAATCGGTATCATTACACGTGCCAGCTACGATTTCAATGAAAAATATTATGGTAGTGTTTCTTATCGTCGTGATGCTTCTTCACGCTTCCATCCGGATAACCGTTGGGGTAACTTCTGGAGTGTGAGTGCAGCATGGGATATGGCAAAAGAAAACTTTATCAGTCAATACGATTGGATCAACATGCTGAAGCTGAAGGCTTCTTTCGGTCAGCAGGGTAATGACAACCTCTATTATAAGGGATATACAAACTACTATCCGTATCTGGATCAGTTCACGGTTAGCGGGTCTGACGGTGTATTCTCTGATGGTGTGCTCTACTACAAGGGGAGCAAAGATATCACTTGGGAAACATCCAATTCATTCAATGTAGGTGTGGATTTCGCTCTTTTGGGAGGACGTATTGACGGTACAATCGAATACTTCAACCGCCAGACTAAGGATATGTTGTATTATAAACCGGTAGCGATGTCTAACGGTTATACCCAACTTCCTATGAATATCGGTTCGGTACGCAACTCCGGTGTGGAAATTGAATTGAACTATACTCCTATTGAAACTAATGATTTAAAGTGGGTGATCAATTGGAATGGAACATTGATGAAAAATAAGATTCTTGAGCTGCATCCGGATTTGAAAGGAGAGATGATTGATGGTTCCTATATTTATCGTGAAGGTGAATCTTTGTACCAGATGTATTTGACAAAATATGCAGGGGTAGATCCTGATTCCGGCGAAGCTCTGTATTGGGCAAAGGACGAAAACGGTGTAGAGTATAAGGATAAAGATTGGTCTGCTGCCTACAATTCCAATAGACAAGCTTCCGGTGACCTGTTGCCTACTATCTATGGCGGTGTCGGTACAACATTGGAGTTCCGTGGCTTTGATTTCTCCATCCAGTGTGCTTATCAGTTGGGTGGTACGATTTATGATAGTGGCTATCAAGCTTTCATGCATGGCGGTGACTCCCACTACATGGGATATAATTGGCACAAGGATATCTTGAATGCATGGACACCGGAGAATAGAAATACCAATATTCCGCGTGTAGATGCCATTGATAAATACACCAACTCTTCATCAGACCGTTGGTTGACAAGTTCTGATTATTTCTCTATCAACAACATCACCCTGGGCTATACTTTACCTAAGAGATGGTTGAGAAGTCTGGGTATCGGAAGCTTGCGTATTTACGGTGCGGCTGACAATGTGGCTCTTTTCTCTGCCCGTAAAGGGCTTGATCCACGTATGAGCTACACAACAGCTTCTACAGATAGATATACGCCTATACGTACTATTTCCGGCGGTTTGAAAGTAACATTCTGATAATAGTTCAATAATAAAATACAGAAAAAATATGAAGAAATTATATAAGATAACACCGTATGTTATGCTCGGTTTGATGGTAGCTGGATGTACAGATCTGGATACAGAACCGCTGAGTTCGACTATTACATCTAACCAAAAGGAAGAAGTTGTTGAATCTGATCCTTCCAGATTGGAAGCCAGCGTAGCAGCCGTGGCTGCAAATTTCACCCAATATGCCAAAATCTACACAGAAGATGACAATGTGCATAGTGATATAGGTTATCCGACCATTATGCTGGCCACGGAATCAAGAGGTACGGACATGGTGGCAGATATTACTGGTTATAACTGGTATTCCAATTCAGCCGATTACAGTGACTGCTTGAATACAAGTACAGCTACCATTGAATTCTGGGGTACATTGTACAATCAGATTTTTACAGCCAATAACGTAATCGGTACTGTAGATAACGAAACTGAAGATCCTACGTTACAATATTATCTGGCGCAGGCATTAGCTGTCCGTGCTTTTGACTATTTTACGTTGATACAGTTGTATCAGTTCAATTACAAAGGACATGAGAGCGCTATGGGTATGCCTTTGATTACAGAGCAGAATGCAACAGAAGTTGCAGCCAATGGCTGCGCCCGTTCTACTGTGCAAGAAACTTATGATTTTATCTTGGCAGACCTGAATAAAGCTATTGAGCTGCTGACAGCCACTACAAAAGAACGTGATGACAAGCGCTATGTCAGCTTGGATGTCGCTTACGGTATCCGTGCCCGTGTCTATCTGGCAATGCACAACTATGCGGAAGCTTTAAAGGATGCGGAAGCTGCACTGGCCAAAACTACTGCCACTCCATACTCCCGTGCTGATGTAAGCAAGCCTTCATTCATTAATATCGAAGACAATTCATGGATGTGGGGTATCTTGATTACAGAACAGGACCGTGTAAGTACAACCGGTATTTGTAATTTCCCTTCACATATGGGCTCTTTGAATTATGGTTATGCTTCTGTAGGTGGATGGCGTAGAATCAGTCCGAAACTCTATAGTGAGATTCCTGCCAGTGATGTCCGCAAGGGATGGTTCCTGAACGGTGAAGGTGTATCTGCCAATTTGCCTGCTGCGGCCCAAACATACATTACTGGGAAAAAGGCACCTGCCTATACACAAGTAAAGTATGGGGTGCTGAATGACCAATGGGGAACTGACAACAATGCTACGGATATAATATTGATGCGTGTTGAGGAAATGTATCTTATCAAGGCTGAGGCACAAGCTATGAGTGGTAATGTTAGTGGCGGTGTATCTACCCTTAACTCGTTTGTTACTGCATATCGTGACCCGTCTTATCAGTGTACAGCCACTACACCGGAAGCTGTGCAGGAAGCTGTTTGGCAACAACGTCGTCTTGAATTCTGGGGAGAAGGTATGGCATATTTTGATATTATGCGTCTGAACAAGGGAGTCAACCGTTTAGGCTGCGGCTTCCCGACTACTGCCGTATTTAATATTACAGCAGGTGATCCGGTTCAGATTTACAGTATTCCTAATAAGGAAGTACAATATAACCCATTATTGGAGAACAATCCGCTGGTTTCGGCACCTACACCAATACCTGATGTAGAATAATGTATATGTTAACTATTAAAAATATGGAATATGAAATATATAAATAAGATACTTAGTCTGTTTGTCATCGCACTGATAGCTACCTCTTGCGATCCTGATGCAGAAAGTTATACTCCGGGTGAACTGGAAGACGGTAATCAAGGCATCTGCTTTGTGGGCAATTACACCCAAACAGTGGAAGTTGAGCCGGGAATAACCTCTTTTGATTTAACTTTGACACGCTCCTTGACAGATGCTGCCGGTACGGTTGATGTTACTGTGATAAATAATGAAGAGAATATATTTGTATGCCCTTCCACTGTATCATTTGCTGCTGGAGAGAAAACAGCCAAGTTGACAGTTGAAACACCGTCAGCTGCCGAGGGTATCACTTATAATCTACAACTGGCTTTGAGTGGTAATGATGTCAGCAACTATTCTTCCGGATACCATGAAATATCAGTAAATTTTGCTATCTTGAAGTGGGAATCTATCGGTACCGGATACTATTTGGACGGTACAGTTGCTAATTTCTTTGGCGTAGATCCGTCTGTTCCGATGGCTGTGGAAATTGAAAAAACTACAACTGCTACCAGTACACGTTTCCGTTTTGACAGTCCGTTTGCCAAAGTTGCGACTGCACAAGATGAGGTTGGCGGTTTCAACGGTTATCCCTTTAATGAAGAGGCTGATGTAGTTCCAGGTGAATATACTTTCGTAATTGATGTGACTAAAGAAGGTGCTTCTTTGAAACCGGTTCAATATGGTATGGATTGGGGATATGGTATGTTCAGCGGTGGTTCTGTATATGGCAACCTATCTACTAATATAAATTCTTATCCTTTGGGAGTTTATAATGAAAAGGCCGGTAGTATTACCTTCCCAGCCAATTCGTTGTACGTAAGTATGGCTGACTATCAAGACGGTGGTGCATATCCTTGTACCAACCCGTCTTATCTCTACTTGAGTGCGGAAGCATACCTTAACTCTTTGGAGACAGAGTAATTTGAAAATTAAAAAAATTACATAAGAAAAGCCGGTTCACACAAAGGGCCGGCTTTTTACTTTAAATATTGATTCGTAGAGATTGAATCGTTAATTTACAGTTTTTCTTTATCCTCTGCCAACAAAAAGTTTCGCAGTGAAATCTGTTTAATTCCTTTGTAATTTCCCCCGCTTTGCATTTCATCCATTGTTACCACATATTTGGGGTAATTGTCTGCTATTTCCAAAAGATTGCCAAATTCTCGCCTAACAGTTGCATCATCGGGAAGCATATACGCTACTTGAATATAGATTTTATGGTCGTCTTTGGAAGCAATGAAATCAATTTCTTTATTACCACTCTTTCCGACATATACTTCATATCCATATCTTAACAAATCAATGCATACTACATTTTCCATTAACTTGTTGATGTCTTTTCGAAAATCGAAATGCTGTATGGAATTATGCAATCCTAAATCTTCAAAATAATATTTCTCACCAATCTCAAAGATTTTCATCCCTTGGATTTCAGCTCGTTGAATTTTGTAAATAAAGAAACTATTGCACAGTGCCTTTAGATAGTTCAGAATTGTCTGCGTAGGAATGTTGACGTGTTGCGACTTTAAATATTTACTAATATTCTGGGCAGAAAAAAGAGAACCGGTATTATCTATCAGATAAGCTACGAGATTTTCCAAAAAAGAGACATTCCGGATTGATTCACGTGCAACCACATCTTTTAGTAGGATAGTAGAATAAACGTTTCTCAAATACTCGAATATGACATTCTTGTCCATTGTTAGATTATGAATGTAGGGCATACCTCCGAATGTAAGATAGAGTTTTAGACTTTCGGTGGAGTCTTGGCATTGATTGAAAGTTAAGAATTCCCCATAGCTAAGTGAATGAATGGGAAATTCTATATATCTTCCTGCCAATTGAGTAGCAAGTTCACTGGACAGCATTTTAGCATTACTTCCGGTGCAATAGATATCGCATTTATTTTCATTCAATAAACTCCGCAGACACAATTGGAATTCTTCAATCTCTTGGATTTCATCTACAAAGAGATAGTTATGATTATGCCCAGTAACCTTCCTTAAAACATATTGATAAAGATCCATGTAGTTCCTAATTTCCGTGAAGGAAAGTTGCTCTTTATCTACAAAAATAATATTGGCTTCCGGTATGTTTTTCTTTATGATATCTGATATCTGTAAAAGAATGTAGCTTTTACCTATCCTACGTTGGCCGGTTATTACTTTTATTATACTTTTATCAATAAACGGTTCAATTCTCTTTATGTATAAAGGACGGGAGATATAATTTTTCATATTCAAACATGATTTAGTTTATATACAAAGATATAAAATATTTCAATTATAATTGAATCTTGCCGTATATATTATATATTCATCAATTATAAATAGCATATGTAAAGCAAATATTTCTCAACAAAAAAATATTTTGGAACTTTCATGGATAAAATTTATCTTTCAAGATAAATTCCTCTATATAATCTATCGTTATTCTTGAATAAAAAACATTTATTGGGTTAATTAGTACATCACCAATTAAAAGAGTAGAATGAAATGTTACAATAACGCGCTCATTATCAGCTTTTAATTATTCAAAACGGTATGAAATGGGTACTTCGAGCCACTTACCTCCCTTTGCCATATACCTTTATAGATAATATACAATAGAATAAACTCTGTTCTATAGCAAACGTAAACAATTGTTTTTTAGCAATATACACTTATTGTAGTTCCGCGAAAACTCTGGTAATTTCGTACATTGGTATGAAGACTCAAGAAGTGGTAATCAGACCGAGCGTAAAAGTGGTAATGAAGCCTGATACAGAGATACTTGATGAAGTAACAGTAGTGGCTTATGGCACTAAACGCAAACAAGATTTAGTGGGTTCTATCAGTAGTGTAAAGAATGAGATTATCAGTAATTCACAAGCTACATCAGTGTCAAATGCACTCGAAGGAGCTGTGGCTGGTTTGCAGGTTGTAAGTTCTTCTGGTCAGCCGGGAAAGGATGCCAACATCGTATTGCGCGGTATCGGTTCTATTTCGGCCAGCAACAATGCGCTAATTGTAGTAGATGGTGTACCCTTCAATGGTAAGTTGTCGGACATCAACCCTACGGATATTGCTTCGGTAAACGTGTCGAAGGACGCCGTTTCCAACTCTTTGTATGGTTCCCGTGCAGCTGGTGGTGTGGTTATGATTACTACCAAGACCGGACGCAAAGACAAGGTGGCCATCAACTTTAACGGTACCTGGGGTGTGACACAGCGTGCATACAAGGACTATGACATGGCTACCGATCCGGGAGAGTTCTACCGTTTATCTTGGTATGGCCTTCGTAATACCTATTGGGCAGCCGGAAACTCCATTGAAGACTCTAATTTAGCAGCCAGTCAGGATTTGCTGGGCGAACTGGGTAATTACAATGCTTACATCATCCCGCAAGGAGAGTATCTGGTAACACCCGATGGGAAACTTAACCCCAATGCACGTCTGCGTTATAATGATTCGTTTGCCGATGCCTTGTTTGACAACGCTTTCCGTCAAGAGTACAATGTATCTGCATCAGGTGGTAACGACCGCACAGATTACTATGTATCTATGGGCTTTCTGGACAATGACTCTTACGTGTTAGGCTCTTCCTATGAGCGTTTTACGGCTCGCGCTAACGTAAACTCCCAGCTGAAATCTTGGCTGAAAGTAGGAACCAATGTAGGATATTCCAAAGCTACCCAGAACGGTGTGCAAGAGAATGCCGGAGCAGCCTCCAATCCTTTTGACGTGGCACGCTCTTGGGCTCCTATCTTCCCGGTTCATGCCTATGATGCAGAAGGTAACATGAAATATTATGAAGACGGAAGTCCTATGTATGATGCCGGAAACGGTGAAACAGACGGCACATCTAAACGTCCTACGGCTACTAACCAGAATGTGATAGCCAATATGAAAGAGGATATTCGTGAAACTGTATACAATAACCTGACCTCACGCTCATATCTGGAAATTTCATTCTTGAAGAATTTCAAGTTTACAGCAAACTACAGTTATGATTTCACGAACAGCAGCCAGACAGTATTCTACACTCCGCTCATCGGTGACGGACAGTCTTTCGGTGGTCGTGGTACAAAAGGGAGCTACAACACTACAACTACCAACTTCAACCAGATTCTGGCTTACAGCAATGTATTTGGCGATAACCACCACTTGTCGGCCAAGATAGGTCACGAGTACTATAAGTATGAATATCAGTATTTGGCAGGACAGAAAACCAACTTCTTTAATCCGAACAATCCGGAATTGGACAACGGTGGACAAATGCAATACATCAACAGCTACACGGCAAACCATAACATCGAGGGATATTTCGGTATGGCAGACTACGACTATAGCAACAAATATTATCTTTCTGCAGCCTTCCGTCGCGACGGTACTTCCCGTTTCTTAGACCGCTGGGGTAATTTCTGGTCGGTAGGTGCCGCTTGGCGTATTTCCAACGAAGCATTCATGGAGGGAACGGGGTCTTGGTTAAACGATTTGAAATTGCGTGCATCTTATGGTACTCAGGGTAATGAAAGTATTCTTTCAGATTATAACTATGCCTATGTGTACACACCTTACCAAGACCAGTACACTGTTACTTGGAATGGTTCAGAGTTGGGCTATTCACCGGAATTCTACGGTAATCCGGACTTGACTTGGGAAAAGCAGAAGACTTTTGACGTGGGTGTAGATTTCCGTCTGTTCGACAGAGTATACGGTTCATTCGAATATTTCTATCGTCGTACGGACGATATGCTCTTCAAGCGTCCTGTGGCTTACTCTACAGCCGGACGTCCGTATAACTGGGAAAACCTGGGTGCGATGAAAAACACCGGTATAGAGTTTGAAGTGAATGTGGATATCTTCAATCAGCCCGACCTGAAGTGGACGGTATCGCTCGTGGGTTCTCATTACAAGAACCGCATTGTGACGCTGCCCGAAGAAAACCGTGAAAATGGTATCACTTCCGGTCCGTTCAACCTGCGCGAAGGCAAGAGCCGCTTTGAATATTATACTTATATGTATGCCGGCATGGACGAAAAAGGAAATGCCATGTGGTACATGGACGAGACAAATGAACAAGGGGAAGTGATAGGCCGTACCACGACCACTACTTATGCAGATGCAACCCGTTGCTTCATCGGCAAATCTGCATTGCCCGATTTCAACGGTGGTTTGAGCACTACTTTCTCTTACAAGGGCATTGACCTTTCTATAGCAACGGCTTTCCAGATTGGTGGCTATGCTTATGACTACTCTTATCTGTCTGGTATGAGTTCTTCATTCTACGTAGGTCATAACAAGGATATGTGGAAGACGTTTAACCCGGAGACAGGCACAGGTTCACTTCCTATTTGGAATGCTAACAATGCTTCCAATTCTTTCACCCAACAGTCAGACCTCAACCTGATAAAGGCCAGCTACTTCAGCATCCGTAACATCACTTTGGGTTACACATTGCCAAAAAATCTGATGCAGAAATTCGGTGTCGAGAAACTGCGTATTTATGCTACGGCAGATAATCTTGCCTTGTGGTCCAAGCGTCAGGGATTCGACCCTCGCGTAGCAATGTCTGGTTCTGATAAAGAATATGGAGGCTATTCTCCGATGCGTGTGATTTCCGGAGGTATCAACCTTACATTCTAAACTAAAAAATAAAATTGTATATGAAAATTATGAAATATATGATGCAGGCACTCCTTGTCGGAGGTCTGCTTACATCCTGCGTTGAAGACGCTGATGTTACCGCTTATTTGACTGAAGACCAACTGGGTAATGTGGCTCAGGAAGATCCTGACAAGGCTTTTTCTGCTGCTGTAGCAGGCATGTATTCTGATATGCAGCAGTTTGTTGACACCGATATGAGTCACAACTATTTCGGTCAGAAGAGCTTTGATTACTTGACATCACTGATGGGCAACGACATGATTATGACCGGACGTTTTGCCATGAGTCTGTATCATTATTTGCTGGATTACTGGCAACAGAACTATACTCCGACCAACAACCGGTGGAAAGAATACTATCGTGTCATAGCCAATGCCAATAACATTCTTAAGCTGATTGACCCCAGCAGTGAAGATCCTGCCAATTTAAAATATCGTGCCATCGCCCTTGGTTTCCGGGGCTATGCCTACTTGCAGTTGAGTTATCTATATCAGCATTCCTACTATACCGGTGCAGATGGAACAAAATGGGGGCGTGGAGAAAAATATGATTTCTCGCAATCCCCGTGTGTACCGCTTATTACAGAGGATACAGAAGGCGACCAACCGCGTGCTACTGTAGCTCAAATTTATGAACAAATCAAGAGCGACCTTACTACTGCTTTCGACTTGTTCAAGGGTTTGAATATGACGCGCACTTCCTCACCCACTGATATGGATGGCTGCGTAGTAGCCATGCATTTGGCTCGCGCAAACATGGTTATCCATGAATGGGATGAAGCGATAAAGTATGCGCAAGTGGTGATTGATAATTTCCCTATATTGCAAAGTGAAGACCAGATACTGCAAGGATTCAGCAACATCAGTTTGCCGGATGTAGTATTCGGCAGCGATATTACAGCAGATAATAGTACGACTTATATGTCTTTCTTCTCGCAGATGGATACTTATGGCGATGGATATGCCGGCATCGGCGTATGGCGTGCTGCCTTTAAGCCGTTAGTAGATCGTATCGCGGATACTGATATTCGTCTGCAATGGTTCTGCTGCGACCGTTCTACAGGTGTAACAGATGCATCTGGTAAGCGTGTGACATTGATCCGTGATACTAAGTATCCGGTTTCTGTGGAATATCAGACTGTGAAATTTATCGGTACGGGCCGTGATAACATTAAGGCCGGTGTGTTCAGCGGATGGGAATTGGGAGATTATATTTACCTGCGTTCGGAAGAGGCTTACATGATAAAGATGGAAGCCTTGGCTCACAAGGGCTCTGCTGATGCGATAACTGAACTGAATAGCTTCATGAAGACCCGTCAGCCTGACTATAATTACACCTTTACAAACAAGGCCGACTTGATAGAGGAAATCATTTATCAGAAACGTGTAGAATTCTGGGGCGAAGGCTTGGAATACATCGATAATCGTCGTTTGAACATTCCTGTAGACCGTACGGACGAAACTTGGGGTGCAGAAAACAATAATCATTTCTCTGCCGGTAAGTTCCGTTATAATCAGGAAGAACGCCCGTTCCTTTATCAATTACCTCTCTCGGAAATAGAGAACAATTCTCAGCTTTCTCCGACCGATCAGAATTAACACCTCAAAGGACATGTCATAAAAAATCGGTAAAAGTAGTTTGCCTTTACCGATTTTTCTATATGAATCAACAAAAGAATGATACGGAAGTACTCTCTCTTTCATTTAAGTGCTCCTTCATTTTTCTGTCAAAAGAATTATCTGCGCAGACTAACTAGTTGCATTACCCAAACAATAATAATGTGACAACTATGATGATGATTCATCCGGTTGAATAGACCGGAATTTCATAATAAAGTGTTTTTAAGAAGCCACTCATTGTGAAATGAGCGGCTTCTCTTTCTTTAATCCTGCAAAAGACTTTAAGGGAAGTATTATTTAAGGTTACATATCTTCCAAAGAAAGTCCTTTATAGGAAACAGAGCAGTTTTTCCATTCTTTATTGATAGTGAGAAAATATTCTCCTTTCTTCTTCAACATCCCCCAATCTATCCGTTCCGGATTACGTTTAATCTCTACGAATTCTATGGTTCGCTCAAATTCATTAACAGCAATTAAATCTATCTCATTCTCTCCCTTTCTATCCCAAAATCCTCCGATGTCTGTATATCTTCCGGCCTCTATGTACATCTCTTTGAAATAACGCTCCAACATCAATCCTGAAAATGTAGGGAAATCCCGTTCTATAATATTACGCAGATAGGCTAAGTTTCCGGCCTCTATCAAATTCTGATACTTGTAAATAAATCGAAACCAAAAAGATAGAAAATTGTCTTCAATAATGTATCTGACTTGTTTGGAGGATGGACGAGCAAAAATAGGTTTACGCTGACTGATTACAGAGAAATCTTTCTCCATACGTGAGAGATAACCGCCTATTTCTACTCCGTTCAATGCTGTTTCTATATCTCCACGAGATGTCAGTCCGCGAGAAATACATTCTAATATAGAAAAATAAACGGTATATTCTTTACCAAACTCTTCTATCAAAAGATTCTTTCCTTCAGTCAAAAACAAAGAGTTCTCTTCCGTCATGAAATGAATCATTTTTGTACGGGTAAAAGCCTTATTTTTCATGAACAAATCAATATACCAAGCTACCCCCCCTGTAAAGGTATATAGCGCCAAAAGGTCATCGGGAGTGTAACCTGGGTGAAAATCTGCCAATATTTGCTTTATGACAGAGACCCTGAATGGTTGTAAACGTATAATTTTTCCCGCACGGCTGAAAAGTGGCTCTTTATTATTCTCAAAAATTTTATGCATCAATGAGTAAATAGAGCCGCTTATAAGTAAATTCATTCGGCTACTGTCTTTATGCAAATCCCATACTTTCTGAATCTCTCCAAACACAGAAGGATTTATTCTATCCAATTCTTGAAATTCATCAATAATAAGATTGAAGGGCCGTTCTTTTGAAAGTAACATTAAATGTTGGAATAGCTTTCCTATGGAAGAATATTCTCCTATAGGAAAATTCAACTTCATTTCTGCCTCTTCTATAAAGTCACGGCATAGAAGATTCTCTGCCTTGCGTAAGATGAAAAAATACAATGTCGGCTTTCCATCCGTTGACTTCAATAAGAGTGAGGTCTTACCGATACGCCTTCTTCCTACCAAAACCGTCATTTGCGATTCTTCTTGAGACTGTTCTGCTATATTCTTTAAAATAGCCAATTCTTTTTCTCTATTATAGAATTTCATAATACACCTTTTATTTTATATCAACTCTTTCGTTATCGTAATGTACATTACCGTAATGCACATTACGATAACGCAAATATAATGATAATGGTATTATAATACAAATAAGAGACAATATTTGTATAGCATGAATTTCCCTTTGAACTTTTACACAAGAAACTATGGTTCCTTTAGAAACGATCTCATAAGTTCATTAGTTTTATACAAGGAATACAGAATATTTCTATGTGAAATAGGAATAAACTAATGTTTATCTCTATTCGAAATGAGAATGGTATTTTATAATTTTAAATAGTATTTACATGAAATACAACATTCTTATGGATGTGATAGACAATATAAGTAAATATTCAACGAAAAATGTTCAAATGATAGATATTGACATAATCATTCATTCTTTTAAAAAAAAGAAATCCTAATTTTATAGCCACAATATATTAATGCAGGGACAAACAGCTATTAATCAAAACATTACAGCTATTAATGGTATCACATAAGTAGAGCATTATTTATTGTGGACGTATATAGAATAACTGTGGAAAGAGTATTCCCTGTTTTAGCGTTTTGGAGCTTATTATATATTACTTATTATCAACAAAATACAGTTATTGTAGTTCCGCGAAAACTTTGGTGATTTCGTATATTGGTATGCAGACGCAGGAAGTGGCGATTAAGCCGAGTGTAAAGGTGACAATGAGAAGCAATGCAGAAGCTTTGGATGAGGTTGTGGTAGTGGCATACGGTACTGCTAAAAAAGAATCGTTGACCGGTTCTATCTCGGTGGTTGACAATAAGAAAATAGAGAAGCGCATCACAACCAGCGTAACCGGTGCACTTGAAGGTGCCGCACCGGGTGTACAAGTGAACAATACATATGGTGAACCCGGTTCTGCCCCCAGCATCCGTATCCGTGGTTTTGGTACATTGGTTTCAGGTGCTTCAGATCCTCTGTATGTAGTGGACGGAGTCCCTTTCGATGGAAACATGGCCGAACTAAACTCTAATGATATTGAAAGCATGTCCATCTTGAAAGATGCTGCTTCGGCTGCATTATACGGTAACCGTGCTGCCAACGGTGTTGTCATCATTACAACCAAGAGCGGACGAAACACTCATAAACCGAGTATTACGCTGCAAATGAATCAAGGTATGTATAACAGAGGTATTCCCGAGTACGACCGTCTGGATGCAGACCGCTGGATGGAAGCTACCTGGATGGCCAAGAAGAATGCCATGATGAGCAATGCCGGCATGTCGGCAAGCGATGCTGCCGCATATGCCACGGGACACGTGGTTAGTGAATCTATCGGTCGTAATATCTACAATGCCGCTGGTGATAAGTTGTTTGACAATAACGGAAAACTGATTGCCACTCGCCTGGCTGGCTATGACGACTTGGACTGGCAGAATGCCATCGAACGCACGGGACACCGTCAGGAATACAATCTTTCCGCCGCCACTTCGGGAGAGAAATACAACGTGTATTCTTCCATAGGCTACTTGAATGAGAAAGGATATGTAAAAGCCACAGGTTACGAACGTTTCTCCGGGCGTATCAACACTACTTATACACCTAACAAGTGGTTCAAGGGTGGCGTGAACTTGACTGGCTCGTGGACCAAGCGTGACTATAACAGTAATGCCAGTGGCAACTATTACGCCAATCCGTTCTACATTACTCGTTATATGGCTCCGGTCTATCCGTTGTTTATGCACAATGCCGACGGTACATACCAACTGGATGCCGATGGTAACAAAATTTATGACACCACTTCATCTTATCTGAGTAACCGCAACATCGCTTACGAAATGTTGTATAATAAGCAGGAAAGTGTGCGCAACGTATTGGGCGGACAAGCTTTTGCCACCATCTCGTTGCCGTATGGACTTTCATTAACTGTAAAAGGTGACCTGAACAACAGCACTTCGAACAATAAGAAATATGACAATCCCGAAATTGGAGACGGTGCTACGAATGGCGGTCGTTTGACAAGTTATGCCTACCAATACAAGACTGTAACCTTGCAGGAAATTCTGAGCTGGAACTATCAATTTAATCAGGTACACAACGTGGAAACTATGGTGGCTCACGAGAACTATAGTTGGGAGCGCAAGTACACTTCCGGAATGAACACCGGTATGGCTGTAGACGGAAACCTTACTATGGGTAATTTCCTTAACAACTCTTATTTTTCCGGAAGTGATGATGAGGACAAGACGGAGTCTTATCTGGCACGCGTAAAGTATAATTATGACAACCGTTATTTCGTAGAAGGTTCGTTCCGTCGTGATGGTTCCTCACGCTTCCACAAGGACAATCGCTGGGGTAACTTCTATTCTGTTGGTGCCAGCTGGAACATGAAACAAGAAGCTTTCTTGCAAGATGTAGATTGGGTGGATGCCTTGAAGTTGCGCGCGTCCTATGGTGAAGTCGGTAACAATATGGGCGTAAGCCTTTATGGTCACATGGCTCTTTATACCATTGACAAGAACGGTGGTGAAGCCGCTTTGGTAAAACAATCACTTTCAGCACCGGACATCAAGTGGGAAACTACACAGACGGTGGATGTTGCCGTAGAGGGGCGTCTGTTCAACCGTCTGAACTTCCAAATAGGCTATTTCGACAAACGTTCCAAAGACCTGCTGTTTGAGGTACGCCTACCGCTTTCTGCCGGTTCTTATCCTTGGGTCGATGATACTGCCCCGATGAACCTGACGCAATACAAGAATATCGGTACCGTGTCCAACCGTGGCTGGGAAATCTCTTTGAATGCCGATGTCATCAACAACAATGACTGGAAATGGAACATCGGCGCAGACGCTACTTTCCTGAAGAATAAAATCGTGAAACTGCCCGATGGAAAGGACATCTTGCATGGTATGCAAAACTACTCCGAAGGACACTCCATCTACGAATGGTACACTTACCACTTCGAAGGTGTGGACCAGATGACCGGTACTTCTCTCTATACACTGGATCCGGACAAGAAAGCCGCCGCCCAAGAAGCCGGTGCATTGACTACCATCAACGGTACGGACTATGCTACCGCGACTTCATACGCCAAACGTGACTGGGCCGGCAGCGCACTTCCTACGGTTTACGGTTCTATCAGCTCAGCTCTTTCTTGGAAAAACTGGGATTTGAACATGCTGTTTACTTATTCTTTAGGCGGTAAAACATACGATGGTAGCTATGCCAGCTTGATGGGTGTGTCTGAATCCGGTGCTGCCGGCAGCGCTTACCACAAGGACATCCTGAATTCTTGGAAAGAAGTTCCTGCGGGAATGACAGAAACTTCTGCCAATCGCATTGATCCGAATGGAACTCCGCGCACCGACTTTTACAAATCGTCCGACCTGAATGCCACCAGTGACCGTTGGCTGACAAGCTCTTCTTACTTCGTATTCAAGAACCTGAATCTCTCCTACAGCTTGCCCAAGCGTTGGCTAAAAAGTGTAGGTATAGAAGGCCTTTCGCTGACTGCCGGTGTAGAGAACCTTTTTACATTGACTTCACGCAAAGGATTGAATCCGCAGTATTCCTTCAACGGAGGTTCGGACGATACGTATGTGACAGCCCGTGTTTATAACTTCGGACTGACTGTGAAATTCTAAAGGTATAACCATATAATTTGTATTAGAAATGAAAAAGATTATCAATAAATTGTTCGCAGGAAGCCTATTGGCAGGTATGATGCTGGTGTCTTCTTGCGCCGGTGACTATCTGGATACAGCACCTACTGACTCAACCGGAGCAACCGATGCCGTAGGTACCACGGCCAATGCCATGAAGGCATTGAACGGTATCGCCAAAATCATGACAACACAACACTCCTATTTTGGAGGTGGATTTGCTGGTGAGAACAACATAATGATTCAGTACGAAAGCTACCCGAGTGAAAATTACAATTACAATTATTACGCATCCGGATGGTCTCCTATCTTCAATCAAGAGTTCCACACACGTACTAACTCCATTTACGATGCTTACGCATGGTATTACTATTATACCATAGCAGGTAATGCCAACACCATTCTTGCCAATATAGACAATGCCGAAGGTACGGAAGCGGAAAGGAATTTTGTCAAGGCATCTGCACTGACTTTTCGTGCATACGCTTTCGAAAAACTGGTACACTATTATTGCTGGCGCTGGCAAGATTCCAACAATGGCGCTTCGCAGGGGATAGTACTTCGTTTGGACGAATCTACCGGTGGACAAGGTTATGCCACATTAGCTGAAACGTATGCACAGATTTATAAAGATTTGGACGAAGCCATCATGCTGTTTGAGCAAAGCGGTATGGACCGTAATGCCTCACAAGTATGGATGCCGAACATCAATGTGGCACATGCCATCTACGCCCGTGCCGCTCTTACCAAGCAAGATTATACCAAAGCATTGACTGAAGCTAAGCTGGCTCGCCAGAACTACCCACTCATGAGCAATGCAGAATATCATGCAGGGTTCTGTAATCCAACCAGTGAATGGATTTTCGGAAGCTTTGGTAGTGCACAAGAGAATAACTGGTATTGGAGTTATGGTACTCAGTATGCATGCAACGGATATTATGCCAATGCGGCAGGGGCGGCAAACGGTGCAGGCTCTATCGGTCGTGAACTGATTAATCGCATTCCCAACGACGATGCTCGTAAGGCACTGTTCCTAACCGAAGACAAATTCCCCGGCTATAACTTCAATGACGGTTCAGCCATGGATTTAGGCTACGGCATTCTTGGAATGGGAGATGATGAGAAAAAAGCAGATGCTCTTTGGGAAGAAGCAGCTGCCTATTGCCAGAAAATGGCGGTCAGTGGCCTGGAAGCTCCTTATCAGGCTGGTTATATGTATCTGGGGGGACAACTGAAGTTTTATGTATTCGACACTCCGGGCGTCAGCTACCTGCCTTTCATCCGTTCATCGGAAATGGTATTGGTAGAGGCAGAGGCTAATTATTTCTTGAATGACGAGACTGCTGCTCGTGCCGCACTGGTAGAACTGAATGCCACTTCCGGACGTAATCCTGAATACACTTGCGACAAGAGTGGCGAAGCTCTTTGGAATGAAATTATGGACTATCGCGAATTGGAACTCTGGGGTGAAGGTTTTGCATGGAGCGACTACAAGAGATGGAACCGCGACATAGTCCGTCACAGTTTTGCCGAAGGTGGTAATGCTCACATTTCCGTTGCAAAAACCATTCCTGCCTCCGGTGTCAACAAATGGACATGGGATGTACCTTTGAATGAAACTGATTACAACGATGAGTTGAATCTTGGAGGAAAATAATTCTACCGGAATTATTCTATAAATAAAGTGTTTTTTGAGAGAGGGGATGCTATAAAGCATTCCCTCTGTTATTAGAGGAGAACAATAAAAGCGTTTCCACACTATTCTCAGGATATTTGCCTGCCATTTGGTATTCATCAATGATCACTAGAGGGGAGGGCTATCTATATAGCGCAAGTGGGAAAGGCAAGTACTTTGCTCCACCTCAATTCGTAAAACGTACTTTGGTAAACAGATATTTCATCAAGAAGAAAATAAGGATAGATGATATGTGAGAAATGTGGAGTTCTCAAAAGAGTCCTGTACTTCTCATACCTGCGGAACAATCAACTTTTAAAAAACAATAACTATCAATTATCCATAATCTTATAAAAATGTCGTATGTTTGCAATTAGATAAATGCATGAATATGGATTCTAAAAAACAGCTCTACATCATTAGTGGTTGTAATGGTGCTGGTAAGACTACGGCATCTTACACTGTGCTACCGGATGTTCTGGAATGCAAGGAGTTTGTTAATGCAGATGAAATAGCTCGTGGATTATCTCCTTTCAATCCCGAAAGTATGGCTATTGAAGCCGGACGGTTGATGTTACAAAGGATTAATGAATTGCTGAGAAATCAACAAAACTTTTCTATAGAAACCACACTTGCCACAAGAACTTACACCCGCCTTGTCCATCGTGCGCAAGAGCAAGGATATAAAGTCAATTTAATATATTTCTGGTTGAGTTCGCCCGACTTGGCTATTCAGCGTGTAGCCCAACGTGTACGTAATGGTGGGCACGACATTCCCAAAGAGGTTGTGATTCGGCGTTATCAAGCAGGTATCAATAACTTTTTCAATATTTATATGCCCTGTGTGGACTATTGGCTATTGGCAGATAATAGCGAGACACCCCGTATTATTGTTGCTGAAGGCGGACGGGGGATGGAGATGCATATACATCATATTGAACGATTTAATAAAATACAAAGTTATGTCAGAGAATGAAAGAAAAGAACTGAGCGAAAAGTTACATTTCGGTTTGGCATTAGCCGAACGCCGTATGCTTGAAGAAAAAGCATTGCGCAATGAATGCATTATACAAGGCTTGCCCAATGGAGAAATTAAAAGTGTACCTGCACGTATCATGCTGCGTAAACTTTATGGAGAAGAACTGAAACAATAGGAGTATCCTTTCTTCAATAAGCAGCAAACCTGGATTGCCCGCACGATATGAGAGCTAGAGTGGGTCACAAAAGCATATTCTGCATTTCCTGATTATGATAAAAATATCTCCACCCAAGCGACGTAATTTCATGTAGACTATATTTTCTCATAATAGGTATTCCTCATCAGAAAAATATAATCCCAAACAAGAAACCAAAAACATTGTTTACTACATAAATCTTTGGGGAATTAAAGAACTAAACCTTGACTGAACAATCGTTTTTCCATCCGAAAAGGGCAGGTTTACATTTTTGACATACTTCCAATAGTAGTTTTTCGCAGTTACAGAGTTCTTTACTTCAATTACTTTTGTATTTGGAATAAACAAACGGATATCTCCATTTAAAATAAGGACAATTGCATAGTGTTCTATGCATAAAATGGATAAATGGGTAAGATGGTATCTATGTAACCTTTATAATTTCAATAATATTTTATATAATGCTTTACGTTTTCATGGATGTAACAAACAATACAAGTAAATAATTGACAAAAAACAACTAAACGATAGATGTTGACATAAGCATTCATTCTTAAAAAAAAAGAAATCCTAACGTTATGATTATAACATATTAGTACAGAATCAGACTATTATAAATCAGCACATTACTATTACAAATAGTATCATATAAGTAGATTGTCATGTATAGTGAACATGTATAGAGTATCTCCCAAAGGGGAACACTTCCTTTTGAAACTTTCTTGAATTATTGTACCTCCTTTATTACCAACAAGATACACATATTGTAGTTCCGCGAAAACTCTGGTGATTTCGTTTGTTGGTATGCAAACCCAAGAAGTAACGATTAAACCTCATGTAAAGGTAATTTTGAAATCCGATTCTGAGCTGCTTGAAGAGGTTGTGGTTACCGGTTACGGTACATTTAAAAAAGCATCATTTACTGGAGCTGCTTCTACTGTAAACACTTCCACCTTGGAAGATGTACCTGTTCTTTCTGTTGCCGACAAACTTTCTGGTAATGTCGCTGGTGTTACTTTTGGCTCAAGTTCAAGTAATCCGGGTTCTGTAAGCAGTATCCGTGTACGTGGTATGGGTTCCATCAATGCCGGAAACAATCCGCTTTATGTTATTGACGGAACACCGGTCACAAGTGGAGACTTATCCGAGTTCACTTATAGTGATGCAGGAACTGATATTTTGTCTTCACTCAATACCAATGACATCGAGTCTATCACAGTTATCAAAGATGCGGCGGCTGCCTCTCTTTACGGCTCGCGTGCTGCTAACGGTGTTGTGGTCATTACGACGAAAAGCGGAAAACAAGGCAAAACAAATGTAAGTTTCCGTTCCGACTGGGGTTTCTCAAACATGGCAATAGATTATCGTCCTATGCTCGACGGTGACTCGCGCCGCGAACTCTTATGGACCGGTCTCAAGAATTACGGGTTATACACCGGAAACATGTCCGATGCAGATGCCGCAACTTTTGCAGACCAGAACATCGAGGACTTTGCTTCAAAACCCTCGACCGGATGGACGGATTGGAAAGACCTGCTTTTCCGTAACGGTTCTCATCAGAACTACCAGCTGAGCGTATCTGGTGGCAATGACCGTACCAAGTTCTACACCTCAGTAGCTTATACCAATCAGGAAGGTATCATTTACAAACAAGGTCTGGAACGTTTCACTGGTAATGCAAACCTCACTCATAAGTTTGGAGACTTTGAGGTTCAAGTTACAAGCCAATTCTCAAAAGTAAGACAAAACAAAACCAATGAAGCGACCTCCTATGATGGGCCTGTGGCCAATTACGCATTCTTCCAGAGCCCCTCATCAACCCCTTATAATGAAGACGGCACATTAAACAATGGTTGCGGCGTATTTGGAGTCAATCCTTTGTATGAAAGAGAACACAGCTCCGACGTTTATACCCTGATGAAGGCATTCAATACAATCAAGTTGACCTATAATATTTGGGACAAGTTGAATTTAAGTGAAAAGATTGCTTATGATTACGCACAAGGAACCAATGACGTTCTTTGGGACAGACACTCAAACAATGGTGCCCCCGGTGGTGTCATGCAGCGTATCGTCAATCGTAATGACCAGCTGAATACACAAACCCAGCTCTCTTACATCAACTCTTTCGGTCTGCACAATATTGACGCCCTGCTTGGTTTTGAAACACAAGATACGGAATATGCTTTCAACTACATGGCAGGCCAAGACTATCCGGGTGATTTGTACGAATTGACAAATGCCGGTTCAACAAGTGCCGAAACCAACAGACAGAGCTATCGCATGACTTCGTTCCTCGGACGTGCCAATTATAACTACGCAGACAGATATTATCTCGGTCTCAGCTATCGTACCGACGGAAGTTCACGTCTGGCAAGAGAAAACCGTTGGGGAAGTTTCTGGTCGGTTTCCGGAGCATGGAGATTCATAGACGAAAGTTTCCTGAATCCTGTCAAGAGTGTATTGACAGATGGAAAGCTCCGTGTGTCATACGGTGTAAACGGAACGCAACCATCAGACTATTACGCTTATATGAATCTTTATAAATACGGAATCATATACAATGGACAGTCAGGAATGTCAATCGTCGGAATTGCAAACCCGGACCTGAAATGGGAAAAGAACAAAACATGGAATATCGGTCTCGACCTTTCATTCATCGACCGTATCTCTGTAACATTCGACTACTATCAGCGTAAAACCAGCGACCTTATATATGACCTCCCCGTATCACAAGTCGGCGGATATTATGATGGCAATTATGGGTATACCACCCCGCAAAACATCGGTTCACTGAAGAACTCCGGTTTTGAGTTGACCATTACATCAACCAATTTCAGAAACAAGGATTTCACGTGGACCACTTCTCTGAACATGGCACACAACAGCAACAAACTGACTAAATTGGATGGCCAGCAGAATGAAATCGTATCAGGACCGCTGATTCACCGTGTAGGCGAACCTTACTATTCATACTATGTTTATGAATACGCCGGAGTCGACGCTGAGACCGGTAAAGAAATGTTCTATCTGAATGACGGAACAGAGAACGCCCGCAAGACTACTACAAATATCTCTGAAGCCAACAAAACTATTGTAGGCAAGCATCAGGCTAGTATAGAAGGCGGTCTTACCAACAACCTCAAATGGAAGTTTATCGACTTGGGCTTCACTTTCACTTATTCATTGGGTGGTGATGCTTTTGACTACTCCACTTGGCAGCACTCCAATGGCGGTTCATATCTATACGGTGGTGCCGTACCGACATACTATGACATCTCAAAGATGTGGACGGGCCCGGGCGACACGAATGCCACATTGCCTAAATTTGAATATGGAAGCGCAGCTTCACTGTCTTCACGCTGGCTGATGCCTACTGATTATCTACGTCTGAAGAACCTCACATTAGGTGTAAGCATTCCGCAAAACTATATCAGCAAGCTTGGGCTCAGCAAAGCCAGAATCTACTTCTCTGGTTCCAACCTGCTTACATGGAAGTCTAAAGACTTATTTGTAGATCCGGAAATGCGTGTAGACGGACTATGCACATTTGAGACTCCGGCATTGAGAACATATACATTCGGAATAGAATTGAATTTCTAACTAATAAAGATACGAAAATGAAAATATTAAAGACATTATACACAGCAACGCTTTGCGCAGCTATGGCAGTCAGCACTTCATCATGCCTCAACAGTTGGCTGGATCAGTCACCCGCAGACGGAATAGATGCTGAAACCGCAATCAAGAACAGCGATGATTTGGCCAATGTGCGGACGGGACTTTATGCTGCCGTTAAAGGTAACAGTAGCCTGATTAATTATTATGGACGCCTCATGTTCGTATACGGTGACATGAGAGGGGAAGATATCCAATATGAATATAACGGTGGAAGTGGAAGAGCAAACTTCTACTATTATATGGAATATACAACTGCCGACAATTTCACCACCTCAACAGCCGTATGGCAGATGCCTTATGTAGTCATAGCACGCGCCAACCGTCTGATTCAGGCAGCAGAAAGTGGCAACCTGACCGACGCGGCAGAGGCAAAAGCCACTATTGACCAATATGATGCAGAAGCAAAAGTTCTGCGCGCCATGGCACTGTTTGACCTTACACGTATCTACGGTAAACCTTATACGGTAGATCAAGGCAGCTCACTCGGTGTGCCCATCGCTACCTCCCCGCTGGAATCGACAGAAAAGCCAAGCCGCAGCACGGTAGCCCAATGTTATGAGGCTATTGAAAAGGATTTGACAGATGCAATCAACTCAAATGCACTGCCCAAAACTAATGAAGTGGGTTATGTCAACCTTTGGGCTGCCAAAGCCTTGCAGGTACGTGTATATATGACAAAAGGCGAATGGAGCAAGGCTTTATCCGTAGCTGAAGACATCATATCAAACTCGTCTTACAAACTTTGGGAACCGTCAGAATATGTTGCTGCATGGAGCAAAAGTGATGCCAATCATTCAAAAGAAATCATGTTCGAGATTTCCATCAACAACAATACTGACTGGACAGACCGTGAAGGTATTGCCTACTTATATGCAGACAAGGCTGGCGCTTCTCCCGGATATGGAGATGTAATTGTCACAAAAGACTTCTCTGACATGCTTACATCCGACCCGGCAGACATCCGTAACGACATATTATTGGCAGCGGCAGCAGGAGGATTTGACAAACGTAAAGTTTACATCAACAAAATGCCTGCTGTAAACGGAGATGTACGTTACTCCAATGTCCCATTGCTGCGTTTGTCAGAGGTTTACTTGTCAGCAGCAGAAGCAGCTTTCCAAGCCGGAGACAAGAACAAGGCTGCCAACTTGCTGAACGATATCATCTCCAACCGCACAACGGATGAAAGCAAACAAGTAACCAGCGGAAACATCACATTAGACCGCATATACATCGAACGCCGCAAGGAACTTGTAGGTGAAGGACAGCGCTACTTCGATGTTATGCGCCGAGGTGAAACCGTTACACGCTACACGGACGTTAATGACAGAGGATGGCACGACGTACTGAGCGAAGAAGCGCGTACATTCAACCGCGACTCCAAGAAAGCGCTCCCGTTGATTCCCGTCGGTGAAATCAATGCCAATCCGAACATAGAACAAAATCCAGGCTATTAATCAATAGTAGCCTAAAGAAACTTGGGAATTCTCCCAATGTGTTTTTATAAATAAAGTGTTTAGAGGAGGTGTGCCAGTGATGGTATGCCTCCTTCTTTCAATATATCCACCAATATCGGTTTCACTCCGCTGACAAAACACTCAACGGCAATAACCATCAGGATAAGTCCCATCAGGCGCATCATCACATTGTTTCCCGTCTCACCCAAGATTTTGACCAACCGCGTGGAAGCACGCAATATGAAAAAGGTAATCAGATAAATAAAGGCAATCATTCCTATAAGAACTCCTTTCATCTGAATGGTATGGGCATCCTGCATCAGCACAATGGCATTGGCTATGGCACCAGGACCACAAAGCATCGGAATTCCAAGAGGAGTAATGGAAATATCATCGGCATAAGTCTTGATTTCCTCGTCTTTCAGCTTCATTGGGGTATAACGGGCTTGCAGCATATCGAAGCCAATCTTAAAGATAATAACTCCACCGGCAATACGGAAACCATTGGTAGAGATACCGAAGAACTTAAAGAGGAACTGTCCCGCAAACGTAAAAACCATAATCGTAATAAAGGCAACCAAAGTGGCGCGCGATACTACCGACTGCCGTTCACGGTCTGTCATTCCATGCGTCATGGTCAAAAACACCGGCATGGTGCCGAGAGGGTTTGTCAACGTAAAGAAGGAGGTAAAACAAAGTAAAGCGAAAGGTAAGATTGTGTCCATAGCTGTATAATATACGTTTCTGCAGACAAAAGTACAACTAAAAATTTCAATGTCACAAAATCTGCATCAATTCTTTCAGATTACTGATATGATAAGTCGGTTGGAAAGGCAGTTCTTCCTTCCCTGTTACATTATAAAACACTTGGTGCATGCCCACTCCTTTGGCTCCTGCCACATCATTCTCCCAACTATCGCCTATCATCAAAGAATCACGCACTTCGGATTGTGTGGCAGAAAGTGCAAAATGAAAGATTTCGGGCCAGGGCTTCAAGATACCGATGTCATCAGAGAGAACAATCTTCTTAAAAAAGTGGTCAATGCCTGCCGAACGTATCTTATGACATTGCAGCTCCTGGAAGCCGTTGGAAAGGATATAGAGGTTATATTTCCCCGCCAAATATTCCAGTACCTCATACGCATGCGGCATCAGCCGACTTTTTGTGGGAATGACCGAAAAGAAATCATCAGAAAAAGCCTCGGCCAAAGCAGCATCCCCCGCCCCTACTGCCTCCAAAGGATATAGAAAACGCTGGCGGTTCAACTCTTCCTTACTGACCTGCCCTCTGCCGTATTCTTCCCACAGCTCTACATTACGATGCTGATAAAGCGTATAGAAATGCTGGAAAGAACGAAAGAAACGGCCATAATCATACTTGTGATACATCTCTTCGAATGTATCGCGTGCATTAAGGGAAAATGCCCAAAGCGTATCGTCCAGGTCAAAAAACAGGTTCTTATATTGGGATGCCATAATTTAAAGGAAAGGGATATATAAAAATAGACGCAGATTATCAATTCCAATAACCTGCGTCCGTTCTGTATCAGTCTATAACAGTATTATTTTACCTGGATTACCAAATACTTGGACACACTCCAGAAGTCTTTCGGATTTGTAATCTTCAAAGTCAACTGTCCTTTATCATCCTTCTCCAACGCATAAGAGCCCGCGGGATGAGTAGTCAAGATATCAGCATCTTTAGAGTATAGTTTAATCTCTTTTGTCGTACGGATATCCACTTGTGTAAAGTAGTCCTTGTTGATATCAGAATCTTTCAGCACCTGGCCTTTTTTGAAAAGTCCGGTATTTGTCAATATCTTCTGGTCCTTCAACTCTTTCTTCGTACCAAATACAAACCAAGCCGTATTGAGTGCCTTATCTTGTTCGGCAACGGTTTGAGCCTTCGCCTCATTTTCGGCAGTCAATTCTTCTTTCTCAGTAGACAAACCGGTTACGGCAGCATCCAGTTCCTGGATACGGATATTCTTGGAAGCCAGCTCAGCCTGCAATTCCTCAATACGCTGGGTCTTTGCCACCAACTCCTGAGTCAGGGACTCCACAGCCCTCTTCAACTGGGCAGAGTTATTCTTACTGTTCTTCAGCATGGACTGTAATTTGGCAATCTGTTCCTTGTTCTCTTCCATCTGCTTACGGATAAACTCAATATCCGACGCAATCTGCTGCTTGGCATTCAAAGAGCCTTCTGCCACAGCACCACGCTGCAAATCCACACGGCTCTCTGCTGCATTAATCTGGCGGAATCCCTCTGAAATATCATTGAAAGTGCCCATCATCTCGTCCAATTCAGCATTACGCTGAGTCAGTTCCATCAATAAAGAATCATTTTCAGCTTTCAGCTGGTTCTTACTGCCACCAGAGAAGCTGTCACACGAAGCCATTACAGCCGCGCATACAATTAAAACTGCTAACTTTTTCATACGCTTTCGTTTTACGTTTGGTTAATGAAGTTATTTAATCGTCTATTCCTGCTACTACAATCACAATTTCACCGCGCGGTTCGTTCGCCGTGAAATGTTCAATCAATTCTGTAAGCGTTCCACGCACCGTTTCTTCGTGCATCTTTGAGATTTCCCGCGAAACAGAAGCCTGACGTTCGGCACCGAAATGTTCGGTAAACTGCGTCAAAGCTTTTACCAATCTGTGGGGAGACTCATAGAACACCATGGTACGACGCTCCTCGGCCAATGCCTTCAGGCGGCTCATCCTTCCTTTCTTCTGTGGAAGGAAACCTTCAAAACAGAACTTCTCATTCGGCAGTCCGGAAGCCACCAATGCCGGTACAAAAGCTGTCGCTCCCGGCAGGCATTGCACTTCGATGCCGTTACGCACACACTCTCTGACTACCAGAAAGCCCGGGTCGGATATACCTGGCGTACCTGCATCCGAAATCAAAGCTACAGTTTCTCCCCCCTTTATTCTATTAACAACACTTTCAACCGTTTTATGTTCATTAAATTTATGGTGAGATTGCATCGCATTCTTTATTTCGAAGTGTTTCAGCAATATGCCGGAGGTACGTGTATCCTCAGCAAGTATCAAATCCACTTCTTTCAGAATCCGGATAGCACGGAATGTCATATCTTCCAAATTTCCTACCGGGGTAGGCACTACATAAAGTTTTCCCATACTTATCGGTCATTTAGCTGAAATATTTTTTGAGGAGTTCCATAAAATCGACGGCGGCTTCATTTTCTTCATCCGGGTGCACTTCCGAAGCAAAAATATCCATAGCCTTGTCCAAAGAAGGAGCCTCACCCAAACGTCGTACCACTTCATTCATCCGTGCAGCATCGCCTGCGAACAGTTCGCGGACAAAACGGAATGAATCGTTCAGACTGATGGCATGTTTCAAATCCTTGGCAGGCTTGATGCGTTCTGCCAAAATAGGAGATGCCGAAGCTACAACAGTCTGGAGCGCTTCAGCCGTATGAACAGTTTCCGGTTCTTCACAATCCAGCTTCATTGTATCAGGGACGACCGGTTCAACCGGAAAAGCCGGTCCGGTCAAAGGAGTAGTAACAGCAGGGAGTTCCTCCAGGGGCGGCACAACAGCCGTTGGCGCCTCCTCAAGCAGTTCTTGCAACGCCTCCAAGCGTGCCTTCATCTGCTGGATATTCCGTTTTGCCACAATCTTCAATGTCGGATTGGCATCACTTGAAATGGCCTGCATCAAACATTTCAATTCCTGAATATCTAATTCTATGTCGTTTAATAGGGTTTGCATATCCTTTACACAGTCCGTGTTAACGCTACAAATGTAGAAATAAATAATGAAAAAATATCGGAAAGCAAACAAAAGTGTTACTTTTGCGCTTAAATATAACACTTGAAAGCATGGTATTATTTTCAGAAGATCATATACAGGAAACCAAACGCAGGGGAAGAATTGAGGTCATTTGCGGTTCCATGTTCTCCGGCAAAACCGAAGAGCTGATAAGGAGACTGAAACGGGCAAAATTTGCCAAACAACGCGTAGAGATATTCAAGCCTGCCATAGACACCCGTTATTCCGAAGCCGATGTCGTATCACATGACAGTCATTCCATAGCCTCCACTCCCATCGACTCGTCTGCCAGCATTCTGCTCTTCACTTCAGAGATAGATGTAGTGGGCATTGACGAAGCCCAGTTCTTTGACAGCGGCCTGATTGATGTATGCAACCAGCTTGCCAACAATGGTATACGCGTCATTGTAGCCGGACTGGATATGGACTTCCGCGGTATTCCATTCGGCCCTATGCCGGGACTGTGTGCCATTGCAGACGAAGTTTCCAAAGTACATGCCATCTGTGTGAAATGTGGTCAACTTGCCTCGTTCTCCCACCGTACCGTCAAGAACGACAAACAAGTACTGCTGGGGGAAACCGAAGAATATGAACCGCTATGCCGAGAGTGCTATCAGCAAGCCATCCAAGCCGACCAAAAGGAAATCGGTCATTAACAAATACAAAAAACAGAGCATTATGGAACGCAAAAAGATTACATTCGACAGTTTTATCCGCGGTGTCATACTCGGTGTCATCATTATCGGCATCCTTATGCTCTTCAAGCGTCTAAGCGGCGTATTGCTGCCATTCTTCATCGCATGGCTCATTGCCTATCTGATATACCCCCTGGTCACCTTCTTCCAGTACAGATTAAGGCTCAAGAACCGGGTCATATCCATCTTCTGCGCCTTATTCAGTATTCTGATTGTAGGAGGAACCGCCTTCTATCTGCTTGTGCCTCCCATGATGGACGAATTCGTCAGGGTAAAAGATTTGGTAATAGACTACTTTTCCAACGGAACCCACGACGGCAATGTGCCCAAAACACTCTCTGAATTCCTTCGTGAGAACATAGACACCCAGTTTGTCACCCAATTGTTCAAGGAAGAGAATATGCTGAACGCCATCAAGGAAACCGTTCCCCGGCTCTGGTCCTTGTTGTCAGAATCCGTCAATCTGCTGTTCAGTTTCTTCACTTTCTTCCTCATTCTTCTCTATATAGTTTTCATATTGCTGGATTACGAAAGCATTTCCGAAGGGTGGACCCACCTGGTACCACAGAAATACCGGCCCTTCGTAATCAATGTAATGAACGATGTGAAAGACGGCATGAACAGATACTTCCGCGGACAAGCATTCGTGGCATTGTGTGTCGGTATTCTGTTCAGTATAGGCTTTCTGATTATTGATTTCCCACTGGCCATTGGACTCGGCTTATTCATCGGCGCTTTAAACCTAGTACCTTATTTGCAGATTATCGGCTTTATACCTACCATCGTGCTGGCCATACTGAAAGCAGCGGATACGGGAGGAAACTTCTGGATTATCATTGCATCGGCCCTTGCGGTATTCATCATAGTACAAGCCATTCAAGACGGATTCATCGTACCGCGTGTCATGGGGAAGATTACGGGCCTGAATCCTGCCATCATCTTACTGTCTTTATCGATTTGGGGGTCATTGATGGGGATGCTGGGTATGATTATAGCACTTCCGCTTACCACCCTTATGCTCTCCTACTATCAACGTTTCATCATAAACAGAGAAAAAATTCATAAGTTTGAACAGACTGATAATCAACAAGAAGAGTAAAAGCAGAAGTCGTTCTCAAAACTTTTTCCCTTAATCCATTTGTTTTTTAAACAAAAGTGCCTATCTTTGCACCCGCTTAACAGCAATAAGGTCTGATTCGCTAGCTCAGCAGGTAGAGCACAACACTTTTAATGTTGGGGTCCTGGGTTCGAGCCCCAGGCGGATCACCAAGAAGCTGGAAAAAACCAGACAAAGAAAAGACAACTCCTACAATATCAAGGTATTGCAGGAGTTTTTTCTTTGTATAAAGTCCGTGACCTAAGACACGAAATGGTCACAAAAAGACATACTTTCGTGACCAATTCGTGACCTGTCCGACCTTTCGGATTTTAGGTCACGGAATGTCTGAAATTGTCGGTTTGTTGTCTTGATTTGTCCGTACTGCAAATATCTCATTTTCAGTTCATCAATTTAATTTTGTAACTAAAAAAGAGATTATGAGAAGTACTTTCAAGCTACTCTATTTCGTCAAACGAAATGCAGTAAAGAAGAACGGCAACGCACCGATTATCGCACGTATCACTATCGACCAAGTTGTAGCCCAGTTCAACACCAAACTGGAAATAAATCCGGCTCACTGGAGCGTGAAGTTAGGCAAGGCTTCCGGCAGAACCGCAGAAGCCGTACATATCAATTCTATGCTGGAAAGCATCCACAGCACGGTACCCCAACAAGACTAAATGGTTGATTTATAATATTGAAGCAATATAATACTGGCGAAAAGAAAAACAGAAGTTTGTCATTTACTATCCTTCGTCCATTCGTTTGACTAAGCTGTCTTGCAAACGGCTAAGATATGCCGTCCAATCCTTCTTCCGTTCTTTCATGGCAATATAAGCGGCATAATAATCGCCTAACTCCATTTAGAGCACCGTACTGAGAAAATTCATCATTTCTTTTATTCCCACGTTGCCATTGTTAATGCCACCCGAAGAAACAAGGTTGAGAAATTCAGGTCTTTATCGAATTGTGCGCTATCGGTACATAGGCGTAAATCAAACTTTCCACGAACAACATAATATTCATCATACAAGGTCGAATGAAAACGATAATATTGGTAAAAGTCCAGATTACGGTTAAAGAAGCAGGTCAGGTTATCCAGTTCTTTACTTAATATAGTTTCTGATTACATCATTACTACCATCGGGGCATTGTGTTTCTATCCGATAAATCTTATAGAAGGAATGAATTTGCAGTTTTGTTTTTAAATCATTGAGAACCGCTTGCAAACGACGCACTATTGAAAGAAAAGTTTCAACAATATCATAACCGTAGAGGTCGATTTCAGATATATTGACCTCTATTTCAGCTAACATGTTATTAACCAGTTCTTTCATTTTACTACTTTAATAGTTTTGTAAATTTAGACTCAGTACAAATACTTAAATCCGTAGTTACAAACTTCCCATTGTAAAAAAGAGAAAATATAGTAGCTGGTGTAGGAGAGTTTTGTGCTTGCTCTCTCGTTTCCAATTTAATTACTTTCAAAGGAATATTTATTTCTTGCGCAAGAACACGCAACACTCCATTTACATAATAATCCGTATATGGGCAACGATTAGAATAATAAGCCACTATTCCCAGTTTGTCGGGGCATTCTCCACTTTTGACGCAATCATTAAAATATGGAACTGCACTATTCTCATGAAAACTCATTACCAACAATGAAAATCCATTTGGAAGTTTTTCTATTTCCTTAAAGCCATGTTGCAGCAACCATTTCGTATCACTCATAAAATGGTTCTTTTTTGTACCTACAACAGTAACCAATCCATTTTTTTGTTGCTTTTTTGCATCTTCAATCACAAATTGGAGCAAATTATATCCATGCCCTTGACCTTTATACTGCCCTGAAACCCAAAAACAATTAATCATTAAATAATTAGGGGCAGTAACCGGAAGCCACGCATATTCAGCAGGAACATATTCTATAAAAACTTTGGCTCGTGCATCAAGCCGCCTAAAAACATAGCCATTAGCAAATTCCTTTTTTAGCCATTCCTTTTTGGACTCATATCCTTCCAAGCATTTTTTGTCAGAGAATGCGCAGCAGATATGTTCTTTATCTATATTATCCTCTGTTAGAGTTATATATTTAGGTAAACTATTTTCCATGCTTTTATTTATTTTATCGGTATGTAGATTTTTGTGATACTCTCTTTTTTATTTTCTTTTGAATAATTGATATACTCCTCAAAAGACATCCCATGACGAAGTGAATATTCTTGGCTTACGTTAATGATGTTATACCAGTCCTGCAAATCTGTATAATACCCCTGCAACGTATAGACCGCATATTTACCTTGTGGTAGCCGGATTGTACCAAATTCACAAGTAGGCATAATTTCCTTTTGTACCGATGCACAAGCATAGAAACGACATTGATTAGGGTTTGTCACATTAGGGTCGTCAAAACTTAACCCAATAAAACGTGTATCGGGCAGAAGTAAGTCATTGCTCTTTAAGAAATGTATCAATTTACTCCATACTGTTTCATAAGGTTCTTCCTCTCCGTACTTACCCCATATACGGATATATACTAAATTTAATCCCTCGAAATTGTAGACTTCAGAATGCAATTCGCACTCCTTTCCATCATGTTCGCACTCTTTTAATCGCATCCTTAATCTGCTGATATATGTTTTGGGAGAGATACCAAATTGTTTCTTAAATGCTTTGGAGAACGATTGCGGATTATCGTAGCCGACTAACCCAGCCAAATTCTGTAAACTCATGTCTTCAGTTTGCATATATAGTACAGCTCGTTCTACTCGTTGCCTCGCCACATAAGAGTATAATGGTTCATCCAAAGCAGAACTCATCATACGGAGCAATTGCCGTTGAGACATATTTACTATGTCGGCTATTACATTCAATTGCAATGGCTGATGCAGATTAAAATTTATGTAATCAATTACTTGATTGACTTTCTGTTTGTATATATTTTCAGTGCTACTTTTCATCTATAACGATATAATTTGCAAATATATAGAGTTCATACAAATGTATGATTGTCCAATCTCGCCAATTTTAGAAATCTTAGGTTACGGTTTTAGGAGGTTATGTCAAAACGTTGGCACAACCTCGTTTTTTTAAAGGCATCTACGACGTAATGAGTTGGCTGGAAACTTTATAAGCATACCGATGCTTCAGAACAAAAAGCAGAATCACAATGATTGTCAAAGCCTCCGAGAGTGGCATTGCCAACCAGATTCCCGACACACCCAAGAACTTCGGCAACAAAATAAAACTCGGAATAAGGAAAACAAAGCCACGCAACAAAGCAAAAATCGTAGCTGGCTTTATTCTTTCAACACTCTGAAAATAACCTACCACAGCAATATTCACAATGAAAAAGACAAAGCCGCTTGCAAAATAGGGGAAACCGTGTATCGCTATCTTCGCCGCTTCACTGTCAAGACTGATGAAAAGGCCAACCAGCAGATAAGGATAAACAGTGAATGCCACCGTTGCAACCACACCGCAGACCACAGCCGTCAGCAACGCAATACGTTCCGCCGTCATCACTCTTTCCTTGTAGCCCAGTCCGAAATTATAGCTGATAATAGGCTGGGCAGATTGTGCAATAGCATTACCTACCATGAAAACAAAAGGAATATAATAGCACGCTATACCGAATGCCCCTACGCCATCGTCCCCCAGATAGGACATAAATACCTGGTTCCCGACGAACATAAGAACAGCAAGCGTTGCCTCTCCCAATAAGGCAGAAGGACCGATACGGCACTGGTAACCAATATTCCGCACGGAAAGCCGCAGGCTCTTGACACTCCATTTGAGTGGTTGTAAACGCAAATGCCGAGCATAAAACAGTAGATAGACCATCGCCACCAGTCCGCCGGCCATGATGCTGATGGAAGTGGCAAATGCTGCTCCCATGACTCCCCAGCCAAAAGGAAAGATAAACAGCCAGTCGAGCACCACATTGATTACAGCCGTAATCAGGCTGCACAACATAGCCAGCTTTGGAGCACCGTCCAGACGAATGACGAACAGCGGCACCGTTATCCATATCTGAAAGACCCATGACGGAACAAACCACAGCAGATAATCCGTCACCATAGGCAACAGATGTTCGGAAGAGCCGAGCATCCGGGCTGTTTCTGCCGGAAAAGCCATCATCAAAGTAGAGGGTATCAAAGCAACAATCGTTACAAACAGTAATGCTTGTGTCACATTCAACCGAGCAGACTTGCTTTTGCCTCTCGACAATTGGATAGAAGCGACCACAGAACACCCGGCACCAACCATAAGCCCGATTCCCGTAAAAAGCATCAGTAAAGGGACACAGATATTTACGGCCGCAATCCCGTCGCTACCTACTCCATGCCCGACAAATATCCCGTCAATCGCTGTTACGGCCGACATACTGAGCATACCCAGCAACGTAGGAACAAAATATTTCCGAAACAATGTAAACACATTCAGTGTACTCAAATCAATTGCATCTCTTTTCATGTTCAACTATATTTATAGGTTATTGTCTTGCCCAAAAGCAAAAAAATGCCGGATAAAATGATTGGTTTTACCCAGTCATCTTATCCGGCATTTTTACAGCCCTCCGATGAGGATTACAAAACTCTTTTGGTTTTCTAATTCGCGTGCAAAGGTGGGACTTCTTTTTCAAGTATCCAAATATTCATGATTTCTTTCACTGAAAAAGCAGCAAAACATGAACATTATCCACTACCATATCACTCTTTTGAAGGTAGACACACAGCCAATGAAAGACAGTCTATCAGTCTTTCATTGCTCTAACATAGGCTGTCAATACACTGAATAAATGATAGTTAGGCATGCGCACTATTGTGGTACGACTTCTCCACAAGCATGAAGAAGCCGTACCACAATAGTGAAGAAACTGCATCACAACCGTGCACAATAGTCATTAATAAGCTTTTAGTAGGAGAAAGAGCTGTTCTTTGCGGAAAGAAGACCAGCCATTTGCACAAGAAAAAACAGCATGCAAGCAAAGTTTGCCTACATACTTGCATGGCATCTGCTTACATACTGTAAAATGCGGTATAACAAACAATTAGAAAGCACCATGCAAGCATGTAAGCAAAATGTGTGGTAAACCTATTGTATCTCTTTTCATTTTGCGATGACTCCATAGTAAACCATGTTATCAATACGCTTCTGATAAATCTGGTTATTCTGCAGCAGATACCCCAAGGCCAAACACAAATCCACATCCCTGAACTTCGTCAGTTTCTGCAATTCAAAGATTGTACACTTCTTAAGATTGCACAAAATGGAATATACCATTTTCATATTATTGGTCGCCTTCTCAATACTCTTCATATTATTATCTTATTATTAGTCTTAAAATGATATCCTATATTATCTACTCAAATATAAGATAAAGACAGAGCAATGACAAACATTGCCCATTCTTTTCATTTCAGATAACATTCTTTGAACTACATATACCTAAAATCTGCAAAAAATATAGAACTTTATAAATATCAACACTTTATAGAAAGGTATATTCACATTATACTATATCCGGAAACGATTATGTTGGTATAATCAAGGTACTATTATATGCTTGCCTTCGGGAGTGACTACTACCGAGCCCATTTTGATGTAATGTTTCCCTTCCGGCGAAACTATTACCTTTGTTTCGCTACTCTTGTCGGAAGATTCTTTTTTCTCATTCATGAAACTCTTGTCCCGCGAAGTGGTAACCGGATAAGTATCCTCCAGATAGCTCTTCATTTCGTCCACTTTTCCGTCTTTGAACCACACCTTGACAGCCGACCACCCCGCAGGAGTATAAGCGCGGAATGTCCAAGCCTCTCCCTCCTTATTCAAATCTCTAAATGCAGGCTCTCCTAAAATGGTACACACCTCTTTAAAGCTCATACCACGTTCAATGCTGCTCAACTGCTTATAATCAAACCCGTAGCTTTCATAAATGCCACAGCCCATCACCAAGACAGCGAGTAACAAGCCTAAAACAACTGACATCTTTTTCATAATAGAAAGTTTTAGTATTTATCCATACAGCAAATGTAGTATGATAAAAACCTCCTTTTCCGTGATTCTCTCTATTTATACATAGGGATTTCCCTATCTTCGAAGTTTATTCCTATCTTTACAACCTATGTACAAAGAATATCATCCCAGCCCCCTGCTCTCCCCCTATATTGACAAATATTGGGAGTTTAAAGGACAACCCGGATACGGCATGCATATCAACATCCTGCCGGACGGATGCACTGACTTTATATTCACGTTGGGTGAAGCCCCTAAGGCCGTACACGACAGCCTCGTTATGCAGCCCTACCATGCCTACTTCATTGGAAGCATGACTAAATATTCCGAATTGGTGACCCATACGGCAACAGTCCATATGCTGGGAATCCGTTTTCTGCCTTGCGGAATACTTCGCTTTATGGACCTCCCTTTGCAAGAGCTCACCAACTTGCGGTTAAACGCCGATGAGCTTACAAGCCTCTTTACCCACTCTTTTGCAGAGAGACTGGGCGAACTGGAAACCATTCAAGAGCACCTGGTCTTTATTGAAAACTTCCTGCTTCAAGCCTTATGCCGATACAGTCCAAAAGCAGAACGGAGCATGCTGTTCGCCATACAGCAAATCAATCGATGCAAGGGTGACTTGTCACTCCTCCGGTTAGCGGAGGAGACCTGCCTATGCCAACGCCATTTCGAACGGAAATTCAAGCAGCACACCGGACTTACACCCAAAGAGTACAGTCGGATTATGAAGTTCAAACATGCTGTAGACTTGTTGCGAAGTACCTCTTTCGACAATCTGCTGTCCGTTGCCATCAAAGCAGGATATTATGATGTTTCCCATCTCTCAAAAGAAATCAAAAAGATGTCCGGCAACGCGCCAAGCCAACTTCTCACCTCCGCTCCATTGGAAGAAGGGACTTTGAGTTATGTGAAAACATAAAAGTCGATTTTTTACAATAGCTCTTCCTATTACCATGCCTATATTTGCAGCAATCAAATCAATAAAAACATCCAATATGGCAACATTAATCGAGAAAGCAGCAGAAATCTTGGCAAGATGCGAAACCGTCGTCATCACTTCCATCAACCAAGAGGGATATCCCCGCCCCGTTCCAATGAGCAACATCAAGTCGGAAGGGGCCACAACCGTATGGTTGGCGACCGGCAAAGACAGTCTTAAAACAAAGGAGTTTGCAGCCAATCCGAAAGCAGGTTTGTGCTTTCAGGAAAAAGGAAACAGCGTAGTACTCACCGGTGAGGTGGAGATTATAGAAGACGAAGCCACCAAGCAGGAAATGTGGCAAGAGTGGTTCAGCGCACACTTCAGCAAAGGCCCGACAGATCCCAATTATGTATTACTGAAATTCAAAGGACACCATGCCACCATTTGGATTGACGGACATTTTGTACGCAGAAATCTTTAAGAAGAGCATTCAGTTCCTCATCTGATGTCTTGCATGGGGGGATGAAAACTATAGCCCCTTCGTTATCACCGGCAATCCGAAAGCTCCTTTCTGCAAAGTCAAGACTTTCGGTTTGCCTTTTCGTGCTTTGTTGTATGTGGCTGTGGAAACATGCAAGGTCTCTATCGCTCCATCCTCGAAAGCCACCTTTAAGTAATACTCCTTACGTACTCCGTCCGACACATAACGATGCTTGCCTACTTTACGTCTCTTTTCATGTTCTTTTATCAGCTTCTCAAGTACGGTGACCGTCACCTCCTTTGTCGAAGCAGGAGCCGCCATCCGATAATTCCCTACCAGAAAAAGCGAACAACTGATGACACCCACGCACACCACATGGCACAATATATTCACTGCCTTTTGCTCCATCGTTGTCAGCCATATCCATTTTTTATATAGAGGAAGTGTAACGACTGCCACCACAAGTCCTACCCCTACGGGTATCCACACAGCAGCCAACGTATCTTCATAGATGTTATATCCAATGCAGCCCAAAGCTACGACCAGTACAAACATCAGAAAACGGAGTATTTTTATAAACAGTTCTTTCATTGCCGCGTTTATATTTTTTGCAAATATAGGAAAAATATCATTCGACCGACTGTCAAATCTGTTCAATCTACATGAACTTACTTGCTTGATAGAATGTTATAACTACAATAACTAAAACAGAAAATATCATGGAAAAGAGCTTAATTCATAGTAATGAACTGCATTTTATCAGTAAGAAACGCATTCATCAAGCAGTAGAGAAAATGGTTGAGTCATTGGATTTGGCTGCGGGTTCCACAACCGGCTTCAACATCTATGCAGTAGTGGAGAGCTATTTCACGGATTTGGAAAAACGAAAAGAAATCAATCAGCTGCTCAACCTGGAACAAGATGTCTGCGAAGAAATAGAGGCAGAATTAAGTTATAAATAAACTACGGAGTTACCGACTACTATTAAGTTACGGGCTACAAGTTGTCCTGCAGTATGATAATGCAGGACACTTGTAGCCCGTAACTTATAGTAGCTGATAGCTAGTAAATTGAAACTTGTAGCCCACTCAGTCTTTCGCCTGATGCACCGTCAACTGCGGGAATGGGAAGTCGATACCTTCCTCGTTGAATACGGAGTAAATCTTCTTGTTCATATCAAAATAAACGCCCCAGTAGTCTCCGCTCTTCACCCAAACACGAATCACCACATTCACACTGCTGGCATCCAGGGCATGAAGAGCCACAAACGGCTCGGGAGTATTCAAGATACGGCTGTCTTCGGAGATGATACGACGCACGGTGTCTTCCACCTTATCATAATTTTCACCGTATTCCACACCGATTACCCAATCTACACGACGCGTATCCTCACGGCTGTAATTAGTTACTGTACCACTGCTCAACGCACCGTTAGGGATATAGATTACCTTATTGTCGGCTGTGGTCAGAATCGTATGGAAGATTTGAATTTCACGTACCGTTCCGGACACTCCCTGGCTTTCAATCCAGTCACCTACCTTGAAAGGACGGAACAGCAAGACAATCAGTCCACCCGCAAAGTTCTGCAAGTTTCCGGAAAGTGCCATACCGATAGCCACACCGGCAGATGCCAGCAGAGCGGCAAATGAAGTGGTTTCCACTCCCAGTTTGCCGATAACGGCAATGATTAACAGAATTGTCAGCAAGATATTGACCAAACTTTTCACAAAGCTCTGGATACTGGCATCCACATGTCTTTTTGCCAATAACCTCGCCAGCATTTTCCGAAGAAGGGATATTAAGAATCGCCCCACCACAAAGATTAGAACGGCTCCAATGATACGCCCACCGGCACTTACACTCCAATCTATCAATTGCTGAAGAAATATTTGTAGCTTGCTGAAACCATCGTCAGCAGTTTGGGCGGCAAAGGCTGCCATGAATAAGGATAATAACATAACTATATTTTTAAAATTAACGCTACAAAATTAACAAATAACTCTGATTTTCGTTCACTTAGCTTGTCTTTTTCAACGGAAACTCCTACTTTTGCTCCCGATTTCAACTAAGGGGTGCCCTAATACGACGGGCTGAGATCATACCCATTAACCTGATCCGGGTAATGCCGGCGGAGGGAAAAGAAGAAAAGTTCCCCTTTTCTGTATTCATCTAAACGAAACAATTGCAAATGAAGAGACATGCAATGGCGGCCTGCCTCCTGACGGCAGCACTGAGTGTCTGTGCGCAGACACAAGAGCAAGACAGTCTGCGGGTGATAAACCTGCAGGAAGTGGAAGTCATCTCCACACGTGCCACAAGCAGCACACCGGTGGCATTCACCAATATAGGCAAAGAACAACTGAAAAAACAGAATTTCGGACAAGACCTGCCATATCTGTTGAGTATGACACCCTCCGCCATTACTACCAGCGATGCCGGTGCCGGGGTGGGTTACACCACGCTGAGAGTCCGTGGAACAGACGGCACACGCATCAACGTCACCGCCAACGGTATTCCCATCAACGACGCGGAGAGTCACACGGTATTCTGGGTCAACCTGCCGGACTTCGCCTCCTCCGTCAAGGATATGCAGGTACAGCGCGGAGCAGGTACCTCAACGAACGGTGCAGGAGCTTTCGGTGCCAGCATCAACATGCAGACGGGTGATTTCTCCATGAAACCCTATGCAGAATTCAACGGTTCCTACGGCTCCTTCCATACGCACAAGGAGACGGTGAAAGTGGGAACGGGACTCATCAACAATCATTGGTCGTTCGATGCGCGGCTCTCCAACATCAGTACGGACGGGTATATAGACCGGGCGTCTGTGGGACTGAACTCCTATTATCTGCAAGGAGAATACTACAATGACAATACCTCCGTCAAACTGATAACCTTTGCCGGCAAAGAGCGCACTTACCACGCATGGAACTATGCCAGCAAGGAGGAGATGGAACGTTACGGACGGCGTTACAATTCCTGCGGATTCATGTACGCCACCGACCGGGACGGCCATGTATACAGCAAAGAATATTATAAAGACGACAACGGCGAGAAGCATTACCTCACGGACGAAGGAGGTGCACTGCATTTCTATGACGACCAGACCGACAACTATACGCAGAAGAATTACCAGTTGCTGTTCAACCACAATTTCACCTCGCAATGGAATCTGAATATCGGCCTGCACTACACCAAAGGCGACGGGTACTACCAGGAATATAAAGGCGAACGCTCGTTGGCAGAGTACGGCATGTCGCCTTTCGAATACAACGGCGGCAAGATAGAAGTAAGCGACCTTATCCGCAAGAAGGCAATGGACAACTGGTTTGGCGGCGGAATCTTCTCCGTAAGCTACAAAGCCGACCGTCTGCATGCCTCGCTAGGCGGTGCACTGAACCGCTATGACGGCGACCACTTCGGAAAAGTGCTTTGGGTAAAGAACTATATCGGCGAACTGAATCCCGACCACGACTACTACCGCAACAACGCCACAAAGAATGACGGAAATATTTATCTGAAAACCAATTATGAACTGGTAAGCGGCCTCAGCGCCTACCTCGACCTGCAATACCGCCACATCAACTACAAGATAAACGGACTGAACGACAAGTACAACTGGACTGCCACCACTCCGGGAATGCAAAAATTGGACATTGACGAAGACTTCGACTTCTTCAACCCGAAAGCCGGACTGTCCTGGCAAATCGACCGCAACCACCGCCTATACGGTTCGTTCAGCGTAGCCCATAAAGAGCCTACGCGCAACAACTACACCGACGGCTACTTCACCGAACATCCCAAGGCTGAGCGCTTGTTCGACTACGAACTGGGATATACCTTCGCCAACTCATGGCTCCATGCGGGTGCCAACTTCTACTATATGGACTATAAAGACCAGCTGGTACTGACGGGGGAGCTGAACGAGATAGGCGAAGCCATGGCCAGCAACGTGCCCGACAGCTACCGCATGGGTATCGAGCTGATGGCAGGCATCCGGCTGGACTGCGGTTTCCAATGGGACATCAATGCCACACTCAGCAAGAACCGTGTGCAGAACTTTACCGAAACTCTTTTTGAAAACGAGGAGGCCGGGTCGGAGGCATGGGTCATCAAACACGGGGATACCCCCATCGCATTCTCTCCCGACTTCATACTGAACAACCGCCTGGGCTATACGTTCAAGGGATTCGAGGCCTCGTTGCAGTCACAATATATCAGCAAGCAATACATGAGTAACGCCAAGCAAGAGGAGTGCACGCTGGATGCTTATTTCGTAAGCAACCTGAATCTGTCCTATACCTTCAAGTTGCCTAAAGTAAAGTCGGTAACCATAGGGTGCACCATCTATAATCTGTTCAATGAAGAATACGAAAACAACGGATACGCAGGCAGCGGATACTATCTCGACGATAACGGAGGAAAAGTCCGTTACAACTATGCCGGCTACGCTGCCCAAGCGGGAACGAATGTACTGGGACATATAGCTATTAATTTTTAAAACCCCTCGTTCCCTTGAAGGGGAGGGAGGATAGTCTTTCTGTTTTTATGGAACACGCTCTTGAAATTATCGGTACACTTGTCGGATTGCTCTACCTCTGGTTGGAGTACCGGGCAAGCATTTATCTTTGGATAGCGGGCATCATTATGCCTGCCGTTTACATCTTCGTCTACTACGATGCGGGGCTGTATGCCGACTTCGGGATAAATATCTACTATCTGGGGGCTGCTATCTACGGGTGGATGATGTGGAAATACGGTACGTTTCTGCGCCGGAAGATTCTACGGCAGAAAGCCCCGGTGCAGCAGGTGGAGGACAGAAGAACAGAAGGACAGAAGGAACTCCCCATTACGCGGATGCCGGTGCGCTATCTGCTGCCGCTGACTGTCATATTCGCTGCTGCCCTTTTGGGCATTGCGTGGATATTGGTGAACTTCACGGACAGCAATGTGCCCTGGCTGGACTCTTTCACCACTGCCATGAGCATCATCGGCATGTGGATGCTGGCACGGAAATATGTGGAACAATGGTGGGCATGGATTGCGGTGGATGTAGTGAGCACCGGGCTGTACATCTACAAAGGACTCGATTTTACGGCCGGACTATACGGCCTTTATACAATTATAGCTATCTTTGGCTACTTCAAATGGAGGAAAATGATGAACAAGGATGAAGGATTAGAGATTAGGGATTAAGAAAGATATGAAAAACGAACTATCAACGAGCAACGAGCAATTATTAACTATTGATGCCGTAGTTTTGGCGAATGGGGAATATCCTGCAAGTCCCCTACCTTTAAAGATATTGGCAGAAGCGCCTTACGTGGTCTGTTGCGACGGCGGAGCGGACGAATACATCCGCCGGGGCCATACTCCCGACGTAATCATCGGCGACGGTGACTCCCTCAGTGATGAAAACCGCCGGAAGTTCGGACATATCCTGCACCGCATCAGCGACCAGGAAACCAACGACCAGACCAAAGCCGTCAATTTCCTGCTGGCGCAAGGTAAACGCCGCATCGCCATCATCGGTGCCACGGGAAAGCGTGAAGACCATACCCTGGGAAATATCAGCCTGCTCATCGACTATCTCCGCGCCGGAGCCGATGTACGTACCTATACCGATTACGGCATCTTCATCCCCTGCCGGGGTACCCGCACCTTCCCAAGCCATCCCGGACAGCAAGTATCCATCATCAACTTCACTGCACACGGTCTGCATGACAAAGGACTGGTCTATCCCCTCAGCGACTTCACCAACTGGTGGCAAGGCACACTCAACGAATGCACCGGTACGGAATTCACCATCGAGGCGGAAGGGGAATACCTGGTATTCGTCACTACTTCTTCGCTTCCGCCACTTCAACAAAGTACACGCTGATACAAATCATGGCAATGGCAGCGGCTTGCGTCCAGCTGAAACGGTCTTGCCCCAAGGTGAGGGAAACAACGGTAGTCACCACCAATATCAGATAGCTGTACATGGCTACAACCGTCGTCTTGAGATACTTCAAGCCCACCGGAACCAGAAAGTAACTGAGGTAAGTAGGGAAAACCAGCACAAAAGCCAGCACCGCCCACGGCACCCAGTGCCACTCCCCATGCAAGGCATCCGTAAGCAAGGGTGCATCCCAGCCTATAATGGACGACACTATCAATCCCATTACTGCCGCACCGCCAAAGATGTACTTCATCATCGTCACTACCCCGACCTCTTCCAGCAATTTCTTGCTCACAATCAGGTAAACGGCAAAGACCAGCGAACTTACCATGCAGAACATGTTTCCCGTAAATGCATCGTGCGCCAAGTCGTCACTGCCTTGCGTAAGGATGCACAGCAACGCACCGCCAAAACCCAGCGCTATACCGATAATCTTCATCAGCGTAGCCTTTTCGTGCAGGAAAAAGACGGATATCAGAAAGACCCAAATGGGTTGCATAGAGTTGAAGATGGCACTGGAAACCGGAGTCGTCTTGCTGATGCCCAGCAGATAGCAGAACATGAATCCGTAGAGTCCGAAGGCTCCCAGACAGAACAGCCCTATCCGTTGCCGCTTTGTGGCCGGTGCCTCCTTTACAAACCAGCTTGTTATCCAAAATGCCACGGCAGCAAAGACACAACGCACCGTGACACCCGTCAATGCACCCAGCCACAAAGGGAGCAGAAATTTCAATCCATTCATATTCAACCCCGCCATGACGCGCGACGCAACCATACTGAGATTGGCTTCCAGTTTCTTATCTTTCATCAGCTTCGTATTTTTCCCCTCAAACAATTCATTACTTTGAAATGTTTTAAGGGAAAAGGAGATAACGTTATGGCAAAAGTTAAAGAAGAGCAATCGTCCCAGCAAACAAAGCAAGTCCTCGCATTCTCCACCCGGCTACGCCATGACCTTAAGAAAGCCTGCCGGCAACTGGATGAGGGAGAAGGACAAGAGGACGTCACAATCAGTAAGGAGGTGAAGGCATGGCTAAACAAATAATCTGGTCGCCCCTCGCCAAAGAAGCTCTGAAGGACCTGCTGATTTCCTCGCAAGAAAGAGATGGCAACAAACGGTGTGGCGGGACTCTGTACACCTTGTTCCAAAATGCATTGTACCGTGTCACGCTGAATCCGCTTATCGGACAGCCCACCGAAGCAGAGAACATACGGTACATCATTCCGCATCCCGACTATACGCTTCTTTACCGGCACAGTCTCCGGAAGATTGAAGTGCTTGTGCTATGGAACAACCATCATAAGTTGGGCAGCATGATAAACATCATCCGGGAAGAACCCGATACAGAATAAAGCAGCCAATCTTGTCAAGAGCAGATTTATGGAAGATTAACGGAACAGACGCATGATCGTCCGTTCATATAGCCGGAACAAACCATGTATCCGTCCCGAACATATCATCCGTTTATCCTCGACACACCATCTGTCAGCGCTGAACATATCATCCGAAAGCTCGGAGCTTTTCATCCGAAACATCCGGACTTTTCGTCAAAAACATCCGAGCTTTTCGTCAAAACCGCCGGGATTTTCCAAGCAAATGCCTGCCATTCCGCTTGCTGAAGTGGAGGATTAAATCTGTAAAGCACCGGTTTAGGAGAGTAAACCCTAAGCTTTGGCTAATGAAGTGACGGAAGAACACAACAAAAAAGGAGAAGCGACGCCTCTCCTTTTATGCTAATTTAAAATTGAATCTGAACTAAGATTGCAGTTACAAAGATACAACATCCGAAAGGCAATGTCAAGCAATCCGGTGTTTTTCTTTACGGACGTCCCATTCTTTATACATGCATCAGATATTGCTTGAAGTCTGCAAAATCCTTCGACATTGGCAGGCTCTTCTTCTCGCCGCGCATAAAGGCCTGAAGCTTGGCAGGTATTTCTACGGCTTCACCGATAATCTTCTCCACTGTATCCTTGAACTTCGCCGGATGGGCCGTTTCCAAGAATACGCCCGTTTCGCCGGGTTTCAGTCCTTCGGCCAGGGCCCGGAAGCCGCAGGCTCCGTGCGGGTCGAGCAGGTAATGGTCCTTCTTCCACACTTCCCGCATGGTTTCGGCAATCTGCTCGTCGGTATAAGTGGCACCGCTGATTTCGGCAGAGATGGCGGCATGGCTGCCTCCGTAAAGGTCGAGTACACGGGCAAAGTTGCTCGGGTCGCCCACATCCATCGCGTTGGCAATGGTGGCAATACTGGGACGCGGCGTATAAACACCCGTCTGCAAATATTGGAAGAAGATATCATTGCGGTTATTGGAAGCGATAAAGCGTTCCACGGGCAGTCCCATACGCTTGCCGAAGAGGCCGGCAGTGATATTGCCGAAGTTACCGCTGGGTACACACACGACGGCATTGCCTCCCTTGCCGGCACGTTTCAGTTGAGCATAGGCATAAAAGTAATAGAATGCCTGCGGCAAGAAACGCGCCACGTTGATGGAATTGGCACTGGTCAGTTGCAGATGTTCGTTGAGCTCGCGGTCCATAAAAGCGGATTTAACCAAAGCCTGGCAATCGTCGAACGTACCATCGACCTCAATAGCCGTGATATTCTGCCCTAAGGTAGTGAACTGTTTCTCCTGGATTTCACTGACTTTTCCCTTCGGGTAGAGCACATAGACGTGTATGCCTTCCACACCGAGGAAGCCATTGGCAACGGCACTGCCCGTATCACCGGAGGTAGCAACAAGCACATTGACTTGCTTCTTGCCCTCTTTCTTGATAAAGTATCCCAGCAAACGCGCCATGAAGCGACCGCCTACATCCTTAAAGGCAAGCGTCGGACCATGGAACAGCTCAAGCGAATAAATATTCTCCGTCACCCGGACCAGAGGGACATCGAAACTGAGTGTGTCATAAACAATCTGTTTCAGCGTATCGGCAGGAACATCCTCGCCAAAGAAAGCATCTGCCACGCGATAGGCTATCTCCTGAAAGCTGAGTGTATCGATGCTATCGTAAAACTCTTGTGGCAGAGTTTTGATTGTAAAGGGCATGAAAAGCCCCTTGTCTGCGGCAAGCCCCTTTACCACGGCCTCTTCAAGAGTGGCTTCGGGGGCTTGTTTGTTGGTGCTATAATATTTCATTGCGGTATTTTTTTATTCACCACAGAGTCTCACAGAATTCTCTATAAATAAAACCCCGTGAAACTCTGTGTTACTCTGTGGTGGAACTCATAAATTCATTAATAAACTCGTCTTCTTTCATCAGTCCGTAACTGCCTTCGCAGGCTGCCACTTCATCAAATGTCCGTACTTCGTCAGCCTCGATACCCGGATGCCAAATGAGGAACGGGATAGGTTCGGCCGTATGCGTACGGAGTTCGCAGGGAGTGGGATGGTCGGGCAATACGGAGATAGCAACGGGTTCCTCCCAATCCTTCACAGCCTCGTAGATAGGACCTACGGCACGGCTGTCCAGATTCTCAATCGTCATAATCTTCAAGGGGACATTTCCTTCGTGACCGGCCTCATCACTGGCCTCGATATGCAGGTAGACAAAATCATCCGTCCGCAATGCATCAAGGGCGGCAGCCACCTTATTCTCATAGTTGGTATCATAAAGCCCCGTCGCACCTTCTACGGTGATGCGCCGCAATCCGGCATAGTAGCCGATGCCGTTAATCAAATCCACGGCAGAAATCACAGCACCACGCTTCACCTGCGGGAACTTGTCTGAAAGGCGCTCCATCTGCGGACGATAACCGGGACTCCACGGCCAGATGCTATTGGCAGGGTCCTTACCCTCGGCCTTCCGCTTCATGTTGACCGGATGGTTTTCCAGCAACACTTGCGAACGGAAAATCAAATCATTAATCAAATCGGCAGTCTGCTTCGGAGTAAGCTCTGCACCGCCTTCGGGGACCGAAATATTCTCCGTACCCTCCATCGGCTTCACCATCAACGGACGGAAAGGCCTCAAAGGGACATCGTGGGGCGGCGTACAGTCAATGCGCTTGTCCCCTCCTTTTATTACCAGCAGATGGCGGTATTGCACGCCCGTATGGAAATGCACGCGGTCATCACCCAAATGCTCCTGAAGGTATTTTACCAACACATCCGCTTCCTCTGTAGTAATGTGCCCGGCAGAATGATTCTTGATATTGTCTCCCTCGATGCAGATAATGTTGCAGCGCATCGCCATCTCACCCGGCTGCAAGTCCACACCGATACTCGCCGCCTCCAATGGACCGCGGCCTTCGTACACCTTCGGCAGGTTATAGCCCAGAACGGACATATTCGCCACCTCACTGCCGGGATGAAATCCCTCGGCCACCGTCACCAGCCTTCCCACACGTCCCATGCGTGCCAGCTTGTCCATATAGGGAGTTGCAGCCGCCTGCAGCAAGGTTTTACCTCCCAGAGCCTTCACGGGCCAGTCGGCCATACCATCACCCAATATAATGATGTGTTTCATCTTTCTATATTACGATTTGGATTAAACGTTTGCAATGCTCATAATATCCGCAAATACCCCCGCAGCCGTTACACCCGCACCGGCTCCGTAGCCTTGTATCATCATCGGATATTCCTTATAGCGTGCCGTGGTCAGCAGGATGATGTTATTGCTGCCTTCCAGCCCGTAGAACGGATGGTTGGCGCCGACTTCCTGCAAACCGACAGATGCTTTGCCATTTTCCAGTTTGGCTACGAAACGCCAATGCTTGTTCTCGGCTTCCAACACCTTGCGGCGGGCTTCGAAATCGGCATCGAGGCTCGGCACTTTCTTCCAGAAGTCATCCAGGGAGCCTTCAAAGAAGTCATCGGGCACAAAGAGGTTCTTCTCAACATCGCTCTGTTCCAAACAGTAACCGGCCTCGCGTGCCAGAATCACCAGTTTGCGGATAACATCCTTTCCGCTGAGGTCGATACGCGGATCGGGCTCGGAGTAACGTTCCTCCTGCGCCATCTTAATGGTCTTGCTGAAAGGAATGTCGGCACTGATTTTATTGAAGATATAGTTCAACGTACCGCTCAGCACGGCTTCAATCTTCAATATCTTATCACCGCTATGGATAAGGTCGTTAATGGTATTGATGATGGGGAGTCCGGCGCCTACATTGGTTTCAAACAAGTACTTCACACCGCGTTGGCGGGCAATCTGTTTCAGTTCACGGTAGTTCTCGTATTCGGAAGAAGCAGCAATCTTGTTAGCAGCCACTACCGAAACATTGTGCAGCAGCAAGTCCTTGTAAAGGGAAGCCACGCCTGCACTTGCCGTACAGTCCACAAAGACAGAGTTAAAGATGTTCATACCGATAATCTCATTACGCAGCGTTTCCAGAGAGCTGTCCTTTCCCTTCTCCTGCAGTTCTTCACGAAAACGTCCCAAATCGAAACCTTCGCGGCTGAACATGGCTTTGTTTGCATCGGCAATGCCCACTACATTCAGCTGCAGGCCGTTCTCCTGCATCAGCTTCTGGCGCTGGCTGTGAATTTGCTCTATCAAGCTGCCGCCTACGGTTCCTATGCCGCAGATAAAAAGATTCAGTACCTGATATTCCGACAAGAAGAAAGAATCATGGATGACATTCAGCGATTTGCGCAATGATTTGCTGTCCACTACAAACGAGATGTTGGTTTCCGAAGCACCCTGCGCACAAGCAATCACATTGATACCGTTACGCCCCAACGTACCGAACAGCTTTCCGGCAATACCCGGCGTATGCTTCATGTTCTCGCCTACGATGGCCACGGTAGCCAGGTTCTTTTCTGCCTGAATAGGAGAAATTTCTCCCATCTCTATTTCTTTGGCAAACTCCTCGTTCAGCACCTCGCAAGCCAGATCAGCATCCGCATTGCGCACACCGATAGACGTTGAATTCTCCGAAGAAGCCTGGGACACAAGGAACACACTGATGCCATTCTTTGCCAGCGCCTTGAAGATACGGTAGTTCACACCGATGACACCTACCATACCAAGGCCTTGCACTGTAATTAGGCTCGTATCATTGATGGATGAAATACCCTTGATGGCCTTGCTTTGCGGGTCGGAAACCTCTCGCTTGATGACAGTTCCCACACCCTCCGGATTGAAGGTATTCTTCACCAGAATGGGGATATTCTTGTGGCAAACCGGATAGATTGTAGGCGGATAGACCACTTTCGCACCGAAGTTACAAAGCTCCGTAGCTTCCACATAGCTCAATTCATTGATAGTGTATGCCCTGGAAATCACACGCGGGTCAGCTGTCATGAATCCGTCTACATCCGTCCAGATTTCCAGACTGTCGGCATCCAGTGCAGCAGCAATGATTGCCGCCGTATAGTCAGAGCCACCTCTACCCAGGTTCGTTACCTCTCCCGTCATTTTGTCTGTGGAGATAAAACCCGGAACCAATACGCGTTTGGGCAGGCTACTGAATGTCTCGCGCACCAACGAATTTGTCAGCTCCGTATCCAGCACATGCTTGGAATGCTTCTTTTCCGTCTTGATAAACTTGCGTGAGTCAAACCACTCCGCTCCCGTCAACTGGGCAACGATGATAGATGAAAGACGTTCGCCATAGCTCACAATCGTATCGGACGTCTTCTGCGAAAGGTCCTTTATCAGATAAATGCCCTGAAAGATGTCCTTCAGCTCGTTGAGCAACTCACCAATCTGGCGTTGCAAGGCAACCTGCGCCTCGCCTGCCGGAATCACTTCCTTAATCATTTCCACATGACGGTAGACAATCTCCCGGAACTCATTCTCGTAAGAAGCATCACCGGCTGCCGCCATTCTAGAGGTGTTTATCAACTTGTCCGTGATGCCACCCAATGCGGACACCACCACGATAACCGGTTCATCGACTGCTTCTACAATTCTCTTGACGCTCAAAATACTGTTCACGGAACCTACGGACGTTCCGCCGAATTTCATTACTTTCATTTCTCTTTATATTGTTGAGATGGTTGATACAATGTGTCGGAAACAAGCTGCTACGGCTTGCATTGACTTTAATTAAATGGAAAAACTGCTTGAAAATGGTGTAACACGTAGAAACACAAAATACTATCCCTAACCCCTAAGGGTCATGGTCCACATGGATGTGACTGTATGTTGATAGTACTTGTTCATAGTCTCTTGTTTCTATCATTTATGATAAGTGTTGCAAAAGTAACAATAAAAACATTCAATCTATCACTTTTTGCGACTTTTTTGCGATAAAAATACAGAAAGCCTCTAAAAAGGCAAGAAATATGCACAACTTACGGCTTACACTTTCACACTTTCCATACCTTTTTTCTGTATATCCGTTTATTCTTTTCTAACATTTTGCTATCATTCTCAATATATATCATTATATTTGCATGGAAAACATGAAAGAAAAGTGCACATGAGCCCAGAAAACACTTCCGTTTTGCTAATATACACCGGTGGAACTATCGGAATGATAGAGAATGCAGAAACCGGCGCCCTGGAAAGCTTCAACTTCGAGCAGTTGCAGAAACATGTTCCCGAACTTCAGAGATTTGCGTTCCGTATCGACACTTATCAATTCGACCCACCCATGGATTCCTCGGACATGGACCCCGATGCCTGGCGCAAACTGGTACGCATCATCAGCAACAACTACAACCAATATACAGGCTTCGTCATCCTGCATGGCACAGACACCATGGCCTACACAGCTTCTGCACTCAGCTTCATGCTTGAAGGGCTGAACAAGCCCGTCATCCTAACCGGCTCGCAACTGCCCATTGGCGTGCTCCGCACAGACGGCAAGGAAAACCTGCTGACCAGCATCGAAATAGCCACCGACCGCCACTCCAACGGACAGCCCATCGTACCCGAAGTCTGCATCTTCTTCGAAAACCACCTGATGCGCGGCAACCGTACCACCAAAATGAACGCGGAGAACTTCAATGCTTTCCGTTCCTTCAATTATCCGGTACTCGCTTCCGCCGGTATACATATTAAATATAATAATGTGCAAATTCATACGCACGGCACTCCCCACGAACTGGAGCCTCATTATCTGCTTGATACCAACATCGCCATACTGAAGCTTTTTCCAGGTATTCAAGAAAATGTCGTGGCAGCCATACTTGCCACTAAAGGACTGAAGGCCGTAGTCCTCGAAACCTACGGTTCCGGCAACGCTCCCCGAAAGGAATGGTTTCTACGCCGCCTGCATGATGCCTGCGAACAAGGCATCATCATTGTCAACGTCACCCAATGCAGTGCCGGCACTGTTGAAATGGAGCGCTATGAAACCGGTTACCAACTGATGCAGGCAGGAGTTGTCTGCGGATATGACAGCACAACGGAATCTGCCGTAACCAAGCTGATGTTCCTTCTGGGGCACGATTATCCACCTGCCGAAATACGCGAACTGATGGGACGACCGCTGGCAGGGGAAATTACCGTGTGAAGCACAACTATCACTGCACCGGGGTCAATTCTCCCGTCACAGAATCTATTATGAAACCGCTGACATTGATATCATTCGGTATCAGCGGATGATTGATAATAGCTTCCACCGTACCTTTTACCGATTTCTCCGTATCTTCGAATCCATACAGCCAAGACTCGAAATCCACTCCGCAGAAACGAATCATATCAATCGTCTCCTGCTTGATGCCCCGGGCCTTCATATGCTCTATCATCTGGGCGCTGCTCATGTGGCACGCACCGCAATCGGAGTGGGCAATAACCATCACTTCCGTCACGCCCAACTCGTAAATGGCCACCATCAGGCTACGAATGACACTACCGAACGGATGTGAAATGATTCCACCCGCATTCTTTATCATCTTCACATCGCCGTTCTTGATGCCCAAGGCTGCCGGCAGTAAAGCGGTCAAACGGGTATCCATACAAGAGAGGATGGCAATCTTCTTATCCGGGTATTTATTCGTGATGTATTTCTCATACCCCTTCTCGGCTACAAAACGCTTGTTGTATGCAAGAATATCTTCTATCATGGCTTTTATAACATGTTATTGTTTTCTACTCACAAAAATAAAAAAACTCTATGGGAGTCTGCAAGCCCTGCATCGAAAAATTGTACCTTTGGGCAATCATTTTAGAAGAGAATGCACAACTATGGCTAAAGAGAAGACGGTTTATGTATGCAGCAACTGCGGACAAGACTCTCCCAAATGGGTAGGCAAGTGTCCGTCGTGCGGAATGTGGAACACGTATGTGGAAGAGGTGGTACGGAAAGAAGTGGTGAACAAGCGTCCCGTATCGGGCATAGAGACCGCCAAAGCCAAACCCATAACCCTCCATGAAATTGTAGCCGATGACGAACCGCGCATCGACCTCCATGATGCCGAACTGAACCGGGTACTAGGTGGTGGTCTTGTACAAGGATCTCTTGTTTTGATTGGCGGCGAACCGGGCATCGGGAAATCCACCCTGGTGCTACAAACCGTACTCCGCATACCGGAAAAACGCATCCTCTACGTCTCCGGCGAAGAAAGTACCCGCCAATTGAAACTGCGTGCCGACCGCTTGACAAGTGCTTCCAGTGATTGCCTCATCGTATGCGAAACTTCCCTGGAACAGATTTACGTCCATATCAAGAACATCCGCCCGGACATCGTCATCATCGACTCCATACAGACGATTTCTACCGAAACCCTTGAATCGTCGCCGGGAAGCATCGCCCAGGTACGGGAATGTTCCGCCTCCATCCTGCGCTTTGCCAAGGAAACGCATACGGCGGTTATCCTCATCGGGCATATTAATAAGGAAGGAAGCATAGCCGGCCCCAAGGTACTGGAACATATCGTGGATACCGTACTCCAGTTTGAGGGCGACCAGCACTATATGTACCGCATCCTGCGTAGCATCAAGAACCGCTTCGGAAGCACTGCCGAACTGGGTATTTACGAAATGCGGCAAGATGGATTACGGCAGGTGAGCAACCCATCCGAACTGCTGCTGAGCCAAGACCATGAAGGTATGAGCGGCATAGCCATCGCCTCCGCGATAGAAGGTATCAGACCGTTCCTCATCGAGACGCAGGCATTGGTCAGCAGTGCCGTATATGGTAACCCACAACGCTCTGCCACAGGGTTCGACATCCGCCGCATGAATATGCTGCTGGCCGTATTGGAAAAACGTGTAGGCTTCAAGCTGGCACAGAAAGACGTCTTTCTCAACATTGCCGGCGGATTGAAAGTGAACGACCCGGCAATAGACCTTGCCGTCATCAGCTCTATCCTCTCCAGCAACATGGACACGGCCATAGAGCCGGAGGTGTGCATGGCGGGAGAAATAGGTCTGTCAGGTGAAATCCGCCCAGTGAACCGCATAGAGCAGCGCATCGGAGAAGCAGAGAAACTTGGATTCAAGCGATTCATACTTCCCAAGTATAATATGCAAGGACTGAACACGAAGAAGATTAAAATGGAATTGATACCGGTACGGAAGGTGGAAGAAGCATTCCGTGCCCTATTCGGATAATCATTATGATACAAGAATACCAACTGCGCGTATTGCCCGAAGTAGCGGCAAACGAGCAACGCCTGAAAGAGTACTTAGTACATGAGAAAGGACTGAATGCACGGGAGATAACAGCAACGCGCATCTTGAAGCGCAGTATCGATGCCCGCCAACGGACAATCTATATCAACCTCAACGTACGGGCATATCTGAACGAAATGCCGAAAGAGGACGAATATCAACATACCTTATATAATAATGTAGAAGGAAAGCCCCAAGTAGTAGTGGTAGGCGCCGGTCCCGGAGGACTCTTCGCCGCCCTGCGACTGATAGAGCTCGGTCTGCGCCCCGTCATTGTGGAGCGTGGAAAGGACGTACGGGAACGCAAGAAAGACTTGGCGCAAATCAGCCGCCAGCAACTCGTCAACCCGGAGTCCAATTACAGCTTCGGAGAGGGAGGTGCCGGAGCTTACTCGGATGGCAAGCTGTACACACGCAGTAAGAAGCGTGGCAATGTAGACAAGATTCTGAACGTCTTCTGCCAACATGGAGCCTCCACTTCCATTCTGGTAGATGCACATCCGCACATAGGTACGGACAAACTGCCGCGTGTCATCGAAAACATGCGGAACACTATCATCCAGTGTGGTGGCGAAGTCCACTTCGAAACACGCATGGACGCCCTGCTCATAGAGAAGGATGAAGTCAAAGGCATTGAAACAAATACCGGCAAGACTTTCCTCGGCCCGGTGATACTTGCCACCGGTCACTCCGCCCGGGACGTATACCGCTGGCTTGCCGCCAACAATGTAGAGATTGAAGCTAAAGGCATTGCCGTAGGCGTACGACTAGAACACCCTGCCACCTTGATAGACCAAATACAATATCACAACCGGAACGGACGGGGAAAATATCTGCCTGCCGCCGAATATAGCTTTGTAAACCAGGTAGACGGACGAGGAGTATATAGCTTCTGCATGTGTCCCGGCGGCTTCGTTGTGCCCGCCGCCAGCGGTCCCGAGCAGATTGTAGTCAACGGGATGAGTCCCAGCAACCGCGGTTCCCGTTGGAGCAATTCGGGAATGGTGGTAGAGCTACGCCCGGAAGACATAGAGCAATTTACTATTGACAATCTACAATTTACAATTTCTATGCAGCACGACAGCGCGGCTAATTGTCAATTGCCAACCGTCAATTCCCAATTAAGCATGATGTATTTTCAAGAGTATCTGGAGCGCCTCTGCTGGCAACAAGGCAATATGAAGCAGACAGCACCGGCACAGAGAATGGCAGACTTCACTAAGAAAAAACTGAGTTACGACCTGCCGGAAACTTCGTATGCACCGGGACTGGTTTCCTCACCTCTCCACTTCTGGATGCCCTCTTTCATTGCAGAACGCCTGAGCAAAGGTTTCCAGCTATTCGGGAAATACAGCCGTGGTTTCTTGACGAACGAGGCGACAATGATTGGAGTGGAAACCCGTACTTCGGCGCCGGTACGCATAACAAGAGACAAGGAGACACTGCAACATGTACGCGTAAAAGGATTGTTCCCTTGCGGAGAAGGCGCCGGATATGCCGGAGGCATTGTTTCTGCCGGAATTGACGGCGAACGATGTGCGGAAGCGGCAAAGGCATTCTTTGATTAAGCTATAATATTTACATCCAAATTTTGATTTTTCACTTTTTCTCGTTTAATTTGTAAACTATTATCACATATATGTTGTTATATTGTATTTATTATGAGGTTCATCATAAACATTGTATGCTTTCTATTCCTTTTGCCTCTCATAGCTACGGCGCAAACATATAAATACATAGGGGTGGAAAACGGATTGAGCAACCGCAGAATCTTCGACATTCAAAAGGATTCGGTAGGTTACATGTGGTTCCTCACCAACGAAGGCATAGACCGGTACAATGGAAAAGACATCAAGCATTATAAATTAATAGAAGAAAACAAAGAATCAAGTTTCCCCATCCATCTCGGTTGGCTGTATTTTGAAGAGAAAGGGAAATTATGGGTCATAGGTAAAGCCGGTCGTATTTTTCAATACAACCAAGAACACGATGTGTTCAACAGAGTATATAAACTGCCCAAGACACCGGTCAATATCAGCTACGGCTATATGGACTGCAATCACAGGATTTGGCTGTGCAGCAGATACAGCATCGCTCTCTACGACACACAAACCGGAGAGGTCCATCAAATGTCCAATGAACTGAAAAGCAGCATTACAAGTATCGAACAAGTGGACAATAACCACTTCTTCATGGGTACCGACAAGGGATTGCGATATGTCAAACTCGAAAATGAGACATTGCAGATTGTCCCTCTTGAACCTCTTGACAAAATCCAGGCCCAAATCAGTTCACTCTATTTCCACCAAGAATCACAAAGACTTTTCATCGGTACTTTTGAAAAAGGCGTCTTTGCCTACGACATACGGCAACAACGGATTATACACTCCAATACGGATTTGAGCGATGTAAACATTGCCCGAATCAAGCCTCTGAACCAGACAGAGCTATTGATAGCGACAGAAGGTATGGGTATACACAAAATCAACATGAACTCGTGTATCTCGGAACCGTACATCGTCTCCAGCTACAAAAGCCACAATGAGATGAACAGCAATAACATCAATGACATTTATATTGATGAAGAAAAGCGGATATGGATAGCCAACTACCCGGAAGGAATTACCATTATAGACAACCGGTACAAAAGCTACAACTGGATAAAGCATTCTATCGGAAACAGACAATCGCTGGTCAACGACCAGGTACACTCTGTCATTGAAGACAGTGACGGAGACCTATGGTTCGGAACAAGTAACGGAATCAGCCTTTATCAATCGAAAACCGGGCAGTGGCATTCATTCCTAAGCTCCTTCGACCATCAACTGAAAAACAAGAATCACATCTTCATTACGCTATGCGAGGTATCACCCGGCATTATTTGGGCAGGAGGATATACTTCGGGAGTATACAAAATAAATAAAAGGACACTCTCGGTAGAATATTTCTCCCCTTACCTGCTCAATCCGGACAACATTCGTCCTGACAAGTATATCCGCGACATCGTAAAAGACTCCAAAGGATATATCTGGTCCGGAGGGTTCTATAATCTGAAGTGCTTCGATTTGTCCCTGAATTCCGTCCGTCTGTATCCCGGAATAAATTCCGTCACCGCCATTACAGAAAAGGACGACGGACACATGTGGATTGGAACAAGTGCCGGACTGTATCTGCTGGACAAAGAGTCGGGTAGATTCCAATATGTCGCCTTGCAGGAAGAGACGACCTACATCAACACACTTTACCAAGCGGAAGACCTCTCTCTATATATAGGAACAAACGGCTCCGGAGTGGTTGTCTACAACGCAAAGGACAATACGTTCAAGCATTATCACAAGGACAATTGTGCCTTGATTTCAAACAACATCTACACCATACTCCCCGAGTCGGACGGGCATATCCTGATGAGTACCGAAAACGGAATCAGCTGTTTCCACCCTACGGAGAAGACATTCCACAACTGGACCAAAGAGCAAGGGCTGATGTCCTCCTGCTTCAGTGCCTCTTCCGGAACGCTACGCAAGAACAAGGGTTTTGTCTTTGGCAGCACAGACGGAGCCATCGAGTTCCCCGAAGGAACCCGTTTGCCCAAGTACATCTACTCTCCTATGATACTCAGCGATTTTCAGATACTCTATCAGACTGTCTTTCCCGGCAGTCCGAATTCCCCCTTGAAGGAAAACATCAACCAGACAGACCGGTTAAAGCTGAAATATAACCAGAACACTTTTTCCCTCAGCATTTCATCCATCAATTATGACGCGCCGGACAATGTCGCTTTCTACTGGAAGCTGGAAGGCTTTTACGATGACTGGAACCGCCTGGGTGAAGAAGGGCATCTCCGCTTCACCAACCTTGCCTCGGGCGATTACAAACTTTACATACGGGCGGTATCCAAGGAAGAGCCTTATCTTTATTTTGAAGAGCGAAGCATCGACATCAGCATTGCGCGCCCCGTCTGGTTCAGTTTTTGGGCCATAGCCTGCTATGTCCTGCTGACAGTACTGATGTCCGTTGTCGGTTTCCGTGTCATGGCACTGAGAAAACAGAAAAAGATATCCGATGAGAAAACCCGTTTCTTTGTCAATACCGCGCATGATATCCGCACGCCATTGACACTGATAAAGGCACCTCTGGAAGAAATGCTTGAAAACAAGACACTGAACGAAGCCGAGACCAACAATATGCACATGGCACTGAGAAATGTCAACTCCCTCCTGCGCATGACTACCAATCTGATAAACTTTGAACGGGCAGAAGTATATTCCCCTCATCTGTACATAGCAGAATATGAACTGAATACTTACATCAAGGAGATATACAACAATTTCCAGACCTATGCCACCATAAAACATATCACTTTCAGATACGAAAGCAATTTCAGCTACATGAATGTATGGTTCGACAAAGAGAAGATGGACTCTATCCTGGAAAATGTCATATCCAATGCTCTGAAGTATACTCCCAAAAATGGCGATATACTCATTTCTGTTTATGACATGAAAAGTTCCTGGAGACTGGAAGTCAAAGATAATGGAATAGGAATTCCCGCCAAAGAACAAAGAAAACTGTTCAAGATGCACTTCCGTGGAACAAATGCCATCAACTCCAAAATAACGGGAAGCGGTATCGGTCTGATGCTGGTGCGGAAGCTGGTAAGCCTGCACAATGGAAAAATATACATTGAGAGCACCGAATGCCAAGGCAGTACTGTCAGAATCATCCTTCCCAAAGAGAAAGAACAGTTCAAGAACTTCACTCTGTCCGTTAAGGATAAGAAGACCTTCTATGAACCGGATGTCCCCACCGTTCCTTTGAAACTTGCCGGAGAACTCCGGACTGAAGACAATGACAAACTGCATCGCATCTTGATTGTAGAAGACAATGACGAGCTGCGCAACTACCTCTTTCAGTCCTTCTCCAAGATTTACAATGTACAAGTATGCAACAACGGCAAGGAAGCGCTGACCATTGTAAAACAATTCTGGCCGGAACTGATTCTTTCCGACATCATGATGCCGGAAATGCGAGGCGACGAATTATGCATCGCCATCAAGAACGATATTGAAACATCCCACATCCCGGTAGTACTGCTGACGGCACTGGGAGATGAAAAGAACATTCTCGAAGGACTCCATATCGGTGCGGACGAATATATTGTAAAACCTTTCAGCATAAACATACTGAAAGCCAGCATTGCCAATCTGCTTGCCAACCGCGCATTGCTGCGCAAGAGATATGCGAATTTGGAAATCAATACAGAAGAAGAGCCCTCCACAACTACCACTTGCTCCAACAGTCTCGACTGGAAATTCATGTCGAATGTAAAGAGACATATCGAGGAGAACATGGATAATCCCGATTTCACAGTGGACGTATTGTGCTCGCTCCTGAATATGAGCCGTACCAGTTTCTACAGTAAACTGAAAGCGCTGACCGGCCAGGCACCGGCAGATTTCGTACGGAATATCCGTTTGAAACATGCTGCCGAGCTGTTGAAAGAAGGGAAATATTCCGTGACTGAAGTAGCAGAAAGAACCGGTTTCTGCGATGGGAAATACTTCCGGGAAGTCTTTAAGAAATATTTCAATGTCAGCCCCAGCCAATATGCGAAAGGAGACACTCCCCGTTCCCCAAAAGGAGAGGGAGAATAGTTCTGCATAGGAGAATTTTTCATTTTGCAGCCCCGCACAGACAAACCCTAAAAAATAATCCGTATTTTTGCAGAAACAAAAAAACGAGAATGACTCCTGAAATAGCAATCGTCGACTCCAACACCCTCTCCTGTCTGGGACTGCAGAACTTGCTGGAGGAAATCATCCCGACAGCCATCATCCGCTCTTTCCGTTCCTTTGGCGAACTGATGGATGATACGCCTGACATGTATGTGCATTATTTCATCTCTTCACAGATTTACTTCGAGCATACCGCTTTCTTTCTGGAGCGCAAGCCCAAAACCATTGTGCTGGTCAATGGTGAAACCGTCCCCCAACTGTCGGGCATGCCGACGCTAAACATCTATCAGGACGAACAAAATCTGGCAAAAAACATTCTGCAGCTGCGCCAATACGGAAACCAATACAGACAAAACCACGGAAAGCCGGCACCCGCCAGACACTCGGATATGGCAATAAATACAGCCGCCGGGCACGACCTTTCCGCCCGCGAAATAGAAGTGCTGGTGCTGATTACCAAAGGTCTCATCAACAAGGAGATTGCCGACAAACTGAACATCAGCCTGACCACCGTCATCTCACACCGCAAGAATATCACCGAGAAGCTGGGTATCAAGTCCGTGTCCGGGCTGACTATCTATGCCGTGATGCACGGATATGTGGAAGCGGACAGAATATAATCCTACAACCGGATACATCAGAAGCGAAGTCTTTTCAGAAAAACTTCGCCCCAATTAGTGTGCTAATGTGCTAACATCTAATCGTTCCTCCGTGGGGTAAAAATCGTTCCACCATGGTGGAA